>NZDS01000071.1 GCA_002690215.1 Rhodospirillaceae bacterium | reverse complement strand
GATTCATCGCCGAGACTAATGAAACCCCCAAGCCCTTCAACTGGACCGCCGATCCGGACCGGATCATCGCCGCCGTCAATCGGGGGTACCAAGCGTTAGACTCCATCCACTAGCGACCTCCATTAGAAAGCCGCAATTTGGCACATTGCGATGCCGGTGGCAGGAGAGGTCCACCGCATCAGCACAGGACACCCTAGTGGCCAATACCGGCATTCTGATTAGGGAGTTCAGCTTGCGGGGCCACAGCCGGCGCATGGCACGGCCTCAGCCACGGAACGGGCGCGGCCGTGGTGGCGTTGGCGCGGCGGCAGCGGCGTGTCTACAGACGGCAGCAGCGGTTTGGCGGCGAAAACGCTGGCCCTGCGTTCGG
This sequence comes from Rhodospirillaceae bacterium, assembly GCA_002690215.1. GTDB lineage: Bacteria > Pseudomonadota > Alphaproteobacteria > UBA2966 > UBA2966. The sequence continues at coordinate 16,170 of NZDS01000071.1, read as the reverse complement.
CCGGAACGGCGCCGTAGAAAGTGGTGCGCTGCACCGGTCGGCGCCCGGCCTTCTCGATCAGCGCTTCCATCTGCCGGACGGGCATCTCCTGGCCGTGACTGGCCCCGGCGACGCGGGTGATGCTCTCGTTCATCAACGTGCCGCCCAGGTCGTTAGCGCCGGCATCGAGGCAGGCCAGGGCGCCGTCAGGACCCAACTTCACCCACGACGCTTGGATATTGGTGATGTGGGGATGCAGCACCAGCCGCGCCACGGCGTGCATGAGAAGGGATTCGCGCCAAGTGGGGCCGCGCCGGGCCCGCCCCTGCAAATAGATCGGCGCCTCCATGTGGACGAAGGGCAGCGGCACGAACTCGGTGAAGCCGCCGCTGCGTGCCTGCAGGGTCCTGATCCGCAGCAGATGCCGGGCCCAATGCCGATAGCCGTCGACGTGGCCGAACATGATCGTCGCGGTCGAGCGCAGACCGACGTCGTGTGCCGCCGCCACGACCTCGAGCCAGGTCCCGGTATCGACCTTGTCCGGGCAGAGCGCCTGGCGCACCTCGTCGTCGAGAATTTCGGCCGCCGTTCCCGGCAGCGAGCCGAGCCCGGCATCGCGCAACATTTCGAGAAACTCCGGCACCCCGATCTCCAAAGTCGCGGCACCTTGCGTGATCTCCAACGGCGAGAAGGCATGTAGGTGCATTTCGGGCGCCGCATCACGCACGGCGGCGCAGATATCCAAGTAGGTGCGGCCGGTATAGTCCGGGTGGATGCCGCCCTGCATGCAGACCTCGGTGGCGCCGCGCTGCCAGGCCTCGCGGGTGCGCCGCGCGATCTCGTCGAGACTCAGGTCATAAGGCCGGCCGCGCAAACTTTCGCTACCGCGTCCCTTGGAGAAGGCGCAAAAGCCGCAACGGAAGTAGCAGACATTGGTGTAGTTGATGTTGCGGTTGACGGCATAGCTGACGTCGTTGCCGATCACCCGGGCGCGCAAACGGTCAGCGGCCGCCACGACCTCTTCGGCCGCCTGGCCGCGGGCCTCGAAGAGCTGCACGATCTCGGCCTCTGACAGTTCTTCGCCTTGGGCCGCCCTGTCCGTGATGGCGGCCATTCCGCATCCTCCGGTCGAGGCAGGTATGACCGCAGCCGGTAGCAGCGTCTCCAGCGGCAGATCTTCATTGCCGCCCGGCGACCAGGAGTCCGGGCGCGCCAGGCCTTGACCGTCGATGGCGCGCAAGACCGGGGTGCGAAAGCGCTCATCGAGCCAGACATCGCCATCCAAGGCATAGCGCGGGTAAACGCAAAGGCGCTGCGCCAGCACATGGCCGGCAGCCGCCGTTTCCCGGGCCAGCGTTTCGATCTCTGGCCACGGCCGTTCCGGGTTGACGAAGTCGGGGGTTACAGGCGACACCCCGCCCCAGTCGTTGAGGCCGGCGGCGATCAGCCGGGCCGTCGGCCCCGGGCTCAAGTTGGGCGGCGCCTGAATGTTCATCTCCGGGCCGAACACAAGTCGCGCGACCGCGACTGTCCACAACAACTCATCGAAATCGGGCTCCGCCGCATGGACCATGCGGGTGCCCGGCTTGGCGCGGAAGTTCTGGACGATGATTTCCTGGATGTGGCCGTAGCGCTCGTGCGTCTGGCGCAGTGCCAGCAGGGATTCGATCCGCTGGCGGCGGCTCTCGCCGATGCCGATGAGGATGCCGGAGGTAAACGGAACCTTGAGTGCGCCTGCCAATTCGATGGTTTCGAAGCGCCGTTGCGGGTCCTTGTCGGGAGATCCGTAGTGCGGCCCGCCAGGTCGGCACAACGCTTCGTCGACACACTCCAGCATGAGTCCCTGGGACACCGAGGCGGCGCGCAACGTGGTCATGTCGGCGGCAGCCATGAGTCCGGGATTGACGTGGGGAAAAAGGCCGGTCTCGGCGAATACCAAGCCGGCGACATGGGCCAGGTAGTCGAGGGTCGTAGCATATCCCATACGCTCGAGTTCATCCCGGGCGATGCGGTAGCGTAACTCGGGCTTGTCGCCGAGCGTGAACAGGGCCTCCTGGCAGCCGGCGCGGGCGCCCGCGCGGGCTACCGTCAGAACCTCCTCGGGGGTCATGTAGGCGGCGGCGCCGCGCTGCGGCGGCTCGGCGAAGGTGCAGTAGTGGCAAACGTCCCGGCACAGCTTGGTCAGCGGGATGAAAACTTTGCGAGAATAAGATATGACGTTGCCGTGGCCGGCATCGCGAAGCGCCGCCGCCCGGCCCATCAGGACCTCGATATCGACGACGTCGGCCAGGGCCAGGGCGGTCTCCAGGTCCATGCCTCCGCTTTGAGGTTGCACGAACGCGTCCATCACGATGCCTCGGCTTGGAGCAGGCGGGCGGCGATGCCGTTCTCTCTCAGGTAGGTCTGAGCCCGGCTGGATCCTTGGCGCTGCAACAGAATCGCCAGGTCTTCCGGCGTGTCGACGTCGAGACCCAGTCCGGGAAATTCGATGGTCCGCACCGCCACGCCCGCCTGGCGCGCCACTGCCAGGTGGCGGCTGAAGCTGTCGTTGCCGAACTGAAAGGGCAAGGCGTCGGGCGGCGAGCAGACCATGCAGTTGGAGCCCAGCTTGTCACGGGCTGGGACGACGGTGACCCGGGGGCGGGTGTCAGGCGGCACCCGATGGTGGGCCAGGACCTGTTCGATCTCCGTCGCCGTCGCCAAGGGGATGTCGCCGGGCAGGCAAACGACATCCGTCACGCCTTCCGCGGCCAGCACCGAAGCTGCCGCCGTCACCGCCGCGGTCTGGCCCAGACTCTCACCTTCCATCACATGACGGGCGGCGTAGCGCTCGGCCAGCGCGACGGCCTCGGCATCACGGGTGAAGACACAGATGCCCGCGAGGCCACGGACTTGGCTTAGGGCCTCGAGCACATCCTCGATCATGGCCCGGAACAGGTCCCGGCGCTCGTCCGGCGCCAAGGCGTCGCTCAAGCGTTGCTTGGCGGTGTCCAGGCCTTTCACCGGCAGGATCGCCCACGTCACGACGCACCTCCCGGGCAGATCCCGATCGGCGGTATCGGGCGGATCGAATTGCCGTGCCTATCCATGAGTGCCTTCTTATGGGCGGTTCCAGACGGCCATCGGCTGAGACCGTCGACCGCTTGCGACGGGGGCGGCCCGCTGTATTTATCCATGGCCGGCGAACCCTTGTCACGGTGGAAAGTGAACCATCGCCGATCACCGTTCCGGCGCCGCCTCGGTCGGCGCCCTGCCTCGGCTTTCTCAGTCGCCGGCCAGGGGCCGCACGGTTTCAGCGAAGAAGGCCATGCGCTCGAGGGTTCGCTCCAGCGACGGGTCGAGGAAATTGAGAACCAAATGGCGTAAGCCGGAATCGCGGAAGCCGGCGATGTCCGCGGCGATCTCCTCGGCGCTGCCGGTGAAGGCCTGGCGGGCACCGTCGTCGAGGATCTGGGCCTCACTCTCGTTGTAGCGCGGCGCAAAGAAGGCAAGGTCGATCTCGGCCGGGTCGCGGCCGGCCTCTTCGGCAAAGCCCCGCAGCTTTTGCACCCCGTCGGCAAAGCGCCCAACCGTGTTCATAGGGAAGCGCGGGTTGTTGCCGATGGGGTACCAACCGTCGGCGAGCCGGACGGTGCGCTTCATGGCGGGCCCACTCTCGCCGCCGATCCAGATCGGCGGATGCGGCCTTTGTACCGGCTTGGGCGCGAAGGCGATATTTGCGAAACGGGTGTAGGCGCCCTCGAAGGTGGGCGTATCGCTACTCCACAATTCCTTGAAGGCGGCGATGAATTCGTCAGTGGCCTTGCCGCGCTCGGCGAAAGGAGGGGCGCCCAAGGGCGCGAATTCTTCCTCCATCCAGCCGGCTCCGCAGCCCACCGTGAGCCGGCCGGCGGACAGCACGTCAATAGTCGCCAACAGCTTCGCCGCCAGCACGGGATGACGGTATGGCACGACCATGACCGAGGTGATGAGGCGCATGCGCGACGTCACGGCCGCCAGGAACGACAGTACGCCGTGCATCTCCAGGCACTCGCCACTGGTCGCCGATAAAGATACGAACTCGCCGCTCTCGGAATAGGGATAGGCTGAATCGATGCTCTTCGGAATGATGATGTGGTCGGGGGCGACGAGGCAGTCGAAGCCCAAATCCTCCCCCTTTAGGGCGATCGCCCGGAGCGCCTCGGGACCCGCCAGCGGGCCGCCGTTGGGAATGCTGAAGCCGTAATGCATGGTATTTTCCCTCACTCTGAATGGCGCCGCATCAGATCGCCTGGGCGACCTTCGGCATGACCTCTTCGGCAAACAGGTGCATGGCCTCGATCACCTGGTTTTGCGGCATGCCCACCCATTGCATTCCCAGGACGAACGAATTGACACCGAGGCGCCGGTTGTAGCCGACAATCTGCTCGACCACCTCGTCGGTCGAGCCCAGCAGGAAGCGGTCCCGGGTCAATTCCTCGAAGGGCAACGAGAGGTCGTCGTCGCCCTTGGGCATGGCCTTGTCCTGTCCCCATTGGTGATAGGTCTGGTACTTGGTTTCCAGGTAAGGCTGGGCCAGACGGATGGCCTCGCCCCGCGAGGAGGCGACGAAGATTTCCCGCATCAGCGGCAGCTCGTCCGGGAACGGTTTGTGCAAATCGTCGAGGGCGCGTTTGTAGATCTCGAGCTGGCGTTCGATAGTCTCCATGCGCTGGTGCGGATTGATGAACCAGGTGTCGCCGAGGCGCGCCGCCCGGCGCACCGCCGCGTCGGCATTGGCGCCGATCCAGATCGGCGGCCGCGGCTGCTGTGCCGGTTTCAGCGAGATCGTCGCCTCGTCGAGCACGAAATGGGAGCCGGTCATGCTGACGCGCTCTTCGCACCACAAGCGGACCACCGCCTCGAGGTTCTCCTCGAAGCGCTCGACGCGCTCCGACTGGGTGGTGCCGAAACCCTGGAATTCGACCTCCCGGTAGCCCAGCCCGGCGCCGAAGATGAGCCGCCCGCCGGACATGACATCGAGGGTGGCCAACTGTTCGGCGATGTCGAGGGGCTTGTGCAGCGACAACAGGACGATGCCGGGCAGCAGCCGGACGTTGGGTGCCTCGGCCATGATGCGCGCCAGGAAGGGGATCTGCTGCAGCATGCGCAGCGGGTAGGTGCCGTAGTGCATGCCGGCGGCGATCGTCGAGAATCCCAGGCGGTCCGCCAGGCGCGCCTGTTCGGCGAGTTCCTCGAAGCGCGCCACCATGTCGTCGTCATAGGCGAATTGCCCGCGGATGAAGAGTGCGTACTGCATGGCAGATGGTCGTCGGGTACCGGCTTCAACCTCGGGCCAGCGACATGAAACCAGCCGCCTGATCGAGCATCGGCATCACCATGTCGCTGCCTTGAGAGGGCAGCATGAAGACGATCCGTTCGACACCTGCGTCCCGATAGCCGGCAACCTCGTCTTCCGTGACCTCGGCGCCGACGATGCCGAAAATCGAGACACCGATGGTATCGGGATCGCGGCCGGCGTCGCGGGCCATCTGGCGGAACTCGGGCAGCAGGCTGAGGATATCCTGGCCGCGGCCAGCGATCGGTATCCAGCCGTCACCGTACTCGATGACCCGTTTGGCGCTGTGCGGAAATCCGCCGCCGACGATGATCGGCGGATAGGGCTTCTGCACCGGTTTGGGCGCGGCGAAGATGGGGTCGAAGTCGACGAACTTGCCGTGATATTCGGCCTGCTCCTGCGTCCAAATCGCCTTCATGGCGGCGATGCGTTCGCGCATGAGCCTGAAGCGGCTCTTGAATTCGGTCCCGTGGTTGGAGATCTCATCGAGGTTCCAGCCACCGCCGACGCCGAACAAGACGCGACCGCCGGAAACCGTGTCGAGGGTGGCGACCTCCTTGGCCGTCTGGATGGGGTCGCGCTGGATGACCAGGCAGATGCCGGTGCCGAGCATGATCGTCTTGGTCACCGCAGCGGCCGCCGCCAGGGCGACGAAGGGATCCATGCAGTCGTAGTACTGCTGCGGCAGGTCACCACCGCCGGGCCACGGCGTCAGGCGCGACACCGGGATGTGCGAATGCTCGGGAAACCAAAGGGAGTCGAATCCGCGTTCCTCGGCCGCCACGGCGAGATCCGTCGGAGATACGGAATAGTCCGTTGGAAATATAGATACGCCGAGCTTCATTGCCTGTCCCCCCTGGCTCAGTCGCTTGATCAGAGCGCTAAAAGTACATGGATTCCAGATGTCACGCCACTTGCCCGGATGACGGCGCCGCGGGGCGCTGGTTGGCGATTTGCGCTATTCTGCCGCCATGCTGAGCGAAGAGCAGCGCCGTTTCCTCGAGTCTCGGCGCGTCGCCCACCTGGCGACGGCGGACGCAGCCGGCGCGCCGCACGTGCTGCCGGTGTGTTTTGCCGTCGACGGCGCCAACGCCTACGTCACCATCGACTCCAAGCCCAAGCGGCCCGAGGTCAGGACCCTCAAGCGCCTGCGCAACATCGCCGAAAACCCTGCCGTCGCCTTGGTCGCGGACCACTACGACGACGCGGACTGGAGCCATCTCGGCTGGGTGATGCTGCGCGGCCGCGCCGAAGTGCTGGCGGCGGGTCCCGAACACGACGCGGCGCAGCGCCTGCTGCGCCAACGCTACGCCCAATACGCCGCCATGGCCCTGGAAGACCTGCCAGTCATCGCCATCCGCATCGAACGCGTTGCCGGCTGGGGAGAGATGACCCCAAGCTAGTACTAGCAGCCCGCTAAAGCCCTTTCGCAGGCTCGACGTAGTCCTCGGCCAACTCGTCGAGAATGGCTGTCAGCTTTCTGATGGAGCCGGTCGCCACCATCAGGGTCAGCTGGTCGGCCCCGGCGTCGCGATAGCGTGCCATCAGGTCGCGATCGATGGGATGATTGTAGGGGCAGACGGCTACCTCGATGTCGGCCCGGCTTCTGCCGTGTTCGACCAAGAGCACTTCCAGGCGGGCCACCCCCGCCGCCAGGTCTTCGGGCGTGCAATTGAAGGGGTGCCAGCCATCGCCGAATTCGGCCACCCGCTTTAGCGCCGCCTCGCTTTCGCCGCCGAAATTGATTGGTGGATGGGGTTTCTGCACCGGTTTCGGGTTCTGCCGACAGGGCGGCAGGGTGTAGAACTCGCCCTCATAAGACGCCACCGGCTCGGTCCAGAGCCGCCTGATGACCTCCAGGTATTCCCGGGTTCTGGCGCCGCGGCGAGCCCAAGGCACCTGCAGGGCGCCGAATTCCTCGGCCAGCCAACCGACGCCGACGCCGAATTCGATGCGGCCGTCGGAGAGGTAATCGAGGGTGGCAACCTCCTTGGCGGTGTACACCGGGTTGCGCTGCGGCACCAGGCAGACCGCCGTGCCCAGGCGGATGCGCTTGGTCGCGCTGGCCAGGTAGCCGAGCGCCGCGAAGGGCTCCAAGAGGCCGCTGTCGGTGGCGATCGGAATGCGGTCGTCGTTGGCATAGGGGTAGTGCGAGGCGTATTCGTCGAAGAGGACGACGTGCTCGCCCAGCCACAGGACATGAAAACCGCGTTCCTCGGCGCCCTCGGCCAGGGCGGTGATGTAGTCGGGCGTATGGTACGGATTGACCAACGGCGCAAATATTCCTACGCGCATGGAATTCCCCTTTCGCTGGTGGTAACGGAAGGCGACCGCTGGCTCAGCTTACGTTGGTCTTGGCCGCCGCCGCAACGGATGTCAATATTCGGGTTTACATCCCATCAAGGACGTATCAAACCATGCGGCTAGGTCTCGTTCTCGGCGCCACAGGTGCCCGCTATTCCATCGACATGGACCTTATTGCCGAAGCCGAATCCTTGGGCTTCGATTCAGTGTGGTTCTCCGAGGCCTGGGGCAACGATGCGCTAACGCCGGCCGCCTGGGCGCTGTCGCGGACCTCGCGCATCAAGGTGGGAACGGCGATCATCCAGATGCAGGCGCGCACCCCGGCGATGGCGGCGATGACGGCCATGACCCTGCAGAGCCTTTCCGGCAACCGCTTCGTCCTCGGCATCGGCCCTTCCGGCCCGCAGGTCATCGAGGGCTGGCACGGCGTTCCCTTCGGCCGGCCGCTTGAACGCACCCGCGAGTACGTCGCCATCATCCGCCAAATCATCGACCGTGCCGCACCCCTCGAACACCATGGCTATCACTATCAGATCCCCTATCGGGGCGAGGGCTCCAGCGGGCTCGGCAAGCCCCTCAAGAGCATCCTGCACGGCGATCCCGCCCTCAAGATCTATACCGGGGCCATCGCCCCTGGCGGCGTGCGCACCGCCGCTGAAGTCGCCGACGGCTTCTTTCCCTTCATCATGGTGCCGGAGCGTTTCGACGTCTTCCAGGAGTTCCTGGACGAGGGCTTCGCCAAGGCCGGAGGCGGCAAGGGGTTGGAGGATTTCGACGTGGCGCCCTTCGTCCGGGTCAGCATCGGCGACGACCTGGAAGCCTGCCGGGCGCCGATCAAGCAGACCCTTGCCCTCTACATCGGCGGCATGGGCGCGCGAGCCAAGAATTTCTACAACGATTTCGCCAAACGCTTGGGTTACGCCGATGCCGCCGCCGAGATCCAGGACCTGTTCCTCGACGGCAAGAGGGCGGAGGCCGCCGCCAAGGTACCCGACAAACTGGTCGACGATGTCGCCCTGATCGGGCCCAAAAGCCGCATCGTCGAACGCCTGTCCGTTTGGCAGGCAGCGGCAGCCAAGGGGCAGGTCGGCACCTTGGTGGTGGCCGGCGCGACGCCCGAGGCGCTGCGCATCATCGCCGAAGAGGTGCTGTGAGGGGAGCGGGTCGTTTGCGGCCAGGCCGCCACGGGCTGTTTCCGCATCCTGTGCTCTGCTCTATCATTCTTGTCCCAGGCATTTGCAGCCCAAAACCCAGGGGGATCAAGCATGGATATCGGCGTCTTCATTTTTGCCACCGACTACGCGATCCGGGTGGACGAGTTGGCCCAAGCCGCCGAGGAGCGCGGCTTCGAGTCCCTCTGGTTTCCCGAGCACACCCACATCCCCACCAGCCGCAAGTCGCCCTTTCCGGGCGGCGGTGACTTGCCCCAGGAGTACTCGCATACCCACGACCTGTTCGTCACGATGGCCTACGCCGCAGCCGCCACGAGCAAGCTGATCTTGGGTTCTGGCATCTGCCTGTTGCCCCAGCACAACCACTTCAACGCCGCCAAGGCCGTTGCCAGCCTCGACATGCTGTCCGACGGGCGCATCGTCTTCGGCATCGGCGGCGGCTGGAACGTCGAGGAAATGAACGACCATGGCGCCGAGTACAAGACGCGTTTCAAGCTGATGCGCGAGCGTATTCTTGCCATGAAGGCGCTGTGGACGGAGGAGGAGGCCGAATTCCATGGCGAGATGGTCGACTTCGACCCCACCTGGTCCCATCCCAAGCCCGTGCAAAAGCCGCACCCGCCGATCGTCCTCGGCGGCGAGACCGATTACACGCTGCGCCGTGTGGTCGAGTTCTGTGACGGCTGGCTGCCCCGGGGCGTCGGCTTTGACCCCGACGACGGCATAGCCCGCCTGCGCCGCATCGCCGACGAGGCCGGGCGCGACATGTCAACAATTTCGATCGGCGTCTTCGGCGCGCCGCCCGACAAGGCGACGCTCGACTCCTATGCCGAGAAAGGCGTCACCCGCTCCCTCTTGAGGCTGCCTTCGGCCGACCGGGACACCATACTCGGACTGCTCGACGAGCACATGGCCCTGCTGCCGTAAGGGACGCCATAAACCGGTCCTGACCCCACCCCCTCGATTCTACGGGTGCTGGGCCGGCATCGGCATAAAGAGCCGCCAAATGCGCGACATCCCGGCGCCGGTCGAGGCGCAACCAGGGTCAGGTTTTAGATAATGAATTATCGCACGTTCCCGCGCCTCGCGGGATAATCTGGGCCGCAGTGGAGGAGGATCTTACCCGCTTTGCCGAACGGTATTGCGAAGCCCAGGGCCTAGAAGCATAAGACTGAATGGCGTCTCAGGCTGTAACGAATTGGGATCGAAGGAATTCTCAGCGATGAGGGAGAGCCAACAAACATCACGCAGGCTTGTCGATTCTCGGACAGCCAAGGTCGATGAACGTTACCGCCGTTTGTTGGACGACGGTGCCGATCCCAACGAATGGGCGTTCGCCTGGCGAACCGAGATCAACCGTGGTGGATTTCGCGCCTATGATTTTTTGCTGGAGGAAGTCGTCGACAAAGGGCGCTGCGTCGGCTGCGCCTCGTGTGTCACGATCTGTCCCGCGGACGTCTTCGACTATGTCGACGAAAACCCCGTGGACGCTCGCGCCGACGCCTGCGTTTACTGTGTCCTGTGCGCCGAGGTATGCCCCGTGCTGCGGCCGGTCGATCGCGATTTGCCCGACATTCTGGACTTTCAGGAACCGTCGCTGAGCGACAGCTATGGCAGCTATGCTTATGGTGTCTACGCCCGCTCGACCGATCCCGACATCCTGGCGCGTTGCCAGGATGGTGGAATGGTCTCCGCGCTGATCATCCAGGGATTGGAAAACGGCACCTTGGCCGGCGCCATCCTGGGCGACGTGGAGCCCGACAACAATCAAATCGGCCGGCACAAGCTGGCGCGAACCAAGGATGAAGTCATCGATTGCGCCGCCTCGCGCTATACTTACTCGCCAAATACCTTGGCCTTGCAGCAAGCCATGCGCGAGAACGTCGGCCCGCTGGCGGTCGTCGGCGTACCCTGCCAGGTGGACGGCGTCCGCTTGCAGCAGCATTCCAGCATCCGCATGGAAATGAACAACTGGTATCGCGACAACGTCACCCTGGTGCTGGGATTGTTCTGTTCGGAAAGTTTCACCCACGAAAGCATCGAGAAACTCGGTGAAATCCTCGAGGTCGATCACAAGCGGATCGACAACATCAACATCAAGGGCAAGGTCGTGGTGCGCCTGGACGACGGCGAAATCATGCACGCTTCGCTGAAAAAGTACCGTGATTTCGCGCGGCCCGCCTGTCTCTACTGCCTCGATTACGGGGCCGAGTATGCCGATATCGGCGCCGGTGGCATTGGCCTGGACGGCTGGACCTATACATTGATTAGGACAAAGCGCGGCCACGAGGCGATTGAGGCGGCCGTCGCTGCCGGCGTAGTCGAGACACGTCCCCTTGATGACGAGCCGCGCGGGGAATTCCTGATGAAGAAACTGTCGGCCGACAAAAAGAAGAACCGCCCGTTACCGGCGCAGATGCCAACCTTGGCCGAGCGCCAAGCCCTCGGTTTCCTCTGTCCCAAGACCTTCTACACCAAAGGACCGGGCGCTCCGGCAACGGTCGACGAGCCGGGGGAAGGATGAACAAGGTCCAGCCATCAGCACCGCCGGAGGAACGAACCCGGTTCTGTGAGGACCTCAACATCATGGTTGCCGGTCAGGGCGGCGACGGCTCGCTTTCGATCATCGGATTGCTGGCAGAAGTTCTGGCCGGCCGCGGACTGAACCTCTACCAGACCAGCAACATCGCCTCGCGCATCAAAGGCGGGCACGCGGCCGCCATGTTGCGGGCAGCGCCGGAGCCGCATGGTGGGCTGGGCGGCTTGGGCGGATTGGGCGATTTGTTCGACGTGCTGGTGGCCTTCGACGACGAGGTCATCGAGCTCGAAGGTCAATTGATCAAATCCGGCGGCATCGTGATTTACGACAGCTCTCGCGAATCGCTCCCCAGCGGTTACCTGCCGGACGACGTCACCGTTCTGGCGGTTCCCTTCAGCCGCTACGCCGTACGTGAGTTGCGCCGCGATCTCTTTAAGAACTGTTTTGGCTTCGGCCTCTTGATGAGGGTCCTGGGGCTCAGCGACGCCGAAGCCGAAGAGAGCCTGCGACGGCGCTTCGCGAAACTTTCCCCTGCCGCCCTCTCGGCAAACCTGCAGGCCCTACAACTGGGCTTCGGCGTCGCCGATGAATTGGGCTATGCCGTAGGATGCAACATTCTCCGATTGCCGGTTCAGGAGCGCCGCGATCGCGTCTTCATGAGCGGCAACGAGGCCACGGCCTTCGGCTTCCTTGTCGCCGGAGGCCGTTTCATGGCGGGATATCCGATCACCCCGGCGACCGACATCATGGACTGGCTGAACAAGCACGCCGCGGCCTTCGGGGGCGTTGTGGTCCAGGCCGAAGACGAATTGTCCGCCGTCAATCTCGCCATCGGCGCTGCGCTGACCGGCGGCCGGGCCATGACAGCCTCTTCGGGCCCGGGCATCGCCCTCATGCAGGAGAGCATCAGCCATTGCGGATCGGCGGAGATTCCCCTGGTCGTGGTGGATTGCCAGCGGGCGGGGCCTTCGACAGGCATGCCCACCAAAGCCGAGCAGAGCGATATCGGCATGCTGACGTCTGGCGCCTGCGGTGATTTCCCCCATTTCGTGCTCTGCCCCGGCACGGTGGGCGAGTGCTTCGAATTCGCCGTCCTCGCGACGAACCTGGCCCAGGTCGCCCAATGCCCGGTCTACATCGCCCTCGACCGCATGATGGCGCAGGATACGGTAACCGTGCCGCCTTTCGAATTGGCGGCGGCGGAGATGGATACCGGAAAACTGCTCAGCGTGGACGAAGCAGGATCACTTGATGTCTACAAGCGCTATGCCATCACGGAAGACGGCATCTCGCCCTGGGCCGTGCCCGGCACGCCGCAGGCCATGAACCTGGTGACGGGAAACGAACGCAACGAATGGGGGCAGGTGTCGACCGCCCCGGCCAACCGCAAAACCATGATGGACAAGCGGGCGCGCAAGATGGCGGCTGCCGCAGACCGCTTGCCCCGAGCCGTGCAATGGGGCGACGCGGAGGCTCGGATTGGCCTCGTCGGCACGGGGATGGAAACCGGGGTCATGGACGAGGCCTATACGGCGCTGGCAGAAAGCGGCCTGAAGCTGCGTTGCCACAGGCCGAGAACGCTATGGCCGGTGCTCGAGGAAACCATCGAATTCATCGGCTCGCTGGCCCGGGTCTACGTCGTCGAACACTCGCAGGGCGGACAACTGGCGCAGTTGCTCAAAGGCGCCGGCGCCCCCCGGGCAACAGTCCGCAGCATCTTGAAATACGACGGCGTTCCCTTCCGGCCCAGCGAACTGGTGAGCCGAATTCTGGAGCAAGAGGAGGCGAACGAATGACGGAAACCTATACGCCTTCCCAGCCAACCTGGTGTGCCGGTTGCGGCCACTATGGCGTTCAGGGTGCCCTGACCGGGGCGCTATCGAAACTGGACGTTCCCGCCTATGAGACCATGTTGCTGGCCGGCATCGGTTGTTCCGGCAGCGTGCAGAACAATATCGAGGCCTACGGTTATCACGCCATGCATGGCCGCGTTTTGCCGACGGCGGTGGGTGCCGCTGTCGCCAATCCCGACCTCACGGTCATTGCCGCCGGCGGCGACGGCGATGGCTACGCCATCGGTGCCGGGCATCTGGTTCATGCTCTCAAACGCAATGCCAGTGTGCTCTATATCCTGATGAACAACGGCACCTACGGGCTCACCAAGGGCCAGGATTCGCCCACCGCCGAAGGGCCCCTGGAGGCGCCGATCGACGGCATCCTGCTGGGCCTGGCGATTTCCGGATCGACTTTTCTGGCCCGTGCATCGACACGCTTCGCGACCCAGCTTGACGACCTGATGGTGCAGGCGCTGGAACACGTCAGAGCCAAACGGGGATTCGCCTTCCTCGAGGTTTTGTCACCCTGCGTCACCTACAACGACACCTATCCCGATTGGGATGCGCGCCTCTTCAATCTGGAGGATGTTCCTGAATTCGATTGCACCGACAGGGCTTCCGCCTTTGCCGCCGTTCAACGCCTGAAGGACAGGAACCGCATTCCGGCAGGCTTGTGTTTCCAGGCCGAATGGCCGGCTTTTGAAGAACGTTGGATAGAGCAGGGTCTCAAGCCGGCGGACCTGGCTCGCCATGATCCGGCAATCCACGGGGATCGGTTTCGCGACCTGATGTCGTCCTATCTTGTGTGATCGGCGGCAACTTCCGATGGTTGGTCCGAAGCTGGAAAGACAGCGACAATGCCCCGTTCCCTAGAGGCGTTCACCGTACCGGGAATTCCGCTGATCCAACCCGGGGACGACATCGCCCAATTGATCCTCGACGGCTTTGATAAGGAAGGCGGACACCTCGAAGAGGGCGATGTCGTCGTGATCGCCCAGAAAATCGTCTCCAAGGCGGAGGGGCGAATTGTCGACCTCAACACAGTCGTACCATCGGCTCGTGCCAAAGACGTTGCCAAAGAGTGTTTGAAGGATCCTCGGGAGGTCGAGGTTATTTTGTCGGAATCGAGCGAAATCGTACGCTCTGCTCCGGGCATCCTGATTGTCCTCCACCATTGCGGCGTCATCCTGGCCAACGCCGGCATGGATCGTTCCAACGTCGCCAGTGCGCCGGGAGAGGAAAACGTACTTCTTCTGCCGACCGATCCGGACAGATCGAGCAACAGCATTCGTGAGGCGCTTTGCCGAGGCAGCGGCAAAAGCCTCGGCGTCATCATCAATGACAGTCTGGGCCGGCCTTGGCGCTTGGGTACCACCGGCGTGGCACTCGGCGTGAGCGGCCTCCCGGCCCTGCTCGACCTGAGCGGCGAGAGAGATCTTTTCGACCGCGAACTGCTGGTCAGCCAGCAGGCCATCGCCGATGAGCTGGCTGCGGCTGCCTCCCTGCTGCAGGGACAAGGAGCGGAGGGCTCTCCCGTTGCCGTGGTGCGGGGCTTTGCTGCGAAACCCGGCGACCAAGAGGGCGCCGCGGCGCTGCTGCGCCCGAGAGACGAGGATTTGTTCCGATGACGTCCAACATCGAGGTTATCGCGCTCTCCGGCGGCGTCGGTGGTGCCAAACTGGTATCCGGGCTAGCCAAAACCCTTGACCCCACGCGCCTATTGGTGATCGCCAACACCGGCGACGACTTCGTTCATTTGGGCCTTCACGTTTCGCCCGATATCGATTCCATCGTTTATGGAACCACCGGCCGCAACCATCCGGTCAATGGCTGGGGCCGGGCCGACGAAACCTGGAATTTCATGGAGATGATCGCCGAATGCGGTGGCGAAACCTGGTTCCAGCTGGGCGACGGGGATCTGGCGCTGCACGTTCTGCGCAGCGATTGGCTGCGCCAGGGCAAATCCCTGAGCGCCGTCACTTGCGACCTGGCCGCAGCGCTGGGCGTTCCCTTCCGATTGCTGCCGATGACCGACGATAGCGTCAGCACAATCGTCGAGAGCGATGCCGGACGCCTTCCCCTGCAGACCTATTTCGTGCGCGAACAATGCCGGCCCAAGGCAAAGGGATTCACCTACCAGGGCGCGGATCAGGCCGTCGCCCAGCCGCAGTTTCTCGAAGCACTGGAAGATCCGGCCCTGCGGGCCGTCGTCATCTGCCCCTCCAATCCCTATCTCAGCATCGATCCCATATTGGTTTTGCCCGACGTCAGGGAGGCACTGGCCGCCACCAGGGCTCCCATCATTGCCGTTTCGCCGATCGTCGGTGGCCAGGCCCTGAAGGGACCGACCGCGAAGATCATGGCGGAACTCGGGTTTGAGCCCAGCGCCGCAGCCATCGCCAACCACTACGGCGATTTGATCGACGGCTTTCTTTTGGATGAAGCAGACAGCGCGGAAAGAGATCAGGTCCTGGATCGAGAGGTGGAAGTCCGCAGTGCACCGATTGTGATGAATTCCCCGAAGGATCAAGCGGTGCTCGCGAGGGAGGTCATGAGATTCGCCGACGAGCGGCAGCCTGCATGACGACCGCAACTCTTGCCCTCAAGAACCTGAAGGGTGCAAAGCAAGGCGTCATTGGGAGGTGAGAGGATCAGAGAAAAAAGATGGCAAAGCTCGAACGTCGAGGAAGCGGCAGGCTATTCCCGGGCCGTGGTGAACAGCGACACGGTCTAGTACCCACTTGCGCAAAAGGAAGGCGCGTCTGACGGCCAGGAAGGACCACAACCGCGTCGATTCAGGCCCGCCCCCACTATGCTCGCTGTACCCTCGACATCGGACTCCCAAGCGTCGAAAGCGGAAGTGCTGGCGGCGAGGTCAGCTCTCAGGGGCAAAGCGGCTGTGCCGGCCTCGGTCCCGAAGTGAAGCGAGTAGCCATGTGTGGACGGCTCCCTGTTGGCAAGGGAATTATTGGACGTTGATGCAGTGCTGGTCGGTGCTGCCATGTGTTCGGCCTGTTGATGCGG
>NZDS01000070.1 GCA_002690215.1 Rhodospirillaceae bacterium | reverse complement strand
ATCAATGCCTGCAAGCAGCTGCCCGTGCTCAGAGCGGCGCTTCTCGCCCATCAGGCCAAACATGTAGGGACTACGGTAGGGACTACGGATCTTGACCGGCAAGCCAAGGCCGCATAGCTTCAACCAGCAGCGCCCGCCACGGACTTTTCAACATCGAACGGGACATCGCCCCGGTCTCTGCCGCCCACCTACTCTCCCTGAGAAGGACGACATGCGTATCCTGGTTGCCGATGCCAATCCCTTGATCGCCCGACTGCTGCGGGTCAAGCTCGAATCTTGGGGCCACACCGTCGACGTCGAGCATACCGGCGACCGCGCCTGGGCCCTGGCCCAGGAACGCACCTACCGCATGGCCATCATGGACTGGGGGCTGGAGGGCATCGATACGGGCCGGCTGTGCCGCCAGATCCGTGACCTCAACCGCCACCGCTACTGCTTCATCATGTTCTTCTCCGAGCACAGCGACCACGAAAACCTGATGGCGGCCTTCGAGGCGGGAGCCGACGACTACCTGCTCAAACCGCTCAACCCGCAACTCCTCAAGCGGCGCATCAAGACCGGCAAGCGCGTGCTCAATCTGGAAGAAGAGTTGCGCTTGCTGTCGAGCTACGATCAGGTTACCGGGCTGATCAGCTACCGCACCTTCGTCGCCTTCTTTCGCACCTTCCTGGCAGTGGCGGTGCGCAATGATTTGCCCGGTTCGGTGATCTTCCTGAGTGTCGAGAACTATCGCCAGATCTTGGAAACCAACGGCCATCTGGCAGCCACCAAGATCATGGTCGAGCTTTCACGTGCGCTGCCGGTGGCCATGCGGGCCAGCGATATGGTGGCCAAAGTGGACGACAATTCCTTTTGCGTCCTGCTACCTCAGACGCCGGAAGAAAACCTCGGCATCGTGACCACCAACATTGAGCGCGCCACCAGCGCCATCTCCGTCAACGCCGCCGGCCAAGAAGTCCGGCCCGACATCGCAATCAGCGTGGTGACCTATCCGGTCGAGCAGCAATCGGCCGAGGAAATCCTGATCGAGAGCAACCGGCGCAGCCTTCCGCAATCCTCGCCAGCCGCGGAATAGAGAGTTTCAAGTTCGACAAGAATCGGCGAACCACCCCTACTTCGACGTCATTACCCAGACGCCGTCCCAGTCCTTGGGCTTGCGCTTTTTGAGGGTCTGGCAGCGTTCGATGTAGGTCTGCGAAAGGTGGTCCTCGGGATTGAGGTTTAGGCATTCCTTGAAGGATGTGGTGGCCTTGTCCCAGCTGCCCTTGCGATAGTGGTTGCGGCCCTCCTTGAAGTGGCCGACCACCTCCATGACATTGGGGAAAGTCTCGTCGGTGTGGAAATCGAGCACCTCGTAGACCCCCACGGGTTCTGTCTTGCCCTTGACCACGACATCGTCGATGTCGCGCACGCGGAAGGTGCCGCGCAGCTTCTTGACGGTGTTTGCACTGATCAACAGCCGCGCCGAATATTGCTTGCAAGCACTTTCCAGACGAGCCGCCAGGTTGACGCCATCGCCGATCATGGTGAAGTCCATGCGCTTGGGCGAGCCGATGTTGCCTGAAACCACCTGGTCGGTGTTGAGGCCAATACCCATGTCGCCGGGCTTCAGGCCCTTGGCCACGCGCCCCTCGTTCCAGCGCCACATTTCCGAGATCATCTTGACGGCAGCGCGTACCGCCCGGTCCTCGTCGTCGTCGTGGGCCACGGGGATGCCGAAACCGGCCATGATGGCGTCGCCGATGAACTTGTCGAGCATGCCGCCTTCTTCGCTGATGCAATCGACCATGATGGTGAAGTATTCGTTGAGGAAGCTGACCGTGCCCTGGGCACCAAGCTCCTCGGTGATGGTGGTGAAGCCGCGGATGTCGGAAAACAGCACCGTGGCCTCGGTGCTGGTGCCACCCAGGATGTCCTCGCCGCCCCCCAGCAACTGATCGGCGATGCCGGGATCCATGTAGCGCGACATGGTCGATTTCATGCGCTTCTCGGAGCTGATGTCCTCGATCATGACCATCGAGCCGAGTTTCTTCTCCTCGGTGCTGACTAGCGGCAGCACGGTCAGATTGACCGACAACGTGTCCTCTCCGGCGCTCATCTCGGCATCCATGGCGATCTCGGATTCTTGCGATTCGAAAACCCGTTCGATCTTCTCCATGACCCAGGTGTTCGCGCCGGTGAAGAATTCCTCGGCCTTGGCTTTGAGAATTTCGTCGGCCTTGACTTGCAGGATGTTCATGCCGGCGGCGTTGCAGGTCACGATGGTGCCTTCCTCGTCCATCGTAATGACGCCGTTGGACATGCTTTCGAGCATGCTCTCGTTGTAGTTCTTCATGGTCTGGACGTCTTCGAACAGCTTGGCGTTCTCCAGGGCCACCGAGATCTGCGCCGTGAAGGCCTTGAGGCGCTGTTCGTCCTCGTCCGTGAAGGGCCCGCCGCGCTTGTTCAGCACTTGCGTCGCGCCGATCACCTTGCCGTCCTTGTTGTGCACCGGCACGCACAGCATGGAGCGGGTGAAATAGCCGGTCTGCTTGTCGAAGGAGGGGTTGAACCTGAGGTCGGCGTAGCAATGAGGGATGTTGACTGTCTTGCCCGAGATGAAGACGGCGCCGGCGATGCCCAGGTGGTTGGGCAGGCGTATCTCGCCCAGCGCATCGCCCATAGCGACACGGGAAAAGAGTTCGTTTGTCTTTTCGTCGTTCATGAAAAGCGTCGAACGCTCGGCGTTGAGCATGCGCGTGGCCTCGGACATCACCTTCTGCAACAGCGAGCCCAACTCGAGTTCCGAGGTAACGTCGGAGACAATGTCCAGGAAGGCCATCTCCTGCTCGCGGGTCTTCTCCATGCGCTCGACGAACTGGGTGCTCTGCAAAGCCACGGCAGCCTGCGTCGTCATGGCTTCCAAGAGGCCCTGGTCGTCGTAGGTGAAGCGGCCCTTCTTCTTGTTGAGCATCTGCGCCACGCCGATGACCTCGCCACGCACTGTCTTGACCGGCACACAGAGGATGCTCTTGGTCTTGAAGCCGGTCTGCTGGTCGATGGTACGGTTGAAGCGGGGGTCCTTGTAGGCGTCGTGAATGAGTACGCTCTCACCCGCGGTGAAGACCCAGCCGGCGATGCCGGTGGTGTTGAGGATGCGGATCTCGCGCTGGAAGTTGCCCTGCGCAAAGCGCGAATAGAGCTCGCCCGTCAGGGTGTCGTTGAGGAACAGCGTGCCGCGCTCGGCGTACATTTCCAAGGTCGTCATCTCGACCAAAGTCGCCAGCACTTCGTCCAGCGATTCGATGGCTGCCACTTTGCGCGACAGGCTGAGCAGCATCTCGGCCTGGTGCAAACGCTCGGCGTCGGTCTTGCGCCGGGTACGCCGGGTGGCTGGTTTGCCGGATTTGGCAGACGTCTTAGCCCCGGTGGATTTGCTGCTTTTGCCTGCCTTGCCGGCCTTGGCTGCCTTGGCCGAAGGCTTTTCCAGGTCGTCACCGACCTCTGGGGATTCGCTAGGGCGGCGTTCCATGCTAGTCGTCCTGCCGCTCGCCCGGGAGGATGGCTTCCGGGTCCAGCGCGGGCTTGCCCAAGTCGTTGCGCAGCACGCCGATCATCTCCTGCAGGTGCTTTCTCTCATTGTTGAAATCACGCTCCAGCTCCTGGATGCGATTCTGAGAGTCGATAGTGACCCGTTCGAGCTCTTCGCGCAACGCGGCGGCGATGCTTTTGAGCTGTGTTATCTCGTCCTGCGTAGCCACAACGACCTGCTGCACGGCCTCGTCCTTCTCGAAGCGCAGGTCCTCGAGCTGTTCGCGCAGCGCCTGAGAGGTGGCCTTGAGCTGCCGGATCTCGTCAGCGCCGTTGGCCACCGCGGCCTGCACCTCCTCGTCCTTTTCGAAGCGCAGGTTCTCGAGCTCCTCACGTAGNAGCCTGGGCCGTNGCCTTGAGCTGGCGNATCTCNTCGGCGCCGTCGGCNANNGCGGCCTGCACCGCNTCGTCCTTTTCGAANCCCAAATTCTCGAGNTGATCGCGNAGCGCCTGNGCNGTNGCCTTGAGCTGGCGNATNTCGTCGGCGGNTTCGGCCACCGCCGCCTGTACCGCTTCCTCCTTCTCGAAGCCCAGGTTTTCCAGCTCGTCCCTGAGCGACTGGGCGGTGCCCTTGAGCTGGCGCACCTCGTCGGCCGATTCGGCCCGCGCCGCCTGCACCGCCTCTTCCTGCTCGAAGCGCAGGTTCTCCATCTCTTCGCGCAACGCCTGGGCCGTGGCCTTGAGCTGGGCGATCTCGTCGGCCGAGAGCTGGACAGCCTGCTGTACCGCCTCCTCACGCTCGAAACCCTGCTGCTCGAGTTGGCCACGCAAAGCAGAGATGGTGGCCATGAGTTGTTTGTGCTCGTCGGCAGACAGTGCCACCGCTTCCTGGATCCGGGTCTCTGTCTCGTAGCCGTGTTGCTCGAGCTCTTGGCGTAGCGCCGCTATCTGGTTCTTGAGGTCGCGGACCTCGGCTTCCCCTGTGAGCATGGCCTCGGCCTCGGCGACCAGCACCCCTGATCCCGGGTCCACCGCAGCCCTGCCCTTACCTTCGGTCATGTGCGTCGCCATGGTCCCCCGCTGGCCGCGATGATCGGGCGGCAGCGGCAAAAAATCAAGTCGCCATGAACCTGGTTGATACCACCCAAGAGCAAAAAAACCACTTCTCTTCCGTGACTTAACTGATTTTCCAAGCGAAATCGAGGCGCCAGATGGCCTGTAAGCCGGGTTCTGTACCCGCCACCCTCGCGGGTCGGCGGGCGATGGCCATTCATCTGGGACGTCCGTTACCGGACGCCTCGCGCGACCTACCCGGGCGGCCGGCGCGAAGACCCGCCTGCCTTGCGGCGCGCCGCCCCTATGCGGTCTTGCTCCCGGTGGGGTTTGCCCTGCCATCACCGTTGCCGGCAACGCGGTGCGCTCTTACCGCACCCTTTCACCCTTGCCCGCAACGCCGAAGCGGCTACGGGCGGTTTGCTTTCTGTGGCACTTTCCCTGGGGTCGCCCCCGCCGGGTGTTACCCGGCACCGTGTCTCCGCGGAGCCCGGACTTTCCTCCCCCCGGCAGCACCGGAAGGCGGCCATCCGGCCATCTGACGCAGGTTCTTAGTAGGCCGGCAGGAAGCGTCGCGTCAAGCTACCCCTACCGTCCGTCGACGTTGCAGCGCTCGACGATCATGTTCTCGACCAGTCCGTCAATCTCTTTGCCCACCTGGGCCATGCTGGGGCCGCCGGCGTGGGCCTTGAAGGCGTCCTTGTCGGCGTAGCATTCGAAGATCAGGATCTTGTCTTCCTCGTGCAGCGGCACCAGGAGATCGAACTGCTCGGTGCCCGGCTCGTCCGCGAGGCTGCGATCGCGATGGCCGCGCATGGCCTGCAAAACCTCGTCTCGCTTGCCCGGCTTGGCCTGAACGGTGGCGACAACGGCGTAACTACCCATAACGTTCTCCTGTTTTGCAGTGGTTTTCAGTTGACCTTGAAGCTTTCGAGCCCGGCCCGATCGATCTCGATGCCAAGTCCCGGGCCTTCGGGCACCTGCACCCGACCGCCAACGTGCTCGATGGGCTCGCGGACCACCGCCTGGCGGGCCGGGTGTTCGGAGCGATCGAATTCGAGGACGGGCTCGAGCGGGCGATTGCCGGGCGGATTGTGGGGCAGCACGGCCAGCAGTTGCAAGGCCGTGGCCAGGCCGATGGCGGTGCCCCAGACGTGCGGTACGTAGCGCACGCCATGGGCCCAGGCCATGTCGGCGATCTTCTTGCACTCGCTGAGGCCGCCGGCAGCACAGGTGTCGGGCTGCAGGATGTCGATGGCGCGGCTGGCCAGCACCTGGCGGAAGCCGAAACGGGTGTATTCGCACTCGCCGCCGGCCAGCGGAATCGCGATGGCGCGCTTGATTTCGCTGTAGCCCGCCAAATCTTCGGGCACCACCGGCTCCTCGAACCAGGTGATATCGCAGTCCTCGACCTGGCGACCGAGCCGAATGGCTTCGATGACATCATAGCCGTGGTTGGCGTCCAGCATCAGCTTGACGTCGGGCCCTATGGCTTGGCGCACGGCGCGGATCAGCGCCGCGTCCTCGCTCACCTCGAAGCCGATCTTGAGTTTGACCCCCCCGAAGCCCTCGGTGACGTAGCCTTTGACCTCGTCGATGATGTAATCGAACGGATCGCCCTGGTCTTTGCGATAGGTGCCGGTGGCGTAGGCTTCGACCTCGGTGCGCAACGGCCCGCCCATGAGCTGGTGCACTGGTGCCCCGAAGTGCTTGCCCTTGAGATCCCAGAGCGCGATGTCGACGCCCGAAAGCGCGGCAATCGGCACCCCCTTCTGGCCTTGATCGCGGAAACGGTCGTAAAGCGTTTGCCAGATCAGCTCGCTGGCCAGAGCGTCATTGCCCAGCAGCAAGGGCGCATAAGCCTCGACCATGGCGGCGCAAGGACGGGCCGGGCCCAAGCACTCACCGAACCCCGAAAGCCCCGATTCGGTAACGACCTCGACCACCGCCGAAGCCCTTACGTCGGCCCGGTTGATGGACCAGTGAAAGGGCTCGGATAGAGCCGCTTCGAGCACGTGGACGATGACCTCGGTGATTTTCATGATGCCTCTTGGTTTTGCAGCGAACGCCCGGAGAGCGCCAGCAAGACATCCAGCAGACTCCAGATTTCGGCATCGACCCGACCATCGATGCGGTGCGGACGAAAATGGCGCTGAAAGGCCGTTACGACAATCTCCGTCCGCAGGCTGTAGACGCCGGTGGGGTCGATGCGCCAGCCGTAGCGCCCCAATGCGGTCTGCAGCGTCACCACATCGATGCCGATATCGCCCGGCCCCAGCGCCGGCAGCCCGACCTCCCCTGCTGCCAGCGTCCCGCTTCGTGGCCAAAGCCCGATGCCGGCCGCCGCCAGGCGCTGCCAGTCGAAACGCTCGCCAGGGTCCTTGCGGCGCTCGGGTGCTAAGTCGGAATGGCCCAGCACGCGCTCGGGCGGGATGGCGTGGCGGGCCACGATGGCGCCGGCCAGATCCTCCAGCACCGCCATCTGGGGTTCTGGGAAATTGCGATAGCCGAACTCGTGGCCTGGATTGACCAGCTCGATGCCGATGGAGCATGCGTTGATGTCGCTCTCGCCCCGCCACCAGGCTCGGCCGGCGTGCCAGGCACGCCGCTCTTCGGCCACCAGAGCGGTCGTGGTGCCGTCTTCGTCGATCATGTAATGCGCGCTGACCTGGACCGCCGGATCGCACATGCGCGCCAGCGCCGCCACCGCCGTCTTCATGCCGGTGTAATGCAGCACCAGCATGTCGATCTCGCGCTCGGCCGGCCGCTCGTCGAAGTTGGGTGACGGGATCTCACGCATGGCCGGGAACTTAGACCATGAGTCGTTCGTCTGTACACGATCACGCTTTGTCCAGCCGCCGCGCGGTGATGATGATGACGCCGGCCAGCACCAGCAGCCCGCCCAGGATCATGCGCCCGGTGATCTGATCGTCGAGCATCAGCCAGCCTGCGAAAACGCCGAAGACGCTGGTCAACACGCCATAGGGCATGATGGTGCTGACCGGGTAGCGCAGCAATAGCCAATACATAATGCCATGCCCCACCAGCGACGAGCCGATAGCGGTATAGGCCACCGAGCCCCAGTGCAGTGGCTGGGCTGTGGCCAGCGCCGCCATCTGGCCCCGCTCCAGCAACATCGAAAGCGCCAGCAGCGAGGGCGCGCTGATCAGCGCCAGCCAGGCCTGCAGGTTGGGCACGCTGACACCGTGCATGCGGCGGACCAGGATGGTCGAGACGGCCAGCGCCAAGGCCCCCAGCACGACCAGCACCACGGCGTCGAGGTAGTCGAGGACGACGGGATCGAAGCCGATCACCAAGACGCCACCGAAAGAAAGCGCGATGCCGCTCAACTGGCGCCGGTCCGGCCGCTCGCCCAGCACGGCGATGGCGATGACCGTGGCGAATGGCACGGCGAGTTGCACCAGGACGGCCGGCGGCCCGATGTCATCGGCCCATGCGAATCCGGTGAACATCAGGGTGAAGTGAATAACGCCCATGCTCAGACAAATTCCGAAGACCCAGCGCATCTGGCCCCGGACCCAGCGCAGGAAGGGAAAGAGCAGCGCAAACAGGAGCGCAAAGCGCAGTGCCGAATAGAAGATCGGCGGGAAATGGCTAACGCCGATCTTGGCGTAGACGAAGTTGACTCCCCAGATCAGATTGGCGGCAATCAGCAGCGCCAAGTGCGATCTCGTCATGGTGATGGCAGCGGGTTCACACGCTATCCTGTCCTGGTCATGGCCTCTTTGGCGCTGTCAGGCGCGCCCGCACCGGGCATCCCCAAACACGACACAGGCCGTGACCGGAAAACGAAAACCGGCCCGTGGCCGTCAGTTTAGGCCCCGTTCCTTGGCGATGCGGTCGTAGGCGTCGTTGATGACGGCCAGCTTTTCGTTGGCGATGTCGATGAACTCCTGCGGCACGCCCTGGGCGATCAGAGTGTCGGGGTGGTGCTCACGGATGAGCTGGCGATAGCGCGACTTGAGGTCGGCATCCGCGATCTCGTGCCCCACCCCCAGGATGGCATAGGGGTCGGCGTGGTCAGGGCCGACGTGGCCGGCCCGGATGCGCTGGAATTCGGCCTCGCTGAAGCCGAATATCTCCGCCACCTGGCCGAGGAACTGGTCTTCCGCCGGATGGTAGACGTTGTCGGCTTTGGCAATATGGAAAAGCCCGTCGAGCAGATCCTCGAGCACCGCCGGATTGTCGTGAAAGAGTGCCCCCAACTGGCAGGCATAGGCCTCGTAGCCGCGGGAGTCCTTCTTGGCCTGGTCGAACACCCGGGCGACATTCTTGCCCTCGGCCGGCGGCACATGAAAGACCTCGCGGAAAGCCGCCACCTCGTCACGCGTCACCACGCCGTCGGCCTTGGCCATCTTGGCACCCAGCGCAATGACGCCAATGGTGAAGGCGACTTGACGCTGGGCCCCGGCGTCGGCCTCGCCGCCGCGCATGCGGCCATAAGCGTGCCCGGCCAGGCCGCCGACCAGAGCGCCGATGGGCCCGCCAAGCGCGAAGCCGGCGGCACTGCCGATGATAGTTGTCCAGATGCTCATGTTTTTCCGCCGGCCCCAGCATGGCCGCGATTACGCGGCCATTCAACCGTTGCGGTGGGAAACGACGATTGCGGGCCCAGGTCGAAGGCCGAGACGGCACCATCTGTGGGCCGGCGAGCTCAAGCGAAACCAAGGTCCAGGCTGGCGAGATAATTGTCATCTCGACGCCTTCGGGCGGCGGCCGGGGGCCGAAGGAAGGAGTGGATTCGGGATAGCGGCGCGAATTAGCCGATATTCAACTAAAATTGGGGAGAATTCACCCAAAATCACCCTATTGCGACGTATTGTCCCGTTGCCTGCGAGGCACAGGTAGGCTATACGGACGCCATCTTTGGAATTGGAGTTTGTGCCGCTCATGGCCCAAGGAAACATGGATATTTCGCAGCACCAGGGAACCTGGCAGGGCTTTCGCCGCTTTACGGTCTTCGGCACCGCTGCCGTTGCCCTGGTTCTGATTCTGATGGCGCTGACGCTGCTTTAGGCGGGGCGCCTCCAACACCACCAGCCCAGCCCTCCGGGCGGGCCTATGAAAAGACAAATTCCCGATTGTGGTCCGGTACCGCCCAGGCGGCTCCGAGCCCGACACACTCAATCCGGTGAGAACATGAAAATCGCCATACCCAAGGAACGGCGGCCGCACGAAAGACGCGTTGCGGCCACGCCGGACACGGTCAAGAAACTAATCGGCCTGGGTGCCCAGGTGTCCGTCGAGGCAGGCGCCGGCGAGGGCGCGCAGATCCCCGACCAGGTTTTCGCCGATGCCGGCGCCACCATCGCCGCCGACGCCGCTGCCGCGGTGACCGACGCCGACATCGTCTTCAAGGTGCAGCGCCCGCTGACGGCTGCCGAAGGCGGCCCCGACGAGCTGGCCCAGCTGAAAAAGGGCGCGCTGTTGATCGCCACGCTGGCGCCACACGCCAACCGCGACCAGGTGCAGGCCTACGCCGATGCCGGTGTTACCGCCTTCGCCATGGAGTTCATGCCCCGCATCACGCGGGCCCAGAACATGGACGTGCTGTCTTCACAGTCGAACCTGGCGGGCTATAAGGCGGTGCTCGACGCTACTGCCGAGTATCCCCGAGCGCTGCCCATGATGATGACCGCCGCCGGCACCATCGCGCCGGCCCGCGCATTCGTCATGGGGGCCGGCGTGGCCGGACTGCAGGCCATCGCCACAGCACGGCGGCTGGGCGCCATCGTGACGGCCACCGACGTCCGCCCAGCGGTCAAGGAACAAGTCGAATCCCTGGGCGCCAAATTCATTGCGGTCGAGGACGAGGAATTCGCCGAGGCTGAGACGGCGGCCGGCTACGCCAAGGAAATGTCCGACGCCTATAAGCAAAAACAATCGGCGCTGGTGCGCGAGCACCTGAAAAAGCAGGACATCGTCATTTGCACTGCGCTGATTCCGGGCCGCCAGGCGCCGATCCTCATCAGCGCCGACATGGTGGCCGAAATGAAGCCCGGCGCCGTGGTCGTCGACCTGGCCGTCGAGCAGGGCGGCAACTGCGAGGGCTCCCGGCTGGGCGAGGTCGTCGAGGTCGGCGGCGTGCGCATCGTTGGGCATGACAACTGGCCCAGCCGCATCGCCGGCGACGCCTCGCAGCTGTACGCCAAGAACCTGCTGAACTTCGTCACCACCCTGATCGACGACGAGAGCAAAGAGCTCGCCATCGACTGGGAGGACGAGATCGTCCAAGGCACGGCGCTGACCCGCGACGGCGCCATCATCAACCCGGCGCTGACCGGGGAGGGAAACTGAGCCATGGCTGCCATCGATCCCTTCGTTTTCCAGCTCTCCATCTTCGTACTGGCCATTTTCGTCGGCTACTACGTGGTGTGGAGCGTGACGCCGGCACTGCATACGCCGCTGATGTCGGTGACCAACGCCATCTCCAGCGTCATCATCGTCGGCGCCCTGATCGCCGCCGGGCCGGCTGAAATGAGCGCCGCCCGCATCCTCGGCATCGTCGCCATCGGATTGGCCGCCGTGAACATCTTCGGCGGCTTCATCGTGACCCAGCGCATGCTGGCCATGTTCAAGCGCAAGTAAGGGGGACGCAAGATGTCGGCAAACATCACGGCGGTCGCCTACCTGATCGCATCCGTTCTCTTCATTTTGGCGCTGCGCGGGCTGTCTTCGCCCGTTACGGCGCGGCGCGGCAACATCTTCGGCATCACCGGCATGATCATCGCAGTGCTGATCACGGTGATCGATCCCAGTGTCGTTTCGTATGCCTGGATACTTGTCGCCGTGGTCATCGGCGGCGCCATCGGCACTGTGGTGGCGCTGAAGATTGAGATGTCGGCCATGCCGCAACTGGTGGCTGCCTTTCACAGCCTGGTCGGCCTGGCCGCAGTGCTGGTAGCGGGGGCGGCAATGCACAACCCCGGCGCCTACGGCATCGCCGATGCGGCCGGCAACATCTTTACCGCCAGCCGGATCGAGATGACGCTGGGCAGCGCCATCGGCGCCATTACCTTCTCGGGCTCGATCGTCGCCTTCGCCAAGCTGCAGGGTCTGGTTTCCGGCAACCCGGTGGTCTTTCCCGGGCAGCACATCCTCAACCTCATCATCGGCCTCGCCATCATCGGCCTGATCGCCTACTTCGTCGGCAACCAATCGCCCGAGGTGTTCTGGCTGTTGACGGGCGTCGCCTTCCTGATCGGCTTTTTGATCATCATCCCGATCGGCGGTGCCGACATGCCGGTGGTGATCTCGATGCTGAACTCCTATTCCGGTTGGGCCGCCGCCGGTATCGGCTTCACCTTGCAGAACTCGGCCCTGATCATCACCGGCGCCCTGGTCGGATCGTCAGGTGCTATTTTGAGCTACATCATGTGCAAGGCCATGAACCGCTCGTTCTTCAGCGTCATCCTGGGCGGCTTTGGCGGCGACGCGGTGGCCGGCCAGAAGAGCAGCGGCGACAAGCCGGTCAAACCGGGCAGTGCCGACGACGCCGCCTTCATCATGCGCAACGCCGGTTCCGTGATCATCGTGCCCGGCTACGGTATGGCGGTGGCCCAGGCCCAGCATGCGGTGCGCGAGATGGCCGATCTGCTGCAGAGCGAGGGCGTGCGCGTGCGCTATGCCGTACATCCGGTGGCGGGGCGCATGCCGGGGCACATGAACGTGCTGCTGGCCGAGGCCAACGTGCCTTATGACGATGTGCAAGAATTGGAGGAGATCAACTCCGACTTCGCCTCGACCGACGTGGCTTTCGTGATCGGCGCCAATGACGTCACCAACCCGGCGGCCCATGATCCCTCGAGCCCGATCGCCGGCATGCCCATCCTCGACGTCGACCGAGCCCAGACCTGCCTCTTCGTCAAGCGCTCGCTGGCGCCCGGCTACGCCGGCATCGACAACGAGCTCTTCTACGCCGACAACACCATGATGCTGTTCTCCGACGCCAAGAAGATGGTCGAGAACATCGTCAAAGCCCTGGCCTGACGGAGAGCCCAAGCATTCCTACGGAAAAGGGCCCCATGGGCCCTTTTCTTTTGTCTGCAGACGACAAAAAACCACGACCCGGCCGAGGCCGGGCGCGAACAATGGAGCTAAAGGTCGAAGCGCGGCGCGGGGCCGCCCGGAGATGGTCTAGCCAGCCTCGCGCTGGGCCTTCTTGCGCGCCAGCTTGCGGGCGCGGCGGATGGCCTCGGCCTTTTCGCGGGCCCGCTTCTCGGAAGGCTTTTCGTAATAGTTACGAAGCTTCATCTCGCGGAAGATGCCTTCGCGCTGCATCTTCTTTTTGAGCGCGCGCAAGGCCTGGTCGACGTTGTTATCGCGAACGACTACAGAAACCAGGGTTCATCTCCTCTAATTGCATACGAACGGGAACGCTGCCGCGTCTGCAGCGATGCTGTCTAACATAGGCGATAGCCTGAGAAAAGCCAAATCGTTTGCTGGTTGGGTGTCGCTAACATGTGATCTGTCCGCATTAGGTAACACGTGATCTGTCCGGTTTGATCGAGGCCTCTGGAAAGGAGGCCTGGATGCGGCGGAC
>NZDS01000069.1 GCA_002690215.1 Rhodospirillaceae bacterium | reverse complement strand
CGACAGGGTAGGAGCTCTGCGCAGCGCGATGTGGGACATCGGGCAAGCAGCGCGACGCACCCTGTCGGTGCGACAACGCCGCCCGAAGGGTCGCGCCCAGCTGCGCGCCCGCTACGGAAAAGGCCGAAGGGCGTAGTCCCACTACGCTCTCCGGCCTTTTCCTTGCGGATCACATCACCTGGGCGCGACGCAGGCCGTGACCCGGTGAGAAATGCGGGCTAACGCCGCCACCAGCCGGTTTTCTTGCTCTTGGCCTCTTCCGCGGGCTCGACCTCGGTCTCCGTCGTGGTTTCCGCCGCCAGTTCGCCGGGTAGGGCGACGACGGGGTCCGTGGTCGTAGGGGCAGGTGCCGGATCGGGCAGCGGCGCCAATTCCGATTCCGGGGTCGCCATCATGACCGCCGCCTCGGGCTGCCAAAGTGGTAGTGGCTCTGGTGCTACCACCTCGGGGTCGGCAGCCAGTGGCTCGGCCGGAATTTCGGGCTCGGGATCGGGTTTTGATTCCGGCTCGGCCTCTGTGGCCTCTGTGGCCTCTGTGCCCTCAGCAGCCTCGGCAGATTCCGATTCGCTGCTCTTGCGCCGCCGCGGGCGCCGCCGGCGCCGTGGTTTTTTAGCGGGTTCCTCACCTTTGCTATCGCCAGGCTCGCCAGCGGCCGCTGGTTCCGCGGCTGCAGTTTCACCGGGCGTTTCAGGGGGCGTCTCTTCGGAGGTTGGCGGCGTTTCCGTGGCTTGGCCTGCCGGCGTTTCTTCAGCCGCCTCGACGCTCTCGTCCTTGCGCCGCCGCCGCCGTCCGCCGCGCTTGCCGCGCCGCCGGCGCCGGCGGCTGCCGTCGCCGTTGGCCTCGTTCTCGGCTTCGCTCTCGGCTTCGGTTTCGCTCTCGTCATCGTTGGCGGCAACCGTATCGGCTGCAGCCTCGTCCTGGCCGCTCGGCGCCGGCCGAGATTGCAGCCGCTCGAGGCGATAGTCCGGCGGCACCAGAGAGTCGTCGCCATAAAGGTTGACACGCATCTCGAAGCGCTGTTCCAGGGCTACCAGGGTATCGCGTTTCTGGTTGAAGAGATAAAGCGCGATGGCAGTTGCCACGTGAATGGTTATCTCGGCGCTGGTGCCGCGGATACCTTCCTCTTCAATGGCCCGCATTACACGCAGCGCCGAGGATTCGATTGAGCGTATGACGCCGCTGCCGCCGCAGTTGGGGCAGGCCTCGCTGCTCGCTTCCAGCAAGCTCGGGCGCAGGCGCTGGCGCGACATTTCCATCAGGCCGAAGGGGCTGATACGACCCACCTGGATGCGCGCTCGGTCGGACTTCAGCGCCTCCTTGAGGCGGCGTTCGACGCTGCGGTTATTGCGGTTCTCGTCCATGTCGATGAAATCGATGACGATCAATCCGGCTAGGTCGCGCAGCCTGAGCTGGCGGGCGACCTCATCGGCCGCTTCGAGGTTGGTCTTGTGCGCCGTCTCCTCGATATTGCGCTCCTTGGTAGCGCGGCCCGAGTTGACGTCGATGGCGACCAGAGCCTCGGTCGGATTGATAACGACATAGCCGCCCGATTTGAGCTGCACCGTCGGGCTGTACATGGAATCGAACTGCTGCTCGACCTGAAAGCGGTGAAACAGCGGGATCGAGTCGACGTAAGGCTGCACGCGCTTGGCGTGGCTTGGCACCAGCATGCGCATGAAGTCCTTGGCAATGCGATAGCCGGCCTCGCCCTCGACCAGGACCTCGTCGATGTCTTTGGTATAGAGGTCGCGCACCGAGCGTTTGATCAGGTCGGCCTCGGCGTAGATCAGGGCCGGCGCCGTCGATTCCAACGTCGTTTCGCGTACGCTGGTCCAGTGGCGCAGCAGGTATTCGTAATCGCGCTTGATCTCGGCCTTGCTGCGGGCCAGGCCGGCGGTGCGCACGATCAGGCGCATGCCGTCGGTCAGGCCGAGGCCGCCGATCATCGATTTCAGGCGCTTGCGATCGGCGGCATTGGTGATCTTGCGGCTGACTCCGCCACCGCGTGTCGAATTGGGCATCAACACGCAATAGCGCCCGGCCAGCGATAGGTAGGTGGTCAGCGCTGCGCCTTTGTTGCCGCGCTCCTCCTTGACGACCTGAACCAACAGAATCTGGCGCCGCTTTATGACTTCCTGGATCTTGTAGCGCCGCTGCAGCGCCCGTTTGCGCAGGCGCTCGACCTCTTCCATGTCGTCGCCGCCGACGTCCTCGACGCTGCTGTTGGCGACTGGCGTGTCATCGGCTTCGTCGTCTTCCTGAGCCGCCGTTTCGCTCTCGGCAACCTCGTCGCTCTCGTCGCTTTCGCCGCTTTCGTCGTTTTCCGTGGGCGGCGCCACTTCGTCCTGCTCGGCCGCTTCTTCGGCCGCTGCTTCGGCTGCCTCTTGTGCCAGCAGGGCCTCGCGGTCGGCCACCGGGATCTGGTAGTAGTCGGGATGAATGTCGTTGAAGGCGAGAAAGCCGTGGCGCTCGCCGCCATAGTCGACAAAGGCAGCTTGCAGCGACGGCTCGACGCGCGTCACCTTGGCCAAATAGATGTTGCCTTTGAGTTGTTTCTTGGTCGCCGACTCGAGATCGAATTCATCGAGCCGGGTACCGCTGATCACGACCACCCGTGTTTCCTCGGGATGGGCCGCGTCGATAAGCATACGCCTGGCCATTTGACCAATGCTCCGGGACGGGGGGCCGGTCGCGCGAAAACGTCCGGCGGCCCGTCTCTGTTCTAGGCGGGATCCTCGCACCTCTCGCCACCCGTCGATACTTTCGGTATGGCGATCTACGGCTGCCGTCCACCGCGGCTTGCCGGGGCCTGGACCTCGCTGTTCAAACCTCACTCCGCTGTGTCTTGGGCGCCGCCTGGGCTCGTCCGACATCGCGTTTCCGCGCCGCCGTCGCTTAGCCGCGCCGCCGCCATCCCCTAAAGGTGACGGACCGACTGCGGAGGTTCGCAAGCGCATCCTTAGCAGACGGGCGGCGGAACTCCAAACGAATTCCAATACGCAATCAGCACCTCTGGGGGAGTTGTTGCCGCCGCTCAGGCACAGTATATCTGCACCGGCAAGATATTCGTACAAAGGAGCCTGCCCGTGACAGGGCGTCGGCATAAGTTGTTGTTTTTCTTGGCGCTGGGGCTGGTCACGCTGGTGACCGGGTCGCTGCCCGGGTCGCAGAACGCCGCTCGGGCGGAGATCGCCGTCACCAGCGTGCGCACCGGCGTCCACAACGACATGACGCGGCTGGTTTTCGACCTATCCGCGAACGTCAAATATAACATCTTCACTCTGGATAAGCCCTACCGGGTGGTTATCGATCTGCCTGAGTTGGTCTGGCAGGTGCCGCCCCAGGCGACGAAGCCGGTGGGTCTGATCCTGGGTTGGCGCTACGGCCAATTTGCGCCCGGCACGTCGCGCGTGGTCATCGATGTAGCGGCGCCGGTGGCTGTGCGGAAGGTATTGATGTTGGCGCCCCAGGGACGCTTCGGCCATCGCTTCGCGGTCGACCTGGGCAAGATCGACCGAGCCAGCTTCCTGGGCGCGCTGCGCCAGCGTGCCGGCCGCGCCAAGCCTGCCCGACCCGCCGCCAAGCCGCCGCCACCCAAGCGCAGGGTTGCGGGTGGCCGCAAGGTGGTGGTGCTCGATCCCGGCCATGGCGGGGTCGATCCGGGCACCATCGGCGTCACCGGCGTTTACGAGAAGAACGTTACACTGGCCATTGCCCGCGAGCTCAAACGCCGTCTCGAGAAAAGCGGCCGCCTGCGCGTCGTCATGACGCGGTCGCGCGACGTCTTCGTGCGGCTGCGCCGGCGCGTCGACAGGGGCCGCCGGGCCCATGGCGATCTGTTCGTCTCGCTGCACGCCGATGCCATCAAGAACCGCAAGGTACGCGGTGCCAGCGTATACACCCTCTCGGAGAATTCATCGGATAAGGAAGCCGCGGCCCTGGCCGCCAAGGAGAACAAGGCCGACATCATCGCAGGTCTTGACCTTGGCAGCGAAGACCAGGAAGTCACCAACATCCTCATTAGTCTGGTGCAGCGAGAGACCATGAATCTCTCGGCCACCTTCGCCAACCTGTTGCTGCCCGAGATCAAGAAGCGGGCACGATTGCTCAAGAACAGCCACCGTTTCGCCGGTTTCGCCGTGCTCAAGGCCCCCGACGTGCCCTCTGTGCTGGTCGAGCTGGGTTACCTTTCCAACCGCCATGACGAGCGCCTGCTGACCTCGCCGCGGCGGCGCCGCGCCCTGGTCGAGGCGCTGGCCGCAGGCATCGAACGCTATTTCGCAAAGCGTCGTAGTTAGTTTGATAGTATTCGCCCGGCCGGGCGTGCAATATTAAGTTCAAATGTGACGCCTGCCATATGAACGCCACATTCGATCCTTATGCTAAACTAGAGCAGGATCGAGAAAGGCGCATGAATTGAACAAGTTTCTGAGGTTCGTGGCTGGGCTTTTCGGGGTTCTGGTGCTGGCGCTGATGGCGCTGGGCGGCGGCGGCATGTGGCTGCTCTACCACTATGGCCGCGAGTTGCCCGATTACCAGCAACTGGCCCACTACGAGCCGCCGACAGTGACCCGGGTGCATGCCGGCGATGGCCGGCTGCTGGCCGAATATGCCCGCGAGAAACGCGTATTCGTGCCGGTCGGCGCTATGCCGGTGCGCGTCATTCGGGCTTTTCTTTCGGCCGAAGACAAAAAATTCTTCACCCACGGCGGTATAAATATACTCAGTATCGTTCGGGCCACCGTCACCAATCTGGCCAACCTGGTCAACCGGCGCCGCCCCGTCGGCGCCTCGACCATNACNCANCAGGTGGCCAAGAACTTCCTGCTGACCAACGAAGTCTCCTTTGAACGCAAGTTCAAGGAGGCCATCCTGGCTCTGCGAATCGAACGCACCTTTACCAAGGAGCGGATCCTCGAGCTTTACCTCAACGAAATCTACCTTGGCTTCGGATCCTACGGCGTGGCGGCGGCGGCGCTGAACTATTTCAACAAACCGCTGGACGAGCTTAGCCTGGCCGAGGCGGCATATTTGGCAGCTCTGCCCAAGGCGCCCAGCAATTATCATCCTCTGCNCCGCGCCAAGGCCGCCAAGGCGCGCCGCGATTGGGTCATCGGGCGCATGCGTGACGACGGACATATCAGCCCCGAGATGGCGGCCTGGGCGCAGGCGCAGAGGCTGATCATCCGCCCGCGCAGCGAGACCGAATTTGTCACCGCGCCCTTCTTTGCCGAGGAAGTCCGGCGCAATTTGATTTCTCGATACGGCGAGGACGGCCTCTATGAAGGCGGTCTTTCGGTGCGTGCAACCATGTCGCCCAGGCTGCAAAGCCTGGCCCGGCGCACCTTGCGGGCCGGCCTCGAAGCCTATGACCGGCGTCACGGCTGGCGCGGNCCGNTNGCCACCATCGNGCTCNACCCGCGCTGGGCCGAGAAGTTGACCGAAGTGGCGCCGCCGGCCGGCCTCGGCAGTTGGTCGCTGGCCGTTATTTTGGCCGTCGACGATCTTGGCGCCGAGCTCGGCTTTGCCAGCGGCGCCCGTGGCTACATGCCCTTTGCCGGCATGGCCTGGGCCCGGCCCTGGCGCCAGGACCAGCGCTGGGGCTCCAAGCCCAAACAGCCCAGCGACGTGGTGACGGTTGGCGATGTGGTACCGGTGGCGGCCATGGGCGGCGAGCAACCCGGTATCTACACCCTCGAGCAAGTCCCCGACATCAACGGCGCCCTGGTTGCCCTCGACCCCCACACCGGCCGGGTGCTGGCACTGGTCGGCGGCTACGACTTCCAGGCCAGCGAGTTCAACCGAGCCACCCAAGCCCGGCGCCAGCCCGGCTCGGCCTTCAAGCCGATGGTCTACGCGGCGGCGCTGGAAAACGGCTTCACCCCCTCCAGCCTGGTCCTCGATGCGCCTTTCGTGGTCGACCAGGGGCCCGGGCAGGGCAAGTGGAAACCGGCCAACTACACCAAGAAATTCTACGGCCCCAGCACGCTCAGGCTGGGCATTGAGAAATCGCGCAACCTGATGACCGTGCGCCTGGCCCAGTTCATTGGCATGGATGAGGTAGTCGCCTACGCCCGCCGCTTCGGCGTGGTCGACGATATGCCGCGGTTGTTGTCGATGGCTCTGGGGGCCGGCGAGACCACCCTGCTCAGGCTGACGGCCGCCTATGCCATGCTGGTCAACGGCGGCAAGCACATCCAGCCCAGCATCATCGACCGCATCCAGGACCGTCGTGGCCTGAGCGTGTTTCGCCACGACCAACGCCTCTGCGAGGGCTGCAGCGACGTCCGCTGGCGTGGCCGCAAGCCGCCGAAGATCCCCGATCAGCGCAATCAGGTGGTCGATCCGGCCACCGCCTACCAACTGGTTTCGATGCTGCAGGGCGTGGTCGAGCGGGGCACCGGCCGTATCGTCAGGACAGTGAAGAAGCCGCTAGCCGGCAAGACCGGCACCAGCAACGATGCTATCGACACCTGGTTCATTGGATTCGCCCCCGACCTGGTGGTTGGCGTCTTTGCCGGCTTCGACACGCCGCGCACGCTGGGCCGTGGCGAGCAGGGCGCCAGCGTGGCAGCGCCCATCTTCCGTGATTTCATGGCCGGAGCGCTGGCGCAGCAGCCGGCGGTGCCCTTCCGCATCCCGGCCGGCATCCGTCTGGTCCGGGTCAGTGCCGCCACTGGCCTGCCGGCCCAGCCCGGCGACAGCCGCGTCATTCTCGAAGCCTTCAAACCGGGCAGCGAGCCCAGCCGCCAAGGNGCGGTGCTCGATGGCTCACAGGGCCTGGTCCGCAGCGGCCCGGCTAGCTCGGGCACGGGAGGGCTGTATTGACCGGCGGGACGCTACTCCCTACTTTCTGGACGCCCTGGCCCTGTGGGCCCTGAGAAGACAAGCAGAACCAGAAGGATTTCCATGCGTGCCGAGATCGAAACCGTAGTCAGCGACATCAAGCAGTCGATGGAACTGCTGAGGAGGCATCTTTGACTGGGACGCCTCGCTGAAGCGTCTTGATGAACTCAATGCCAAGGCCGAAGAACCCGATCTCTGGAGCGACCAGGCACGGGCCCAAAAAGTAATGCGCGAGCGCACCCGCCTGGAGCAGGCGGTGGACTCGTACCGCAACCTCGAGAACACCCTGGAGGAAAACCTCGAGCTCTTGGAAATGGCCGAGGCCGAAGACGATGCGTCCCTGGTCGAAGAGGCCGAAGCCGTGCTGCTGGACCTCGGCCGTCAGGTCGAACTCAGGCGCATCGAAAGTCTGCTATCGGGCGAGGCCGACGCCAACGACAGCTACCTCGAGGTGCACGCCGGGGCCGGCGGTACCGATTCCCNGGACTGGGGCGAGATGCTGCTGCGCATGTATACGCGCTGGGCGGAGTCCCATGGCTACAAGGTGGAGTGGATCGAGGAAAGTCCGGGCGAGGAGGCCGGCATCAAATCGGCTACCGTCAAGATCCGCGGCGCCAACGCCTATGGTTGGCTCAAGAGCGAAAGCGGTGTGCACCGTCTGGTGCGCATCTCGCCCTTCGATTCCAGCGCACGGCGCCACACCGCTTTCGCCAGCGTCGGCGCCTTTCCGGTGATCGACGACGACATCAACATCGAGATCAGTGACAAGGACCTGCGCGTCGACACTTATCGCGCTTCGGGTGCCGGCGGCCAGCACGTCAACCGCACCGACAGCGCGGTGCGCCTCACTCATCTGCCTACCGGCATCGTGGTGCAATGCCAGAACGACCGCTCGCAACACAAGAACCGAGCCGCCGCCATGAACATGCTGCGGGCCCGGCTTTACGAGTTGGAGCTGCGCAACCGCGAGGAGGAGCGCCAGGCGCTGCACGAAGCCAAGAGCGAGATCGGCTGGGGCCACCAGATCCGCAGCTACGTTCTGCAGCCCTACCAAATGGTCAAGGATCTGCGCACCGGCGTCGAAACCGGCAATACCACGGCCGTGCTTGACGGCGATCTCGATGCCTTCATGTCCGCTGCGCTGGCCCAACGCATCGCCGGCAGCGACGGCGAAGCGGGATAGCGAGTCTTATTCGGCTGCCAATTCGGCCAGATCTTCGGCCAAGCTGGCTATGATCTGAGGCCAAGTCTGGCCGATGGCTTTCTCGACCATGCGCACACTCGGGCACCAGGGGAAGGCGCCGCTGCCGAACATGCGCCACTCGCCGGGAATGGTCATGGTCCAGGCCGGCACGCCCAATGCGCCCGCCAGCCACGAGGTCATCGAGAGCGGCGTGATGAGGAGGTCCAGCGCTGCCGTCAGAGCGGCCGCACCGTCGATGTCGTCGAATAGGTCGATATCATCGAAGTATTTGATTTCGCAGCCGAATTTCTCCTTTGCCAGGACCAGTTCAGGGCCTGCTTCGTCGTACATCAAGCTGACGAAGTGGATCCCCGGCAGGCTCAGCAGCGGCCCCCAATCGGCGATCTCGGAATAGTAACGCCGGCGTTCGGCATCGACGTGGCTGGAGCG
Organism: Rhodospirillaceae bacterium; assembly: GCA_002690215.1. Classification (GTDB taxonomy): domain Bacteria; phylum Pseudomonadota; class Alphaproteobacteria; order UBA2966; family UBA2966. Next base: position 2,486 of record NZDS01000069.1, on the reverse strand, counting down.
CCAGACGATACCGACTTTGAGACCCGGGCCAAGCGCATCAAGGCGCCGGCGCCACTGCCCCAAGCTTTGCGGATCGGCCTTTAGGTATCCCTGGTGGTGGGGAAAGGCGGCCAAGTCGGGACGCAGCCAGCGGGGCAGAGTGCCGACCGGGCACTGCAGCTCGAGATCGGTGGTGGCCGGGTCGGGTGGGTCCTGCGGTGCCACCACCTCGAGGCTGGGAAAGGAACGTGCGAACAAGGCCACCATGCGGGCGTCGGTCTCGAAGACGCAACGTTCGGCCCGGGCCAGGACGTCGATCAGGCAGGACGCGAAGATGATGGTGTCGCCTACACCCTGCTCACCCCAGATCACGATCGAACGGCCGTCGAGGGCACTGCCGTCCCACTGCGGTTGGCTGAAGGGCCGGCGCACCCTGCTGCCGCGCCAGCGGCTTTCCATGGCTTCGTAGCCGGCCGCGAATTCACCTCTGATCAACAGTACATCGGCCCGGTTACGCAACAGGCGAACGTCGTCGGGCTGCAGCGCCAGGGCGCGGTCGTAACAGGCCAGGGCCTCGTCGAGCTCGCCCAGCTCCGTCAGCACATTGCCCAGGTTGGAAAGCGCCTGGAAGCATTCGGGATCGATCTCCAGGGCCCGACGGCAGGCCGCTGCGGCCTCCAGGGGTCGGTCGAGGTACCAGAGGCTGATACTGAGGTTGGAATGAAAGGTGGGCTCATTGGGCTCGAGGGCGATGGCGGCCTGGCAGATCGTCTCTGATTCCTCTGTGCGCATGGCATCGCGCAGCACAGAGCCCAGGTTGGCCAGCACCTTGGCGTGGCCGGGGGCGCTGGCCCGCGCCGCCTCGAGGGCCGCTATGGCCTCGTCGAGGCGGTCGGCGTCGCGGTAGGCGAGGCTCAGGTTGAGGCCTACCTCGGCGTCGTCGGGGGCCAGATCACGAGCCCGTTCGAGGCTGGCCACGGCAGCCGAAAGACGCTTCAGGTCGCGCTCTACGCAACCCAGGTTGAGGTGGGCGGCGGCCGCCTCGGGAGCCAGCATGGTGGCTCGTTCGCAGGCCGTGCGGGCTTCCTCCAGCCTCCTCATACTATGTAGCGCACGACCCAGGTTGAGGTAGCCGCCGGGCGCCTCGGGAGCCAATTCGACGGCCCGGCTGGCGGCTGCCGTGGCTTCCTCGTGGCGCTCCTGGCGCAGCAGCGCCGCAGCCAGATTGGCATGTGCCAAGGCCAAATCGGGCGCCAATTCGATGGCTCGTGCCAATGCCTCCTGCGCGCCCTCGGCGTCGTTCGTTCCCAGTCGTGCCGCCCCCAAATTGCACCAAGCGATGGCGTCGTCGGGCAGCAGGCTGACGGCTTCATTCAGTGCCGCCAAGGCCGTCTCGCACTGTCCCAGATCGTTGTGGGCGACGCCCAGGGCGGCTTGGATGGTGCCGTTGGCGGGGTGGCGCCGGGCAGCCTCGGTCAGCGTCGCAACGGCGCCCGAGGCGTCGCCCAACCTCGCCTGAGTGTTGCCCATCGCAAGCTGCAGCTCGATTGCCTCGGGACATTGTTCAAGGCCGCTACGGTAGGTTTTCAGCGCCTCATCGTCCCGTCCCAGGCTGAGCAGCAAGGCGCCCAGCGCCAGGTAGGCGTCGCTTAACCGGGCATCCAGCAGCACCGCCTGGCGCAGCGCCGCTTCGGCTTCTGTCGGGCGTTCGAGGGCACGCAGCACCACGCCCAGTAGCAGCTGGTGGCCTGCCGCCAGGCCGTCGGCCGTTGTGGCGCGCTGCAACCAGCGCTCGGCTTCGCCGTGGCGATCGGCGTGGTGGCAAATCAGGCCAAGGTAGGCCAGCGTCGGGGCGTGGTCTGGGTGACGGCCCAGGATGTCGCGACAAATGGCTTCGGCCGTCGCGAGGTCGTCGGCGGCGGCCGCGGCACGGGCTTCAGTGAGGGCGCCATCGGGGCTGTTGGTATCGGCTGTCATGCCGGGCGACTATACCGGACGAAAGCCCCGGAAGCTGGTATCGCGTGTTTGATAAAGTTCTGCCACCTGATCGAGCGAAGCCTGGCGCTGGTGCCGGTGGTAATTTTCCAGCAGCCGCCGGTTGGCGTCCTGCAGACAGGCATAGAATTCGTCGTCGCTGAGCTCCGTGAAGTTGACCGCCAGCAGGTCGGCGTTGAGGTGCTTGTTTTCGTAGAAATCCTCGGGCCCCGCCAGCAGACCCTTTTCGATGGCGTCGTAGTAGAGGGGTGAGCCGGGGTAGGGGGTGACCGGCCGGATGGTTCGAATTTCGCAACAGTCGTCGTATTTGAGCAGGAAGTCGACAGCCTGGCCCAGCGTTTCCGGGGTGTCGCCGATGCTGCCGAAGATCATGTTGAGGCCGGGGCTGATGCCGACCTCCAGCGTCGCCTCGACCCCCTTCACCAATAGCGGTGTGAAGCAGCATAGCGCCGCGCTGATCGTGCCGACGATCCCGGTAAGGAATAGCCTGTTCTTGAACATTTCGTTTCTCC
>NZDS01000068.1 GCA_002690215.1 Rhodospirillaceae bacterium | reverse complement strand
GCCTGGCGCTAAGGGCCTGTCGCGACCAGCCTCTGGCAGCCCGCGCCATGGGTATCAATCTGGCCCGCGCCCGAGCCCAGGCCTTCGCCGTCAGCGGCTTTTGCGCCGGCCTGGCCGGCGGCCTGGCGGCGCTACTGGAGGATTTCATCGCGCCCGACGGCTTTACCGTCTTCTTTTCCATCCTGCTGCTGGTCGGCGCCGTGGCTGGCGGCGTGGGTTCGGTTTGGGGCGCCGTCTTCGGCGGGCTGTTGATGTGCTACTTGCCCGAACTGGCGGCCGGTGCCTCCAGCGCACTTTCCTTCCCGGCCTATGGTTTGATCCTGATCTTCATGATCTACGTGATGCCCGAGGGACTGGCCGGACTGGTCGAACGTTTGTCGAGGAGAACGAGGCAAGAGCCAACCTGGGAGAAAGCCCAATGAGCGAGAAGGTCGAACGCCTGCGTGAAGTCTTGAGTGAACCGGGATTGATCGTCTTGCCCGGCTGCCACGACGCCATTTCGGCCCGCATCGTCGCCCGGGCCGGATATCCGTTAGCCTTCATGGGCGGTCTGGCGGTGGCAGCGGCTCGGCTCGGCCTGCCCGACACCGGGCTCATTTCGTATGCCGAGATGCTCGACCAGGGCCGCAACATCTGCGCCGCCGTACCCATTCCGGTGATCGGCGACGGTGATACCGGCTACGGCAACGCCGTCAACGTCAAGCGCACGGTGGCGGGCTATGCCAACGCCGGCTTCGCCAGCGTGATGATCGAGGATCAGACGCTTCCCAAGCGATGCGGCCTGGCGGCCGGCGTCGAAGTGGTCGACCGGAGCGAGACCGTGGCCCGCCTGCGTGCCGCCGTCGATGCCCGCGAAGCAGGTGCCGACATCCTCATCCTGGGCCGCACCGACGCCGCCGCAACACTGGGTTTCGAAGAAGGACTGTGGCGCGCTGAGGCCTACCAGGACCTGGGCGTCGATGCCGTATACCTGGAGGGCGCCGAAAGCCCCGCCGAGCTCGAACGCTTGGCGGCACGCATCCACCTGCCCAAGGTCTATGTCACCGTCGAAGGCATCGCCGAACAGGCCGTGACGGCGCCCCAGCTCGACGACATGGGGTTCAAGATTATGCTCTGGGCCGCAACCATGCTGAACGTCTCGATCCAGGCCATGGAAGAAGCTGCCGCCACCATGAACCAGGGCGGGTTGCCCGAGCGCATCGTCCAATGGGACCACCTCAACCGCCTGGCCGGCCTCGATGACTACTACGCCGAGGAGGAGCGCTACCGAAGTTAGGGAAGCGGGTATTTCGGTCTCTTTGACTAGGGGGCAATCGATTGGAAATTTCACAGCCATTTTTTCGGCATTCTCCATCTCGTGAACCGCCACACCCGCGAACGTTGAAAGTTTGGCAGCCCGCATGATGAACTCACTTGCCTTTTCGATCGCCTCGTCTGCTGTATCAGAGAATTTCGAAGCTTTGCGATCGAGGACGGCGAGTTTTTTTGTCGTCTTCTCCATCACCTTTCCGCATCAGCATCATCTCCTGAAGGTTTATTCTCTGACTCGGCGTTTGCTTGCGACATATTGATATTCCACATCAATTTCCAAAGAAATATGATAAGTAAGCAACCTATGATAATTCAACCAATATTTCTACCTTATTTATTAGTAAAAACAAATTTTTTCTGTCGTATTTGTATTGTTCAATCTCTGCGGCCGCCCCGCCAAGCACACACCCATAATGCACCGCAACAATCGGAATGCGCCGGCCCGCCGGGGCCACTACATCTGCCGTCCCCCGGAATGAGGAGCGACGGCCATGAAGACATCCATCAACCGCCCCATGAGCTCTCGCGAATGGCTGCAGCTATTGACGTTGGCGCTGCTGTGGGGCGGGTCCTTTTTCTTCACCGGCGTGGCCGTCAAGGAACTGCCGCCGTTCACCCTGGTGCTGGCCCGGGTGGGGCTGGCGGCGCTGCTGCTGCATGGCGCCCTGTTGGTACTGGGCCGACGGCCGCCGTGGCGCCATTGGCCGGCATTTCTGGTTATGGGGCTTTTAAACAATGCGCTGCCCTTCAGCCTTATCGTCTGGGGCCAGACCAGCATTGCCAGTGGCCTGGCTGCCATACTCAACGCCACGACGCCGCTGTTTACCGTGCTGGTCGCCCATGTCCTGACCCGAGACGAAAAGCTGAGCGGGCCGCGAGTGGCGGGCTGTTGCCTGGGGTTCCTGGGCGTGGCGGTAATGTTGGGGCCGGATATCAGCGAACTGGGCGGTGGCAACCTTTGGCCCCAACTTGCTGTCCTGGCTGCCGCCGTTTCCTATGCCTGCGCCGGCGTTTGGGGCCGACGCTTTGCGGCCCTCGGCCTGGCGCCCGTGGAAACCGCGAGCGGCCAAGTCACCGCCTCGACGGTGCTGTTGTTGCCGCTGGTGTTGCTGCTCGACCGGCCCTGGACGCTGGCGCTGCCTGGCCCCGAGTCCTGGGCCGCCATCGCCGGCCTGGCGCTGCTCTCCACGGCGCTGGGCTACATCGTCTATTTCCGCATCCTGGCCAGCGCCGGAGCGACGAACCTCCTGCTGGTGACCTTGCTGATGCCGCCACTCGCCATTTGGCTGGGATTTGTCTTTTTGGGCGAGAGCCTGGGACTCATTCACCTCGCCGGCCTGGCCCTGATCGCCAGCGGCCTGGCTGCCATCGACGGCCGGCCGCTGGAGCGGATATCAACGATTACGCGGCACTCTAGGTTTCTTTCCGCCGCGCCTTATGAGCAGCCAGAGCCATCAGGCGATGGTCGCGCCAGGCTTGGCGCTGCCTCAGGGCGTCGAGCGGCAGCGCCGGGCGGCGTTCCTCGGCTACCCTGGCGATGAGCTAGCCCGCATTTTTCACCCTTAGCCACCTCTAGGCTGGACCGCCGAATAGGGCTCGACATTGCGGCCGCCGTAGCGGCGCACGCGCACGTTGGCCTGTTCGGCGTGACCGGCGAAACCCTCGAGCATGCAAAGGCGCGAGCAGATCTCGCCAAGTTCGGCCGAGGCCTGGTCGCTGAGTACACGCTGGTAGGTGTGGGTCTTGATGAATTTGCCTACCCAGAGGCCGCCGGTATAGCGCCCGGCGCGCTTGGTCGGCAGCGTGTGGTTGGTGCCGATGACCTTGTCGCCGTAAGAAACGTTGGTGCGCGGACCGAGGAACATGGCGCCATAGTTGGTCATGTTCTGGAGAAAGTATTCCGGATCGCGGGTCATCACCTGGACGTGTTCGAAGGCCAGCTTGTCGGCCTCGGAGACCATCTCCTCGTCGGAATCGCAGACGCAGATGGCGCCGTAGTCGGCCCACGAGGTGCGGGCGATCTCGGCCGTCGGCAGGATATCGAGCTGGCGTTCGACCTCACGTAGCGTGTCTTGGGCCAGCGCCTCCGATGTCGTCAGCAGCACCGCCGGCGAGGTTGGGCCGTGTTCCGCCTGGCCCAGTAAGTCGATGGCACAAATCTCGCCGTCGACCGTTTCATCGGCGATGATCAAGGTCTCGGTGGGCCCGGCGAAAAGGTCGATGCCGACCCGGCCGTACAGTTGCCGCTTGGCCTCGGCGACATACATGTTGCCGGGACCCACCAGCATGTCGACGGGCGCCACGGATTCGCTGCCCAGCGCCATGGCCGCCACCGCCTGAATGCCGCCCAGCACCAGGATCTCGTCGGCCCCGCCGAGGTGCATGGCGGCGACGATGGCGGGATGCGGCCCGCCGTCATGCGGCGGCGCCGCGGCAATGATGCGCGGGACCTCAGCGACCTTGGCTGTGACCACGCTCATGTGGGCGGACGCTACCATGGGGTATTTGCCGCCGGGCACGTAGCAACCCACCGAATTGACCGGGATGTTCTTGTGGCCCAGCACGACGCCCGGCATGGTCTCGACCTCGAGATCCAGGAGACAGGCCTTTTGGCGCTCGGCAAACTCGCGTACCTGCTTCTGCGCGTATTTGACATCTTCCAGGTCTTGGCGTGAGACCCGGCTCATGGCCGCCTCGATCTCGGTTTCGGTGAGGCGAAAATCGGCCGGGTTCCAATCGTCGAACTTCTGTGACAACTCGCGTAGCGCCGTATCGCCGCGCGTCTCGACGTCGGCCAGGATTCCTTCGACCAGTGTCCGCACCTCGGCGTCCGCTTCGTCGACGGCACTTTGCTCAATACCCTGTTTGAGAAACTTGACCATCGTTTGCTCCCTATCGGATCCCCTGCCTGTTGATTCGATGAAAGGCGGGGGTTGTTCCTGGTTGCAGCCGAACACAACCCCGTGAGACTTCGAATCGGCGCTTTGCCGCTGCCACCCTCAGAGCCTAAACTGTAGTCGGATGACATTGTGCCGCGAAATCGGAAGGGAGAGCCGATGACTGCGGATGCTGAAGGACGCCCGGCGAGATGGGCCGGCGCCATGATCGGTGTTGCGTTCACCACTTTGCTGGCCGTCGGAGCGTTGCTGGTGGTTCTGCCTTTGGTGGCACCAGTTGGGGCGGGAATCGTGCCGTCCGTGCCAGCAACAAAGGCTGAAATTTACCAACCCCACACCCTGACACTAACTCTGAAGAATTTCTTGCGAGTTACCAGGGACCGCTTGGGCGAGTTCAAATACCGTTCCATCAGCACGCCGGTGCTGGCCGTGCATCCCCACATCGTGCTCGGACTGGCCGGTCTCGGCAGCTACGCCGACGACGGCTTCGACCTGGCGGGCAACAACTACCATCTCTACCTGGTGTTCACGCAACACAGACTGGCCTCACTGGTCACCTTGGCGCCCGACCTCAAGCCGGCGCCGCTGCAGTGGCTGTCGCTGGACCAGAAGGAAATCCTGCGCGCCTCGATCCGCGAGGTGGCACATTCAGGCTGCCACCACACGCTGGCCGAAACGGCCTCGACGGCCGAGCTCGCACGCTTCGACCTGGAGCCCTGCGTCAAGCAACTATTCGCCGCGCGTTAGCTATTGGATTCCCTGGCTCGGGTGTCCATATTCGGGTTATGAAAATTTCTCGACGTTCTCTGATCGCCGCCGCCATTGCGGCCGTCATCGTGGCCGGGGCGGGCGGCTGGTACCTGACCTCGGCCGGCCCCAGCCGGGCGGAGGCCGACATCGTGGTCTACAAATCCCCCTGGTGCGGCTGCTGCGGCTCCTGGGTCGAGCATCTGCGGCGCAACGGTTTCAGCGTCGCCGTCGAAGAACGCGAGGACATGGACCCGATCAAGGAGCGCTACGGCGTCTCGCCGCACCTGGGATCCTGTCATACCGCTCGCGTCGACGGCTACACCATCGAGGGCCACGTGCCGGCCCGCGAAATCAAACGTCTGCTGACTGAGCGCCCCCAGGCTCAGGGATTGGCCGTCCCCGGCATGCCCATCGGCTCACCCGGCATGGAACAGGACGGCCAGCGTGACCGTTACGCCGTGATTCTGTGGGGAGACCAGGGCAGCCAGGTTTTCGCCAAGTACTGAACGGCCCCTTACAGCCCGTCGTAGTACCCCTGCAGCACCGCCAAAACCTCTGGCCGGCTGAATTCGAGCGGGATCTCCTCGTGCTGGGCGAACATTTCGCGCAGCCGCGTGCCTGAGATATTTAGTCGCGCGTCGCCGTCGTGGGGGCAGGTGCGGCCCGTGGCCAGGCTGCCGCAGGAGAAGCAATAGAACGTAATGTCGATCTTGAGCGGCTTGGTCTCCAGTGCATCGGCGGGGATTTCGTTGAAGATGTGCTGGGCGTCGAAGGGGCCGTAATAGTCGCCGACGCCGGCGTGATCGCGGCCCACGACGAGATCCGAGCAGCCGAAGTTTTGCCGGAAAAGGGCATGCAAAAGGGCCTCGCGAGGTCCGGCGTAGCGCATCTCGATGGGATAGCCGGCCTGGACCACGGTGCCGGGCACGAAATAGTTCTCGACCAGGGCATCGATGGCGGCGATGCGGACCTCGGCCGGAATATCGCCTGATTTGAGCTTGCCCAGCACTTGGTGAATGAGCAGGCCGTCGCAGATCTCGACGGCGATCTTGGCCAGGTACTCGTGGCTGCGGTGCATGGGATTGCGGGTCTGGAAGGCGGCGACGCGTGTCCAGCCGTTGGCGGCGAAAGCCGCACGGGTCTCGGCCGGGCGCATGTAGAGATCGGCATGGCGGCCGGGGATGTCGCCCTCGTCCAGCACCCGCACGGGGCCGGCCAGATTGACTTCGGGCTGGGCCATGACCTTTTCGACGCCGGGATGGGCCGGATCTTCGGTGCGGAAGACCGAACGGCACTCCAGCGACTTGTCGATTTGGTACTTCTCCTCCAGCGTCATGGTGGCCATGACGGTGCCCGCTTCACCATCCAACAGCGCCACCTCGTCGCCGGGCGTCAGGCCGTCCGCCTGGTCGGCAGCGCAGGAAAGGGTGATCGGGATGGGCCAGAAGAGACCGTCACGGAGCTGCATGTCGGTGCAGACACTGCGCCAGTCATCATGACCCATGAAACCCGAAAGCGGCGAATAGGCGCCCATCGAGAGCATCAGCAGGTCCGAAACCTCGCGGCTCGACATTGGTACCTGTGGCACCTGCGGCAGCCCGGCGGCGCGGGCCAAGCCTTCGGAGCGTTCGTCTGCGGTTGCCAGCAGCGGCTCGAGCGCGCCGCCGTGGGGCTTGACCAGTTGCGACATGATTCCTCCCAATTCCCCCACATTCCCACGTTTTTTGTAGCAGAAGATGCCGGCCTCGGGCTATCATTAAATGCGAAAATTCTAATGAACGAATTAGTAGTAAATATAATTTGATTATCTCTGACAAAAGGGATGGCTGGGTGGCTCGACTGAGACTATTTTCAGGACCAGGAAACAATGAATTTATCCTTGTATGACAAATGGTTATTCGATATGAGCCAAATAAGGCGGGGGGCGGCGTGAGCAACGATCCCAGCACAACAATCCTGGTCGTCGGCGGCGGCATCGCCGGCGTCAGCGCCGCCGTGGAGGCGGCCGAAGTGGGCTTCGACGTCGTGCTCGTGGAACGTGAAGCCAGCCTGGGCGGCCGCGTAGCCCGGCTCAATCGCTACTTCCCCAAGCTCTGCCATCCCGCCTGTGGCCTCGAGATCAACTACCAGCGCCTGCGCAACAATCCCCGGGTGCGCGTCATCACCATGGCCGAAGTGGCGGCGATCGAAGGCCAAGTCGGCGACTACCGGATATCGCTCAGCACCCGACCGCGCTACGTCACTCCGGCCTGCACGGCTTGCGGCGATTGCTCCCGGGCGGCCGAGAGCGAGGTGGCGGATGCCTTCAATTATGGGCTCTCCAAAGTGCCCGCCGCCTACCTGCCGGAGAGCCAAGCCTATCCCCTGCGCTACGTCATCGCGCCCGAGATCATCGGCACTCCGGAGGCGGCGGCCATAAAGGACGCCTGCCGCTACGGCGCCGTCGATCTCGACGAACAGCCCGGCAGCATCGAGTTGGCGGCCGGCGCCGTGATCTGGGCCACCGGCTGGCGGCCATACGATGCTAGCCGCATCGAGGCCTACGGATATGGCCGCCTGGCCAACGTCATCACGAATGTGGAGATGGAGCGTTTGGCCGCTCCCGAGGGCCCGACCCAGGGCCGCATCCTGAGGCCCTCGGATGGCGCCGAGGCCAAGCGCGTGGCACTGATCCAGTGCGCCGGCTCACGCGACGTCAACCACCTGCCCTATTGCTCGCGGATCTGCTGCATGGCGTCGTTCAAGCACGCCGCCTATGTGCGCGAACAGTACGCCGATGCCAGCGTCGACATCTATTACATCGACATCCGCGCCGACAACAAACTGGAAGCCTTTTACCGACGCGCCGCCGATGACGACCAGATCCGCCTGATCAAATCCAAACCCGGCGCCATCGAGGAAGACGCCGACAAGAACCCCGTCGTCAAGGGCGAGGATACGCTAAGCCGCGAGCTCTACGGCAACGCCTACGACCTGGTGGTGCTGGCCGTCGGCATGCAGCCCAATGCAGCCCTCGATGCGCCGCCGCTGGCGCTGAGCCAGGACGACTACGGCTTCATCGTGCCCGAGCTGGATAGGGGCCAGATCGCGGCCGGCGTGGCGGCGGGGCCGCTGGACGTCTCGATGTCGGTGCAGTCGGCCACGGCGGCTGCCCTGCGCGCCATCCAGGCACTCCAGGGCGCCCGGCAAGTGGCGGCGGAGTAGCGTCATGAACGACAAAACAGCCGTCTACGTCTGCTCCGGTTGCGCCATTGGCGAGGCCGTCGACGCGGAAGCCCTGGTGGCTCTGGCAGAAGAGGAATTCAAGCCGGCCCGAGCCATCAGCCACGAATTTCTTTGCGGCGACGAAGGGCTGGCGATGATCGGTACCGACCTGGCAGGCGAGGGCGAAATCGAAAAAGTCGTCGTCTGCGCCTGTTCGCCGCGCGTGATGGCGGATCGCTTCCGCTTCGACGGCGCCCAGGTGGTACGCGGCAATTTGCGTGAACAGGTGGCCTGGTGCCATGAGCCGGGCGACGAAGACACCCAGATGAAGGCGGCCGACAACCTGCGCATGGCGGTGACCCAGGCACTCAAGTCGGAGCCGCCCGAGCCCGATACGGAAGCTCCCATCTCGCGCCGTTTGCTGGTGGTGGGTGGTGGCTCGACCGGCCTGGCGGCAGCCCGCGAGGCGGCCCGGGCAGGATACGAAAGCGTGCTGGTGGAGCAATCGAGCGAGCTCGGCGGCCACGCCAAAGGTTTCTCGAAGTTCCTGCCACAGCGCCCGCCCTACCGTACGCCCGAAGCCAACAATATTGCCGAGCTGATCGCCGAGGTGGAGGCTGACCAGCGCATCACCGTCAAGACCGCGACCAAGGTGGCGAGCACCGCTGGCGGCCCGGGAGATTTTCGGGTGACGCTGGCCAACGGCACGGCTCAGAGCGACGAATCCTTCGGCGCCATCGTCGTGGCCACGGGCTGGCGGCCCTACGATGCCGGCAAGCTTGGCCATCTGGGCTACGGCAACCCCGGCGTGGTGACAAATGTCGAATTGGAAGGCCTGCTGGCGAGCGGCGGAACCTCGGCCAAGGCCGTGGCCTTCATACAGTGTGCCGGCTCGCGCGATCCCGAGCACCTGCCCTATTGTTCGCAAGTCTGCTGCGGCGTCTCGATCAAGCAGGCGCTGCAACTGCGCCAGGCCGATCCCGAGACCATGATCTACGTTATCTTCGACGAGCTGCGCACGCCCGGAACGGCCGAGGAATTCTACCGCGCCGCCCAAGAAGCCGGCATCGTGTTCATGAAAGGAAAGATCTCGTCGGTGGCTGCCGACCTTACCGTCACCGTCAACGACGCGCTGCTGGGCGAGGAAGTGCCGCTGGGCGGCCTCGATATGGTGGTCCTGGCCACCGGCATGGTACCCAACGCGACGACGGACGGCGCGCTGTTGCCGGACCCTGACATCGATCCCCTGGCGCCAATCTTCCGGGCCGGCGACGAAGCGGCTGATGAGGAGGAGACGCCGGACGAAAGCACGACCGACAGCGATGACGACGAGTCCGTTGCCCTCGATGCGCCCAGGCCGGAGAACTCGATCCTCAATCTGCAATACCGCCAGGGCCCGCACTTGCCCCATCTGGCTGACGGCTTTGCCGACAGCCATTTCATCTGCTTCCCCTACGAGACCCGGCGCACCGGCATTTACGCCTGCGGTCCCTTGCGCCGCCCCATGGACATGGGCGAAGCGGCCGAGGACGCAGCCGGGGCTGTGCTGAAGGCCATCCAGGCCATCGAACAAGCTTCCCGGGCGGCCGCCGTGCACCCCCGCGTCGGCGACCTCAGCTATCCCAAGTTCGGTCTCGATACCTGCACCAAGTGCCGGCGCTGCACCGTCGAATGCCCCTTCGGCGCCATCGACGAGAACGCCGAGGGCTTCCCGGTGCTGACGAATACGCGCTGCCGGCGCTGCGGCACCTGCATGGGTGCCTGCCCGGTGCGCACCATCAGCTTCGACAACTATTCCGTCGAGATGGTCAATTCCATGTCGAAGGCCGTCGAGATCCCCGACGAGTTCGACGAAAAGCCCCGGGTGCTGGTGCTGGCCTGTGAGAACGACGCCTACCCGGCGCTCGACAAAGCCGGCATCCAGGGCCGTAAGTATTCCAGCATGGCCCGCATCATCCCGGTGCGCTGCTTGGGCTCGGTAAGCCTGGTCATGATCTCGGATGCACTTTCGTCCGGCTACGACGGGGTGATCCTGATGGGCTGCAAGTCGGGTGACGATTACCAGTGCCATTTCGTCAAGGGCAGTGCCATAGCCAAGGAGCGCGTCTCCAAGATCGAAGAGACGCTGAAGAGCATGATGCTGGAGGGCGAGCGCGTCGCCAGCCACGAGGTGGCCATCACAGACGCCGCAGGGGCGACGCAAATCATCGACGACTTCGTCGCCAGTATCGACGAGATCGGCATGAACCCTTTCAAGGGGTTTTAGTGATGGTGGCCATATCGAACGCCTTCCCCCCCACCCTCACCCTCCCCCAAATTCGTCCCTGTGGGGGAGGGAAATGTCGCCTGCCGACATCCTCGACACCATTCGAATCCCCCTCCCCCTTGATGGGGGAGGGTCGGGGTGGGGGTGTTTGTCCGTTGGCTCCGACAATTGATCGGACCTTGCCATGACCTCGACCGCCCCCACAGCCAACCGCACCTACGACCTGGGGTTCGCCCGCTGGGTCAGCCAAAACGTCGAGGGTGGCGACCGGCTTTCCATGTGCATGCAGTGTGGCGTCTGTTCGGGCTCGTGCCCCATAGCCGGCCAGATGGACCATGGCCCGCGCAAACTTTTCATGATGATTCGGGCCGGCATGAAGGAAGCCGTGCTGCGCTCCGATACGCTGTGGAATTGCGTCAAGTGCTACCGCTGCGTGGTGCGTTGCCCGCGCGAGGTGCCGGTGACTTACATTCTTTCCGGCCTGGGCACGGTGGCGGTGCGCGAGGGCTACGCCGAACGCCAGGATACGGAGCGCTTCGCCAAGGCTTTCTGGTGGAGTTCCAGAACGCTGGGCCGCACCGATGAACGCCTGGTCACCGGGAAGTACTATTTTTCCTTTGGCCTGGTTGCCGGCATCAAGAAGGGCTTGGCGAATTTGCCCATCGCGCTGGCCATGATTCGCACGAAGCGCATGCACCTGACCGCACCTCACAAGATCAAGGACCGCAAGGGCCTCAAGGCGATCCTGGCCAAAGCGGCTGAGATCGAGGCCCACGAGGGAGAGGCATCATGACCGGGCGGCGCAAGTACACTTACTATCCCGGCTGTTCCTCGCAAGGCTCGGCGGCACATCTCGACAAGAGCGTGCGAGCCATTGCGCCGGTGTTGGATATCGAGCTCGAGGAACTCAACGACTGGAATTGCTGCGGCGCCTCGGTCGGCCACGTCGGCGGCGGCTATTTGCCTAACGCAGCACTCACGGGCCGCAATCTGGCCAGCGCCGAAGCGCAAGGCAGCGAGGATATCCTGACGCCTTGCGCCGCCTGCTACCTCAACACCCACGGCACCAACGAAAAGATCAAGGCCGACGTGCGCCTGCGTGGCAAGGTCAACGAGGCGCTCGGCGCCGCCGACATGAAGTACGAATCCGACCTTCAGGTCCGCCATGCCTGCGAGATGCTGGTCAACGACGTCGGTATCGACAAGATCAAGGAAAAGGTCAGCAACCCGCTGGAAGGCGTCAAGGTGGCCGGCTACGTCGGTTGCCAGACCGTGCGGCCCTTCGCCGCCACGGCGGCCGGCGGCGATTATGACACCTTCGAGGACCCCGATTTCCTCGACGACTTCGTCTCAGCCTGCGGTGCCGAGGCGGTGCCCTTCGAGCGCAAGACGTCTTGTTGCGGTGGCTCGGTCTCGGTGATGAGCCCGGAAAAGACGCTGCACCTGATCAAGGAGATCCTGGAGGAGGCCAAGAATTCCGGCGCCGACGTCATCGCCACGCCGTGCCCGTTGTGCCAAACCAACGTCGAGATGTACCAGGACCGCATCAACCAGGAATTCGGCACCGACTTCCAGATCCCAGTGGTCTTCTACAGCCAGCTCATGGCTCTGGCATTCGGCCTGGGCGCCGACGCGGCGGCCATCGATCAGAACATCATCAAGTCTGAAAAGTTGGCCGCCAAAGCGAAGGCGTAGCCCACCTGTCACCGCTTCATCGGGTGCGCCCTGGTTGCGCATTTGGACATTGGAGCATCCGTGGCGTCTCGGCCTTCAGACAACGCTCTCCGGTATCGAAAGGCGCTTGAAAGACACCGAATCGCGCCAGCAGGAAATGGTAGTTGCCGCTATTCAGCGGGCCTGACGAGACAAGCATTTTTCTCAGGTTATTTTGGTCGCAAAAATTTCGCACCGTGAATCGCCCCTGCCTTCCGATAGCCGTCAAGTCGGCGCAAGGTAGCGTTATTGGACTCAGGACCACGGTATTGGTTTGATAGGGCTCGTATTCGATGGTCGCGACTTCGTTGCCGCGTAGGCGCCCTATCACCCCGCCATCGCGGGGACAGGTATAGACTTCGGTTAGGGTCTCCGCGTTCCTGCCGTCGCCGGTGACGTAGAGGCGCGAAAAGACCTCCGAACTTCCGTCGACACTCCTCCGTAATTTGTGTCTCCTCTCCGCCAATCTCCGAAAATCGATACTGACCTCCGTCTCTATTCCGGCTTGACCAAATTTCGCGTTGACCTTCTGTTTCAGACTCCCTCCGAAATCGATTTTTTCGTCATCGTTGAGTTCTTTGATTTGCTTTACGGTGCACTTCCGGCGCTCGCCCGCGCCGACAGGGATGCGGGCGAAGGCTACGAATTGCCGCCGCCATTCGTTTCTCCAGAACTCGGTTCGCCCGCCAAGCTCGAAGCCATCAGGAAACTCGATCAGTCGCAGGGCCGATTGCGGCACCAAATATGTCGCGTCGTTGGCTGATCTCTTGATGTCACATTCCTGCCGCTCCTGATCGACCTTGGCAATGCGAATCATTGCATTCCCGGGAGCGGCGTCGAGCACCTTGAAGGGCTGCCCCGGGGAAAACTCCAATTTCCGTACTATTTTTGCCACCAAGCGGGGCATGCTGACGAAATTCTTGACGATGGCGATATCGAAATAGGTTTCGTTCAACAAATCGCAACCGCCGAACCAGACAAATCCAGGTTCCTTGTTGAAATTGCGAATCCAGCGCTCGTTCCAGAAGGCGCCGTCGCGGATATCGAGCAAACCCCATAAGCCCCCTTCACTTATGACCACATAGTGATTGCCGCTGTTTCGAGGCTTGCCCACTTCGATCATCCGCGTACCAATGGGCAGGAACACTGTGGGCAGGGTATCGCGTTCATGCCATTGCGTTTCCGCTCCTCGCCGGTAGTCGATCACGGAAATCGTGATGCCGCGGGAAATCAGAACGCTGTCTGCAGCGGCCGAAAACGACAGGATGCCGACGAGGCACCCCATCAGCCCCGCCATCCAATGCCTTGCACATCGACGCATCCGGTAGCCCCCCTCTTCACGACCCTGACCACACGAATTTGTTAAATTATTATAGCATAAATTCAACGTATTTACTTGTGTTTTCACGACTCTCTATCTGAAAGTGATTTTGAACAGATAGAAGATACTCTTTAATTAAAACTACTTTTCAGAGAATTTGCCGAAGGCCTGCAGGGGCAGGGGCTTCCTTCGCTGCGAAAACACGAAAAGAGAAATCCTCGCTACAGCCGCCCACTTTGCGGCGATATGCCACATTCCCCCACGGCCGTTCACCGCCATAAGATCGCAGTTGTCGGGCGATCCTAGTCCTTTCGTACCCTTGCCGGCGTGGTATCTCGATTCGGGGTTGCCCGTTGTTTGCACGCTAGTTGCGGCGCGCTCGTTGGCAGCCAGCGAAAGGAGTCATGCCATGGCCATGGCGAAAAAACTCAGAGAATATCTTCGCGACAGCCAAGTCACCTTCGATCTCGTCAAGCACCCCTTCACCGTATCCTCTTCGCGCATCGCAGAGCAGACGCACATCCCCGGCGACGCCTTGGCCAAGTGCGTTTTGCTGCGCTGCAGCCAGGGCATGATGATCGCCGTCATCCCGAGCACCCATCGGATCGATCTCGAGCACCTCGACTGGCTGTTCGACGACCACCTGGAATTCGCCGATGAAGAGGAAATCACGGCGCGGTTCGAGGATTGCGATCCGGGTGCCGTACCGCCGCTGGGCGGCGCCTATGGCATGCGTATGGCGGTTGACGAGGACTTGGTGCTGCGCCGCGACGTCTATTTCGAAGCCGGCGATCATCGCCAATTGGTGCACGTCAGCGGCGAGGCTTTCGGCCGTCTGACCCAGGGCGCCTTCTTGGGGATTTTCAGCTACCACGCCTGACGAATTTCAACGGGCCATGACCCGGTGAGAAACGCGGGCTAGGGGCAGGACCGTCTCCAGGAGTCGAGCTCGCGGGTTTTCAGAATGGCGCTGATGCCGAAGGCCTTGGCCTTGGCGCAGAACTTTGCGGTGGTCATATCCATATCGGTGTATTCGGCGGCAAACACGGTCTTGCCCAGCTTGATGAACGGCAACATCTGCTCACACCATTCCTCGGCGAAGCAGTCCTCGGTCAAAGCCCAGTCGAAATCGCCAACAAGCTCTACAGCCTGATCGGGATCATTCTTGAGGCCGATGGACAGGCCTCTCTTGTGGGCCTCCGAGGCGAGCCAGCGGTTGAAGCGAAGCTGGTCTTCGGCGCTAAGAGAGAACCCCGTGTCATTGGTGTAGCCGTCGATGTTGTCCGGCTCCACGGCGTCGAACCCCTTGATCCTGCAAAGCTCCAAGCGTTGCCCGATCAGCGGCGCCAACAGATCGATGCGGCGGATATCGAGCCAGCGCTCTCCTGGCCATCCTTCATAGGGATCGGGATCGGGGCCGAAACGGAAGTTGAAGGCCGTTACTTCCTCGGCGAACTCCCGGTAAGAGACCTGCCAATCCCAGAGCATATTGTTGAGGCCACGCCTTTCGAGCATGTCCATCTGGTCGGCCAGGAAACGGCTGGCTCCGGGTGCCCAGCGGTGGACACCAAATTCAGTAACGGCCAGGGTAGCGGATCGTTCGACAGAGAAATCATCCAACGTCGAGAAGAGGTCCTCCAGGGCATTGCGGTCGAAAGGCTCGGCGGCACCGTCGCCGTCGATATCGAGCTGACCCGGGTACGAAATGGCGTCGCCGGGATCCTGATGCGTGTAGTCGAATGGGACGTATTGGTGAACCGCGCCGTGATTTCCTCTTCATCGGCGAATTCCAGGTGGTCGTCGAACAGCCAGTCGAGGTGCTCGAGATC
>NZDS01000067.1 GCA_002690215.1 Rhodospirillaceae bacterium | reverse complement strand
CAGCGGCTTTTTCATGATGGCGTTCGAGTTCTTCAACGCCATCTCGCGGGTGTTCACGGCGATGCGCCCGAACTGCTGGCTGGTGGTGCCGTAGAGTTCCATGTGGCGGCGCGCCATGGGGGCGTAGAACTGGGCCGGCGCGACAGCGCCCGAGGGCATCTCGTACTCGCCGACGAGGCGGAACTGGGGTAACTGCTGCATGCGCATGCCGACCCGGGTCTGGGAATAACCATTGCGGCCCAGCGGGATCAGTACATGGTTGGCAACGCCGGTGATGATGGCCATGGCCGCGGCCTGCAAGGCGGCCACGGAGCTTGCCCCGCCCAACGGCGTGGTGGCGGAAAAACGCAGATCTTCGAGACCGAAGTTGGTGGCGAAGTCTTCGGCCACAACCTCGTTATTGGCATAGGGAATGATGCCGTCGATGTCGCGGGGCGATAGTCCGGCATCGGCAATGGCCGTCAGCGAGGCCTCCATCTGCAGCGCCGTGACGCTTTTTCCCGAGCCGCGCACATAGGCGGTTTCACCGATGCCGGTAACGGCGCATTTTTCACTCAAGGTATTCATGATGCCCTCCGCTTGCCCCCCGGTATTCAGGTGTCTTCGACAAGAGTGACACGATAGCCGACCCGCGGGAAGTGGACAGAGACGTGGCCGATGCGAGGATTTTCATGCCGGATGGCGATGCTCTCGCGGTCGCAGCCGTGGACCAGCCCCGTGACCTCGGGATCGCCGCCGTCGACGTCGGGCACCACGGCGACGCGGCGGCCGGCCAGGGACTGGGGATCCGTGGGGTCGGCAAGCGGCGGTGACGGGTCTGCGGCCCGGGCGACGTCCAGGGCCTCGGCCGCCGTCATCTCTGCTGGCGTGCCGTGGCCGATGTCATCGACCCGTGTCTCCCAGGCCTTGAGGGACGGGAACTCGGCCAGTAGCTCGGGGCCACCCGACCAGCGCCCGCGCACGAACCAGATCAGGTAGTAACCAAGAGCGTCGGCCAGCCCGGGGCGGGTGCCAGCCAGGAAAGGGGATCCAGCGAGCCGGGCGTCGAGCCAGCCGAACTGGGCTCGCACTTGGGCCACGATCAATGGCAGCTCGGCCGCCACCTGCTCCAGGTTCCAATCCGGCCCGAGGTAGAGGCGGCCGCGGTCGGCGGCGAACTCGGGCGGCAGGTCGACCAGCGAGGCGCCCAGCACCAGCTTGACGCAAAGATCGAAGAATTCGCCGTCCGTCCAGCGGCTGAGGCCCCAGCTCAAACCGCCCTCCGGCTCGAAGCTGGGCTCGGGGAAGCGCCGCTCGAGCTCACGCAAAATTGCCAGACTGTCGCAATAGACGTCGGCGCCGATCTGCATCACCGGCGTGCGCCGGTAGCCACCCGTCAGCGGCACCAGATCGGGCTTGGGTGGCAGGCGCGGAATTTCCACCGAGCGCCACGCCAGGCCCTTGAGGCCAAGGCCGACGCGCACCTTCTCGGAAACCGGCGACTGGGGATAGTGGTGCAGGATGATCTCGCTCATCTCGTGACCCTTCACAGCTGGCCGCCCTTCGTGGGCACCCTAGCAAAGGGGGGTGCATCTGCGCCATGCTTACGGCCGGCCCGAGTTGTCACGCCGCGAAAAGGAATCCCATGACCGTCATCGAGCGCATTGCCGAGTACCACGCCGAACTCACCGAGTGGCGGCGCGATCTGCACGCCCACCCGGAGATCGGCTTCGAGGAGGAGCGCACCTCCGAGCTTATCGCCAGCCGGCTCGGTGAATTCGGCTGCGAGGTGACGCGAGGCCTGGGCAAGACCGGCGTCGTCGGCAGTCTGCAAGTCGGTTCAGGCAATCATGCCATTGGCCTGCGAGCCGACATCGACGCCCTGGCCATGGACGAGGACAATCAGTTCGACCACCGCTCGCAGATTCCCGGCCGCATGCACGGCTGCGGCCACGATGGTCACACGGTGATGCTGCTGGGCGCGGCGCGCTATCTGGCCGAGACGCGGAACTTCGACGGTACGGTTCATTTCATCTTCCAGCCTGCCGAGGAGGGCACCGGCGGTGCCGCCGCCATGGTTGCCGACGGGCTGTTCGAACGCTTCCCCGTCGACGCCGTCTTCGGCATGCACAATCGCCCGGGACTGGCCGAGGGCGAATTCGCCGTGCGCTCCGGGCCGATGATGGCCGGCGGCGGCTTTTTCGATATCGCCATCCAAGGCCGCGGTGCCCATGGCGCCCGACCCGAGACCGGAATCGATCCGGTGATCGTGGCGGCCCACATCGCCACGGCTCTGCAAACCATAATTTCGCGCAACCTCAGCCCCTTCGAGACCGCGGTGATCAGCGTCACCCGCATCGAAGGCGGCGACGCCTACAACGTCATACCCGACCGGGCTTATCTCCGCGGCACCATGCGAGCCTTCAGCGACGCGGCCATGGCCGCCATCGTCAAGGGCTTGAACGAGATCGCCCCGGGCATCGCCGGCGCCATGGGTGCCATGGCCGAGGTCGAAACCCAGGTGCTGTTCCCGCCGTTGATCAACGACGACGCCGAGGCCGCTTTCGTGGGCGACGTCGCCGCCGCCCTGGTGGGCGAGAACAAGGTCACGCGTGACGGGCCGCAGGTCATGGCGTCGGAGGATTTCCCCCACATGATGCAGGGCCGCCCGGGCGCCTACCTCAACATCGGCACGGGCCTCGAGGCCTGCACCGTGCACAACCCGAACTACGATTTCAACGACGCGGTGTTGCCGCTGGGTGCCAGCTTCTGGGCCCGCCTGGTCGAGACGCGCCTGGCCAAATAGGGAATACCGTTAGCCCGCATTTCTCACCGGGTCATGGCCTGCGCGTCACTGTCGCGCCGACAGGGTAGGAACGCTGCGCCGCGCGATGTGGGACATCGGGCAAGCAGCGTGACGCACCCTGTCGGTGCGACAGCGACGCCCGAAGGGTCGCACCACAGAATCCTTGTGCACGCGCCCGCGTTGTCAAAGACCGAAGTGCGTAGTCCCACTACGCTCTTCGGTCTTTTCCTAGCGGATCGCATCACCTGGGAGCGACGCAGGCCGTGACCCGGTGAGAAATGCGGGCTAGCTATTCCCAGGCAAACACCGGTTGCTCGTAGTGGGCGACGCGGATGACCCGGCCGTTCAGCGCGACCTCGCGGAACTGGTAGAGATAGGCGGCGCTGGGGGCGTTGAGATGGCGTTCGGCAAGCGGCATGCGCAGCACTGGCCGGTCGCTTTCCGGGATGTCTACGAACTCGGGCGAATCGTCGCGCATCAACTCGGCCAGCGGGATGGGGTAGACGCGCACCACTTCGTCAGGATTGAGGTCGAAGCTGACCTCGTCGATCCAAACCACGATGGGCGTGATGAGATAGCCCGATCGTGTCGGGTAGTCGTCGAGAACACCGAGTACATTCTGGCTGCCGGGCTTCAATCCCACCTCTTCCTCGAGTTCACGGAGCGCACCGGCCACCGCTTCTTCGTTGCCGTCCAGACGGCCGCCGGGCAGCGCCCATTGGCCGGAATGGCTGCGTAGCCGGCTCGATCGCCGGGTCAACAGAAAGGCCGCGTTGCCGCTGCCGTCGTCGAGTACGGTGATGGCCACGGCGGCGCCCTTGAGGCCATCAGCCGGCCCACTAAGGCGCTCGAAGCCGGCCAGGTTGGCGGNGATTTTGGCCCGCAAGTCAGCGTCGTGCCGGATCTGCCGGCCCTCTGAATGGGGGAATGCTGAAAATGGCATGACCGGCGACAGTAAAGCATAGCCAGCCCCTCCCAAAGCGGTGCGTTTCAGGTTAGCCTGAGCCGACGATCAGCCGAGCAGGCCCACGGAGGACACCATGGATGCCACCTATCAAGAGATCGCCGAAGCCTTGGCCACCTATTTTGACGGCTTCTACGAAGGAGATGTCGACAAGCTGAAGCGTATCTTCCACCCCAGCGCCCATCTTTTCAGCGCCACCGACGGGCCCTTGCAGGACGATGCCATGGAGGTCGTCTACGAGCGCGTGGGCGGCCGGGCCAACCCAGCCGACACGGGCCAGCAGCGTCTCGACCGCATTCTCTCGATCGACAAGTCGGGTGCCGAATCGGCCCTGGCAAAAGTGCAGATCGCCATCGGGCCGAAGCTTTTTACCGATTACCTCAACCTGCTGAAGATCGACGGCCGTTGGCAGATCATCTCCAAGATCTACACCTACGTGCTGCTGGCTGAAGCTCAGGCTGCCGCCGCCGAATAGTCGGCTTGGCCGCTATTACGTTTTTTTCTTGATGGCGGTGCTCTCCAGCGTTTGCCAGGGATCGGGCATTTCGCCCACCGGTGCGTCGATCAGCACCGGGCCGGAGTGGTCGAAACCGGTCTCTATGGCGCTTTTCAGTTCGGCCGGCGATTCCGCCCTAAGTCCGAGGGCGCCGAAGGATTCGGCCAGCCCCACGAAGTCGGGGTTCCGGAGGTCGCTGGCGATGATGCGGCCGCCGTATTCGTTCTTCTGCATGCGCTGGACGTTGCCGAAGGCGCCATCGTTGAAGACTACGGCGACCACGTTGATGCCGTGCTGAACCGCCGTCGCCATTTCGGGCATGGTGTAGAGGAATCCGCCATCGCCGTTAATCGACAGCACCGGCCGCTCGGGGTGCGCCACCTTGACGCCCAGCGCCGTAGCAAAACCAAAACCCAGCGTACCCTGGTAGCCGGTACTGATGAAGCTGCGCGGGTGGTAAACGGGAAAGGCGGCCCGGTTCATGTAGCCGACTTGGGTGAGTTCGTCGACGATGATGCCGTCATCGGGAAGCGCTGCGCGCAAGGCCCGGCTGTAGGCCATCTGGGGTGCCAGTTCGGCATCGAACTGGGCCATCACCTCGGCTTTCAGGGCGACAAGCTCGTCTTCGCGGGAGGGGCGCTGGCGGTTTTCCTTCTCCAGCGCCGGGATCAAGGCCTTCAGGGTCTCGCGGGCGTCCGCCACCAGACTGACGTCGGCGCGGCCGATGCGGCCGATTTCGGTGGGGTCGATGTCGATGTGGACGACTTTGCGTGGTGCTGCCGGCCACTGCATGCGCGGCCCCTGCATCCGTGATCCGACACCCATGATGACGTCGACCTGGGACCAGATCTTCTTGGCGGCAACGGTACTCTGAGCCAGGTAGTGGCGGTCGCTGAGGACACCTTTTCCCATGCGGTGGGTGACCACCGGTGCCTGGAGCATCTCGGCCAGTTGCTTCAACTCGACCTCGGCGCCGATGGCGCCGCTGCCGGCGAAGATCATCGGACTTTCGGCCTGACCCAGCAATTTGGCGGCGCGGGCCACCAGGTCGGGATCGGGTTGTAGCGGGGCAGGGCGAGGCTGCTGCTCGAGTGGCGTTACGGCGGCCCGGCGGGCCATCTGATCGGGCGGCATTTCGAGACCGACAGGTTGCGGCCGGCCACCCTGCAATTGGCGGAATGCCTCGGCCACCGCCGCCGGCACTTCGCTCGGGTGGTTGATGCGCCCGGCCCATTTGGTCAGGCCGCGCAAGATGGCGAGCTGGTCCGGGATTTCATGCAGCATGCCATAGCCACGGCCGAGGTGGCGGGTAGGGATCTGACCCGAAAGGCACAGCACCGGGGCGTTGCAGCCATAGGCCGTGGCCAGGGCCGCGGTGGTGTTCAAGAAGCCCGGCCCGGGCACAACGGCAAAGCAGCCTACCCGGCCGGTCGACTGGGCATAGCCGAAGGCCATATAGGCGGCCGCCTGTTCGTGCCGCACTTGGATCACCCTTACGGCGTTGCCTTCGTCGTGCAGCGCATTGAAGAAGTGGTCGAGCTGGACGCCGGGAATGGTGAAAATGGTGTCGATTCCTTGATTCAGGATCGATTGCACCAGCGTCTTGCCGCCGCTCATGCCTGTCATAGCCGTCTCCGCCAATATATTGGGAACCAAAGGCTTCTACTTAGCAGGCGCCGCGCGTTTGTGCACCTTTCGTGCATTCATCTCGGGGCGATGGCGCTTGACACCCAGTTGGCTCTAAAGTACACGGAAGCGCCCTTGCGGGGGTGTAGCTCAGTCTGGTTAGAGCGCTGGCCTGTCACGCCAGAGGTCGCGAGTTCGAGTCTCGTCACTCCC
>NZDS01000066.1 GCA_002690215.1 Rhodospirillaceae bacterium | reverse complement strand
TCCTCATCGACGCCAACAACGGCTACACGCCCGCCCAGGCCCGAGAAGTCCTCTCCCAGGTGGCCGACTGCGACATCCACTGGGTCGAGGAGCCCTTCCCGGAGGACAGGGACGAGTGCGTGTCGCTCAAGCGCTTCATCGAACAGGAAGGCTGGTCGACTCTCGTCGCGGATGGCGAAGGCTCCGAGCCGCACGACGCCGCGTTCACGGAGATCGTCCGCGCGGGTGGGATCGACGTCGTCCAATTCGACATGCGCGGCTACACGCTGACGAAGTGGCTCCGATACCTACCGGTCCTCGAGGAGACCGGAGCCCTGGCCGCGCCCCACAACTGGGGCTCACACCTCTCCGGCTTCTACATCGCGCAGTTCGGCCGCGGATGCGCCCGCTTCTCCGCCGCAGAAACCGACCAGATGGTCATGCCTGCGGTCGTCGCGGCAGACTACGAGCTAGTCGACGGCATGCGGAAGGTGCCCGACACGCCCGGCTTCGGGCTCACCCTAGATCCGGACGTGTTCGGGGAGGCACTCACGAGAGACGACGCCTGGACGGTGGGAGAGTAGCGCCCTCGGCAGGACGGCCCGCAGCCATCTGAGGGGCCACTCAACGCATGAACGGGCTTTCACGACCCGCCCAAGCCGGTCGCCGAGGGAGGCGGCCGACGACGACGGACTATCCGAAGCGCACTCACCACGATCAGCACCAAGAGCGTCGCCACGGCCAGGCCGAAGACGATGGTGACGGCCATGGGGATGATGAAGCGGGCCTGCAGGCTGGTTTCGAACATCAGCGGCAGAAGTCCGCCGATGGTGGTCAGCGAGGTCAGCAGTACTGCCCGCAGGCGGTCGCGGGCGCCGTCGACGATGGCCTCGAAGGCGGGTTCACCGGCGGCAATGCGCTCGTCGATGGTGCTGACCAGGATGATCGAATCGTTGACCAGCACGCCGGCCAGACCAAGCAGCGCAATCAGGCTGAGGATGGTCAGGTCGTAGCCCATCACCCAGTGGCCGAAGATGGCACCGATAAGGCCGAAGGGAATGATCGCCATGACCACGAAGGGCCGGGAATAGCTGGCGAAGACCCAGGCCAGGATGATGTAGATGGCGGCCAGGCCGATCATGGCGCCGAGGCGCATTTCCTCCATGGTGCGGGCCTGCTCCTCGGTGCGGCCCTTGAATTCATACTCGACACCATGGCGCCGGGCGATGGCAGGCAATTCGCCATTGGCCAACGCCGTCAGCACCGCCGCGGCGCTGGTCGTGTTCTCGTCGACCTCACCGACTACCGACACCTGGCGCCGTCCATCCTCGCGGCGGATGCGCGAAAAGCCCTGGTCCTCGCGTATCGTCACGACCTGGCTGAGCGCTACCTCGGCGCCGTCGGGACCGCGCAGGTAAAGGTCCCTAAGCGCCCCGCCGTCGACCGTGCCGCGGGGGAAGCGCACGCGCACGGCAACCTCTTCGTCGACCCGGGCAAAGCGTTTGGCGATGCGGCCCTCGAAGGTGTCGCGCACCTGCCGGCCGACGCTTTCGACGGTGAAGCCGAGCGCCCGACCACGCGGCGTCACTTCGAGGATGAATTCGCGCTTGCCATAGGGCAGGTCGTCCTCGATATCGCTTAATCCGTCGAAACGAGCGAGCAGCGCTTGGGTCTCCCTGGCCGCCGCTTTGAGGGCCGCGGTGCTGCCGCCGGAAAGACGAACATCGATCTCGCGTCCGGGTGGGCCGTGGCGGAATTCGCTGAGCGAGACCCGGTCGATACCCGGCATGAGTTCGATTTCGTTGCGCCAAGCTTCGACGAATTCGGTGGTCCGGGCATCGCGACGGTCGGCTGGCACCAGTTCCACGTGCAGCCCGCCCAGATGATCGCCGCGCACCGACTGGAATGCGGGCGATTGCGATATGCCGAGCTTGCCGAAACTCATCTGCACCAGATCGCCGCCGCCCAGCTTGGTATCGGCACGGCGTAGCGCCTGGCCCAACCCGTCCAACATCCTGGCGGTTTCCTGACGTGGGGTGCCGGGCATGAACTCGATGTTGGCAAAGATGGTGTCGGCCTCGGGCGAGGGGAAGAAATGAAAGCCCAGGCGGCCACCGGCTATCATGCCGCCGCTGACCACCAACAATGCCAACGCCGCCGCCACGGAAAGGTAGCGCCAACGCACACAGAAGGTGACGAAGCGCCGGAAAGGCCCGTCGCGGAAGCGGCCGAAATGGCCGTCGAACCAAGTGCGGAAGCGCGAGGCCTGTTCGTCGGGCCGCAGCAGAGCGTGGCGCAAATGTCCGGGCAGCACGAGAAAGCACTCGACTAGGCTGGCGATCAGCACCGCCACGACGACCAGCGGAATGGCCTTCACCACCTGGCCGATGATGCTGCTGATGAGCAGGATGGGCAGGAACGCGGCAATGGTGGTCAGCGAGGCGCTCGTCACCGGCGCCAGCATGCGCAAGGCGCCTGCCTCGGCGGCCTCGATGGCGCCCAGACCCTGGCTGCGCCGGGTGGCGGCATGCTCGCCGACCACGATGGCATCGTCGACGATGATGCCCAACGTCATGATGAGGGCAAACAGGCTGACCATGTTGATGCTCTGGCCGCTCAGCATCATGACACCGAGCGTCGCCATCATGGCCACCGGGATGCCGGCGGCCACCCAGAAGGCCAGGCGCCCGCTGAGAAAGAGGAAGAGCACACCCAGCACCAGAACCAGGCCGCCCAGGCCGTTGCGCAGCAAAAGGTTGATGCGGTCGCGAATGAAAGAGGCCTGGATATCGTAATGCTCGAGCACCAGATCGCGGCTCAGCGTCGGTTTCAATTCGGCCACGTAGTCATTGACGATGCGGGCTTGTTCGAGGGCATCGGCAGTTGTCGCGCGCTGCACGTGAAGCGACACCGAGGGATGGCCATGGCGCCGGCCGATGGGCTGGCGATCATCGAAGGAATCGCTGAGCTCGGCGATGTCGCGGAGATAAATCTTGCGGCCGTTATCCAGGGAGCGGATCTCGATGTCGCCGTAGCCCATGGCATCTGTGGGCAGGCCCAGGCTGCGAATCTGCGCCTCGAAGCGGCCCTTCAGGGTGCCCGACGGCAGGTTTTGCGAACTGGCACGGATGCGCCCGGCAATGTCGCCTAGGGTGAGATCGAGGCGGCGCAGCGTGGCCGGATCGACCTCGACCCAGATCTCCTCATCGCGGGCGCCGAATAGCGTCACCTGGTCGATGCCGCGGGCCAGTAGGCCGTCGCGGATGCGTTTGGCCGTGGCCTTCAGCGAGGCCTCGGAAAACGGCCCCGATAGAACGATGCGCGAGATCGTGTCGTAGCGCACGATGCGCCTGACCAAGGGGCGCTCGCTGTCCTCGGGCAGCGTGGTGATGCGGCCCACCGCGGCCTCGACGTCGGAGAGCGCGGATTGCATGTCGGCTTCGGCCTCGAACTCGATCACCACCGATCCCGAGCCCTCGACGGCGAACGAGACGACGCGGTCGACGTTATCGATGAAGCGCACCTCGGGCTCGATAGCGGCCACGATGTTGGCCTCGACGTCCTCGGCAGTGGCCCCGGGCCAGGCCACGGTGACGCTGACGATGTCGATGCCGATGTTAGGGAAGAATTGGGTGTTGAGGCGGCCTATGGCCACGATGCCGGCTGTCAGCATCAACACCATCAGCAGGTTGGAGGCGTTGCGATGCCGTACGAAAAGGCCGATCAGGTCCTTCAACCACATAANCTAGCGCACCTCGACCCGCACACCCGGGCCGACCTCGCTGAGGCGCGTGGTCAGCACCTGGTCGCCGGTCTGCAGCTCGCCCCGCAGCAACACGTCGCTGCCCACCCGAGCCACCACCTCGACCCGGCGGGGCTCGAGCCGGCCTTCTACGATGACGTAAACCAAACCGCCCTGATGCAGAGCGCTTTCGTCCACCCGGGCAACGGCGGCAAAGAGCTGGTCGGGCAGGCGNAGGCTGACGAAGGCGCCCGGCCTGAGCGGCTCATCGACGCTGGTGCCGCTGAGCCGGGCATAGAGATCGACGCCACCGCTGGCGGCGTCGATGCGGGCGCCGACACGGTCGACCACGGCGGCAAAATCGAAGGTGCGGTCGCCGGCCTGCCAGAGCACCGAAACCGGGCGGCCGACGACGCCGCGCGGATCACCGGCCAGGCGGCCGTATTGCTGATCCGAGAGATGGATGCGGGCNTCCAGGCGACCGGCGTCGACCAGCCGGGCGATGCGATCGTTGACCGAGATACGCTTGCCGACCTCGGCCGCGGTATCGAAGACGAAGCCGTCATAGGGCGCCGTGACGCGGCTGCGGGCGAGGTCACGCCGAGCGCGCCGCACGCCCACCTCGAGGCGTTTGATGGCGGCGCGTTGTTGCTCGATACGGGCGTTTTGGGCCTTCAGGTTACTCTGCCCGCTGACCACCAATTGTTCCTGCCGACTGTGTGCCAACTTGGCGTCGTCGAGAGCCTTTTCCGAGACCGTGCCGCGGGCCCGCAGTTTTTCGCTGCGAGCCCGGTGGCGCGCCGTAAGCGTGAGTTGCTCGGTATTGCGCGCGAGCACCGCCTGGTCAGCCTGGTAGCGCGCCTCGAATTCCACGAGCCGCGCCCTGGCCTCGCTCAGCATTGCCAGGCGCTCATCCAGCACAGCCTGATAGTCGAAAGGATCTATTCTCAGGATCATCTCGCCGCGGCGCACGATACCGCCCTCGACCAGGGCGGGGCCGGCTTCCAGTACGGGACCGGCGACAAAGGCCCGCAGTTCCACCTGACGGCCCGCCACGATATCGCCGAAAAGTTCGAGATCGGGCTGCACATCGGCAATCTCGACGGTCTGGGCCGAGACCAGCCAGACCCGTTCGGCCGGCGCGCTGGGCTCGACCACAGGACGCGAGGCCCATAGGGAAAAGGCCGTCAGCCCACCGATGCCCAGGACCGCGAGCGGTATTACGATTCTGGCCAACCTGCCCATGGTCAGCTCCGCCCCTCGTCACAGTCCGGTCCCCGCCCCAATCCCAGCGAAGCCAAAAAGGCCGGGACCACGGCAGCGGTCACCTGGTTCAGGCGCTCGGGCGTAAAGTTCTGCCAACCCATGCGCGCCAGCACCACCGGCCGGGCAAAGCCGAAGGCCAGCAACTGGCCGAGGGCGGCGTGGGTCAAAAGCTTGATCTCCGGCTCATGCGGCGAGCGCCCACTGGCCGCAGCCGCCAATTCGGCCAGCGCGTCCTGGATGGGATCGATGTGCTCGCGCATGATGATGTCGAAGGCGGCCGAGGGATTGTGCAATTCGCGCAGCATGATCTGGGCCCGGTCGTTGAGGAACCCGGGGCTCAGCAACATGGCGAAAAAGCCGCGCACGAAATCGGCGGCGACATTGGCGATCTGCCGGCGATCGGCGCCGGCCGTGGCAACGGCGGCGCTCAGCCAATCGATGAGATGATGCCGGTGCGTCGCCACCTCGTCGAGAAAATCCCGGATCACCGCTTCGTAAAGACCGCTTTTGCCGCCGAAGTGATAGGTGATGGCCGAGAGGTTGACGCCGGCCGCGCGGGCCAGGGCGCGCGTCGAAACGCCACTGAAACCGGCCTCGGCGAAAAGCGTGCGCCCGGCCTCGATCAGGCGCTCGCGGGCGCCGTGACGTTGCTTGCCCGAGCGCGACCGAGTGGGCTCGGGCGTTGCTTTCGCGGAAATTAGGTCGATCGTTTGAACCATAGCCAGAAGATGGGGAAAATAGCGCCTTGAATCAAGAGCGAATCGGCGGCTCTGCCGCTGCCGCCTGGACGCACCCCGGTGCGGTCGATAATGTGGCCGGCGTGACTGCGCCGCGCACCTATACCCCGCTCGAGATGATCGAACGCCTGGTGGCCTTCGACACCACCAGCCGCAATTCCAACCTCGAGCTCATCGACTTCGTCGCCGACTACCTCGCCGGCCATGGCATCGAGGCCGAGATCATCGCCGACGAAACGGCCGCCAAGGCCAACCTTCTGGCCACCATCGGCCCGGCCCAGACCGGCGGCGTGGTGTTGTCGGGACACACCGACGTGGNGCCGGTCGACGGCCAGGACTGGGACAGCGATCCCTTTACCGTCGTCAATCGCAGCGGCCGGCTCTACGGCCGTGGCACCGCCGACATGAAAAGCTTCAGCGCCGTGGCCCTGGCGCTGGTACCCGAATTCCTGGCCCGCCGGCCCAAACTGCCCATTCATCTGGCGCTTTCCTACGACGAAGAAGTGGGCTGCCTGGGGGTGCGCGGCATGGTGCCCCGCCTGGCCCGGCCCGAACTCAAGCCACTGGCCGTCATCGTCGGCGAGCCCACCAACATGCAGCTCGTCACCGCGCACAAGGGTATCCGCACGCAGACCACCTTGGTCCGCGGGCTGGAGGCGCATTCCTCGGCCACCCATACCGGCGTCAACGCCGTGATCTTTGCTGCCGAACTGATCGCCTTCCTCGGCCGGCTGGCCAACGAAGCCAAGACCAGGGCACCGGCGGACTGCCCCTTCGAGCCGCCCTACACCACCATCCACGTAGGCACGGTTCAGGGCGGCACGGCCATCAACATTATTCCCAAGGAATGCCTTTTCCGCTGGGAATTCCGGCTCATCCCGGGTGACGATGTGGAGCACTATTTCGGCCGCTTTACGGAATTCGCCGAAAACGAAGTGCTGCCCCGCATGCATGAGGTATCGACGGACGCCAGCATCGAGACGACGGTCTCGGCCGCCGTACCGCCTTGCGTACCCGAACCGGGTTCGGCGGCCGAAACCCTGGTCATGGCGCTGGCCGGCACCAACAGCACCGGCGTGGTGTCCTACGGCACCGAGGCCGGGCTATTCCAAGAATCGGGCATGGCCACCGTCGTCTGTGGCCCCGGCGATATCGCCCAGGCCCACAAACCCAACGAATTCATCAGCCTCGAACAGGTCGAGGCCTGCGTCGCCTTCATGCGCCGCCTGGCCGACTACGCCGCGGCGGAATGAAAGCGGCGACCGAGCCCGAGCCCGCCCCCGTCGACCTCGTGGCGGCTGCTGCCCGGGCCCGCACACCAGGCTACTGGGACGCCATCGAGGGTCTGCTCGATGCGCTGCCGTTGGCAGATCTGGCTGACGGCGAGAAATTTGCCGCCCTCGACCTGGGAGCCGCCGGCGGCACCCTCAGCCGCCACATTCTCGAACGCTACGACGGCGCCCACATGACTCTGATAGAAGCCTCGGCGGATTTGCTCGACCAGGCCCGCCGGCGGCTCGCCGCCGAGTCCCGGCGATGCACCTTCGTGGCCGACGATTTCGCCCGCATCGACCTGACCGGGACCTATCACCTCATCGTCTCGGCGTTCGCCGTGCACAAGCTCGGCAACATCGACAAGCGGGCGCTCTTTCGCCGGGCCTATACCGCGCTGGTGCCCGGCGGGACCGTACTGATCGCCGATATCGTCCAGCCCCCGAGCGCCAGGCTGGATGCCCACTACCGGCGGTGCTGGCGGGACCAGGCCGGCGGCACCGGCGATCCCGAATTCCTCGAAACCGCCGAGGCAGCCTTCGACCTGAACTACGGAGCGACGCTGGCGGACCAATTGGAGTGGTTGTCCAACGCCGGCCTGATCGACGTCGACACCCACACCAAACGCTGGCAATTCGCCGTCTTCGGCGGCCGCCGCCGCGACGCCTGAGGGAGCCGCGCGAGGCGGCGTGATAGAGCAATTCAGTGTTTCACCGGATCTCTTGCCGTAGTTCGCTTACCCCATCTACGTTGTGAATTCCTGTTCGTAGCCATTTTTATTCGGCTGCTGAGCGGCCACCCTCGATATCGGCTTTGAGATCCTGGTACATCTGCAGCGCCTGATCCGGTTTCTCGTCTTGGTGAACCACGGCGGCGACGGCCTGGATCATGGCTAGCGGGTTGTCGGACTGGAAAATGTTGCGGCCCATGTCGACGCCGCGGGCGCCGGCCTGGATGGCCCGCGAGGCCATGGTCAGGGCGTCCAACTCGGGCAGCTTTTTGCCGCCGGCGATGACGATGGGCACCGGGCAGCCGGCGGCCACGCGCTCGAAGCCCTCTTCGATGTAGTAGGTCTTGACGTAGTGTGCTCCGATTTCAGCGGCGATGCGGGTGGCCAGGCCGAAATAGCGGGCATCGCGCGTCATCTCGGCGCCGACGCCGGTGACGGCAAGCGTCGGGATGCCGTACTGGGTGCCGCTGTCGATCAGCTTGATGACGTTGGCGATGGATTTGTGCTCGTGCTCACCGCCGATGTAAACCTGAGCCGCCATGGCGGCGGCGTTGAGGCGNAGCGCATCGTTNATNTCGACNCCGACGAGCTCGTTGGAAAGCTCGGTCAGGATGCTCTGGCCGGCGCTGCAGCGCAGCACGATGGGCTTGGTGGTACTGGCCGGGATCGAGCTGCGCAGTGCACCGCGGGTACACATCAGCACGTCGGCATGGGGGATTAGCGGTACGATCTGCAGATCGATGCGCTCGATGCCGGTGGTCGGCCCCTGGAAGTAGCCGTGGTCGAAGGCCAGCATTACGGTGCGGCCAGTCTGGGGGTTGAAGATGCGGGCCAGGCGGTTCTGCATGCCCCAATCCAGCGCCCCCGATCCCTTGAGGAAGAAGGGCTCGTTGCGGGCTTCGACGCCGACTCCGAAATCCTTGCCGTCTTTGATGTCGTCGAGGTCCGCCATGAACGTTCTCCGGGCTGGGTGGGGTGGGGTGGAAATTCAGGCCGCCGACAATAAGCCGGCCGTTGCCNCAGGGCAAGAACGCTGCCGCCGCCCACTACCCTTTACAGCGCCTTCGCGGCACCCGAGAATACGACCATGGCAAATGGCATCAACGGTATCGATCACGGCCTTATCGGGGTGCGCGATCTCGAAGCGGCACGGCAGACCTACTCCCGGCTTGGNTTCACCCTGAGCGCNCCGGGCAACCATCCGCGCTGGGGCACGGCCAATACCTGCGTGATGTTTCCCGAGAATTATCTCGAGCTCTTGGGCATCGTCGACGATGGCGCCGNCAATCCGGTGCTGCGCCAATTCCTGCACCATCGCCAGGGCCTGACGGCAGTAGCGCTGGCCACCGACAATGCGGCCGAAGCGGCGACGGCGTTGTCGGCCGCCGGTTTGGTGCCGGCCGCACCTGAGGACCTCTCGCGTACGCTCGAGCTGCCCGAGGGCGCGGCCGAGCTTCGCTTTCGGCTATTGCACCTACCGCCCGAGGCGACGCCAAATCTGACACTCTTTCTCACCCAGCATCTCGATCCGGCGCTAGTCTGGCGCCCCGAATGGCAGGTCCACGCCAATGGCGCCCAGGGCATTACCGCAGTGACCGTGGTGGTCGACGATCCGGAGGGCCTGATCGAACCTTACGAGGCCATATTCGGGGCCGGCAGCGGCTCCACCACGGACGACACGCTGGCCGTCTTCACCGGCCGCGACCGCATCATGTTCGTGACGCCGACCGACCTTGGCCTGCTCTATCCCGGCATCGCCGTGGCAGACGACACGACGCTGCCTTGGATTGCCGCGCTCAGCCTGCGGGTGGCCGACACCGACGTGACGGCTGCTTGCCTCGAAGCCGCCGCTGTCCCCTACCTGCGTACCGACGACGGCGTCATCCGCGTCGCCCCGGAGGAAGCCTGCGGCGTCATCCTGGAATTCTCCGCCGACTGATCCGGGGCCTGCTCTGGCCCCCACTCTGCGGGAGCACACATTGTGACGGAGCTGCATTTTGCGCCGGCCCACGAGTTGGTGCGGCGCATCAAGGCGCGGGCGGCGCTGCTGCCCCACCAACAGTGGCTGGTCTGGAACAGCGAACGTGAGGCCATGCGCTACCAATGGGCGGCGTTCTTCGAGGACTGGGATATCCTGCTTTGCCCGGCGGCGGCCTCGGCGGCCTGGCCTCACGATCAGGCCGGCGAGCGTCACGATCGCACCATCACCGTCAACGGCCAGCAGCAACCGACCACCGATCAGCTCTTCTGGGCCGGCTTTTCCAACGTCGTGTATCTGCCCTCGACAGTGGCGCCGGCCGGCCTGACGGCGGAAGGCCTGCCGCTGGGCCTGCAGGCCGTGGCGGCGGAGGGCGAGGACCGAACCGCCATCGAATTCTGTAAGCTGACCGCGGAGGAAATTGCCGGCTTCCAGCCGCCACCCGGCTACGATTGAGCGGCTAGGATCAAAAAAGGAAAACGGGTCTCGAAAACCGAGACCCGCTCTGGAAGAAGGTTGCTATTACTGGAACAGCGCCAGGATGCTTTGCGGTCCGGCATTGGCGATCGACAGCGCCTGGACGCCAAGCTGCTGCTTGATCTGCAAGGACTGCAGCGCGGCGCTTTCCTCGGCCAAATCGGCATCCACTAGGTTGCCCACACCCTGCTTCAGGATGTCGACGAGCTGATTGGTGAACTCGGCTTGAATCTCCACGCGTTTGGCGGCGGAGCCCAGGCTGGCCAGGGAGTTGGAAACCGCGACGATGGCCGAATCGATGGCCGAAAGGGCCGTCGTGGCGCCGGTCGCGTCGGTCAGGACGGAGGTGTTGAGATCGGCGCCGAGCGCGGTTGCCGACATATCCTGGGCGGATACCGAAATCGTGCTGCCCTCGATGGTACTGAGTACGGCAAGGGCGGTGCCGCCGGTGGTGATCAGGTTCTTGCCGTTGAATTCGGCACTGAGCACGACGGTGTCGAGCTGGGCGCGCAGCGACGTGAACTCGTTGTTCAGGGCATCGCGCGAGTCGGTATCGAGGCCGGCCTGGTTGGCCTGGACCACTTTGGCCTTCATCTCGATGAGCAGGTCGGAAACCGCCTTGCCGGCCGAAATGGCTACGTTGACGGTGGCTTCGCCCATGGCCAGGGCGGATTTCACGGCAGTCATGCCGGCGATGTCGCCGCGCATGTTCTGGGCGATGGCGAAGGTTGCAGCATCGTCTTTGGGACCATTGACCTTGAGGCCCGTGGTGACGCGCAACTGGGTGGTCTCGAGACCCTTATTGGTCTTGCTCAGATTCTGCAGCGCAATCATTGCGCCGACGTTGGTGTTGACTGACATAGCCATTGGACTGGGCCTCGCCTTCTAGCGGTGGACAGGTCGCACGGGGTTGCACGAAGTCCTTTCGCAAGTGTCGTGCCAAAACGTCGGAAATCGCTCGAATGGTCAAGAAAGCGCAGAAAACCGGGGTATTCAGGTGTCGCAGCCGTGTTGAGGCGGCCCCCCCGGGGGGGTGCCGTGACACGACCAAATTGCGCCCGCCCGGCAGCGATTGCCGGGCTAAGCGGGATATTTCCGCTGGTTCAGACGGCGGCGGCCAGGTGACAGGCCTGGTTGATGGCGCGCTTGGCATCGAGGGCGGAGGCGTCGAAGGCACCGCCGATCAGGCTGGCCTCGAGGCCCAGCTCAACCAGCTCGTCGTAAAGCCGGCGCGAGGGCGTCTGGCCGGCACAGACGATGACGTTGTCGACGTCCAGCACCTCGACCTCGCCGCCAATCCTGATGTGCAGGCCGGCATCGTCGACCTTCAGGTATTCGACGCCGTTCATCATCTTGACGCCGCGCCGCCCCAAGGTCAGGCGATGTGTCCAGCCGGTGGTCTTGCCCAGGCCGCGCCCGACAGGTGTGTCCTTGCGCTGCATCAGATAAACGGTGCGGTCGGCCGCGGCCACCATCGGTTCCACTCCAGTGACGCCGCCGCGTGGATGATTGGCGAAGTCGATGCCCCATTCGCGGGCGAAGACGTCGACATCGAGGGAGCCGGACACTCCGGCGTGCGAAACCAGCTCGGCGACGTCGAAGCCGATACCGCCGGCGCCGGCTATGGCCACACTTTGCCCCACCGGTTTTCGGCCGCTGATGACGTCGATATAGCCGGAGACCTTTTCATGATCGATGCCCTCGATGTCGGGGACGCGGGGCTCGATACCGGTGGCGACGACGATCTCGTCGAAATCACCTGCTTTCAATTCCGCCGCAGTGACCCGTGTGTTGAGACGCAAATCGACTCCGCGCAGCTCCATGATGCGGGCGAAATAGCGCAGCGTCTCGTGAAATTCCTCCTTGCCCGGAATACGCTTGGCCAGATTGAGCTGGCCACCGATCTCGGCCGCGGCGTCAAACAGCGTGACTTGATGGCCGCGCCCCGAGGCCACGTCGGCATAGGCCAGCCCGGCCGGCCCGGCGCCGACTACGGCGATGCTTTTGGTCTGGGCCGCAGGCTCGTAGGTGAGCAGAGTTTCGTGGCAGGCCCGCGGGTTGACCAAACAGGTGACCTCCTTGCCGGCGAACGTGTGGTCGAGGCAACCCTGGTTGCAGGCGATGCAGGTGTTGATCTCGTCCTCGCGGCCTTCGGCGGCCTTCTGCACCAGGTCGGGGTCGGCCAGCATCGGTCGGGCCATCGAGACGATATCGGCATCGCCGCGGGCCAGTACCGTTTCCGCCACCTCGGGCATGTTGATGCGGTTGCTGGTGATCAGCGGCACCGTCAATTCCTTGCGCAAACGGCCGGTGACGGAGGTGAAGGCGGCCCGGGGCACCATTGTGGCGATGGTCGGCACGGCCGATTCGTGCCAGGTAAAATGGGTGCTGATGATGCTGGCGCCGGCTTTCTCGATCTCCTTGGCCAACAGCACCACTTCGTCCCACGACATGCCGCCTTGCAGCATGTCCATGGCGGCGATGCGGAAAATAACGATGAAGTCCGGCCCCACCGCCTGGCGCACGCGGCGCACGGTTTCAATGGGAAAACGCATGCGGTTCTCGTAACTGCCGCCCCACTCATCGGTGCGCAGGTTGGTCTTCTCCACCAGGAAGGTGCTCAAAAGATAGCCGCCGGAGCCGATGATCTCGACGCCGTCGTAGCCCGCCTCCTGAGCGCGTTGGGCGCAAAGGGCGAAATCATCGAGCTGTTTTTGGATGCCTTCGGCGTCCAGTTCATGGGGGGTATGGGGGGCGATGCGCGATTTTACGCCGGACGGCGACACCGCCTGCTCGTTATAGGCCAGCGGGCCGCAGTGCAGGATCTGCATGCAGATCTTGACCTCGGCATCGGCGCCGTGAACGGCATCGGTGATCAGTTTGTGCTCGGCCACCTCCTCGACGGTGGAGAGCTTGGCACCGAAGCCGCCTTCGGCGTTGGGCGAAATGCCGCCGGTGACGATCATGCCGACGCCCCCGCGGGCGCGCTCGGCGAAATAGCTGGCCAGACGCGGAAAGCCGCCTTCGGCCTCCTCGAGGCCGGTATGCATGGAACCCATCAGGGCGCGGTTCTTCAGCCGGGTGAAACCGAGATCCAGGGGCGAGAAGAGTTCGGGGTAACGGGCGCGGCCGGGCATGGCTGATTTTCCTATAGGCTTGCAGGGGTGCGGCGGCAAAATCTAACGGCAAACAGCCACCGGGGGAACCTCGAAGGGCGTCGCACCGATGTCCCGGTTTTTGCCCGCTGTCAGTAGAGGGAGGTTCCGCCGCGGGCTGAGACAGTGCGCTTTTGCAAGGCCTGACAGTTCTGGCTCAGCGTCTTGACGTCGTCGTGCATGCGCTTTGCCATTTCGGCGCGTTGGCGAAACAGCCGGTCCAGGCGCTCGGTGCGTTTGCCGGCCTTGTCGATGCGTTCCTCGATGGCGCTGGCCTCGGAAAGCGTTTCCTCGAGCTCGAGCTCGAGGATCTCCTGATGCTCTTCGAGCATGCTCTGGATGTTGGTGACGGCCTTTTCCTTGAGGCCTCTGGTGCGCACCATCGTGCCTACCGCGACCAAGATTGCGAGCAACGAAAATCCGACAGCGACCATTGGCAACTCCCCCCAGCCCGCCGCCTGGGTACCATGATCGGCGTCAGAGCACGAGAAAAATTTTTTGCTTTTACGGCCTGTCGGGCGGCTTGAAACTTTAGTGAGCGACCGTTAAAGTTTGAAAGTTGGAAATTCCTGAGAAATCCCCGGGAGAAATCAATTGGGTCGTCAAACGCGCCTGGAGGCAGTGATGGATAGCGCGGCGGAGCTCTTTTCCGCCCAGGGCTTCGCCGCCACCAGCGTGCGCGCCGTGGCGGCCCGGGCCGAGATCACCACGGCCGGCCTTTACTATCACATCGCCACCAAGGAGGATCTGCTCTTCCGCACCTGCGAGAGCGCGATTGGCGAAATCCTCGCCGGTGCCCGCCGGGCGGTGTCCGAAGCGGCCGATCCCGTGGCTCAGTTGCGCGGCGTGCTGGAGAATCATTTCAGCAGCTTCCAGCGACAACCCCACAAGCTCGTCCTGCTCAATCGCGAGGTTCATCACCTGTCGCGGTCGCCGCGCCAGGCCATCGCCGCGCTGGAGCGCGAGTACCTGGAACTTGTGCGCGGTGTGATACAGCGGGGACAAATGGCGGGGATCTTCAAGCCCCTCGACCCCAACCTGGTGGCGTTTTCGCTGCTCGCCGTGCTCAACGGCCTGGAGGGCTGGTATGACCCTGCGGGCCCGGTGTCTCGGCAGCACTTGCTGGCGCAGATCGGCGAGATCACGCTGGCCGGAATCCTGAAGCAAAGAAATCCGGAGGATGCTGATGGCTGACGACGACCGCGTATTCGGGCGCTACCTGGAAGGCGAACGGCCCAACGACTTCAAGACGCTCTCGGGCCTCGAGTTGCAGGCTGTCTATGGGCCCAATGGCAGCGAGCCGGCGGCCGAGCCGGGCCGTTATCCCTTCACCCGCGGCATCCATCCCGAGATGTACCGTAGCCGCTTCTGGACGCGGCGCCAGCAATCGGGCTACGGCACGGCGCAGCAATCCAACGAACGCCTGCATTACCTGCTGGAGCAGGGCCAGACGGGGCTCAACATCAATCCCGACGCGGCCTCACATCTGGGTCTCGACGACCACGAGCTGGGCGAGGGCGATCTGGGCCGGCAGGGCACCTCGCTGGTGACGCTGGACGACATGCGCGAGCTACTGGCCGGCATTCCCATCGAAAAGGTCAGCACCACTTTCAATTTCCGCCCCCCCGCCTCGGCCGTCATCGTGGCCATGTTCCTGCTCATCGCCCGCGAACGCGGCGTGCCCTGGAGCGAATTGCGCGGCACCTGCACCAACTGTGCGCTGAGCCAAGTGGTGGGGCCGACCATGCAAAGCAACACGCATTTCTTCCCCGTCGACTTTGCGCTGCGCATCGGCACCGACGTGATGGAATTCTGCGCCAGCGAGATGCCGCGTTGGAACCTGCTCAACATCAACGCCTACAACATTCGCGAGACCGGCGTGAACGCCATACAAGAGGCCGGTTTCGCCATCTCGCTGGCCATCGACTACCTGGAACGGCTGGTGGCGCGCGGCGTGGCCATCGACGACTTCGCCCCGCGGGTCGGATTTTTCACGGCCGTCCACATCGATTTTTTCGAGGAAATCGCCAAGTTGCGCGCCATGCGACGCATCTGGGCCCGTCTCATACGCGAACGCTTCGGTGCCACCGAGGACCGCTCATGCTGGTTCCGTACTGCGGTGCAGACCTCGGCCCTGCCACTGACGGCGCAGCAGCCCCATAACAATATCGTACGGGCGGCGCTACAGACCCTAGCCGGTGTGCTCGGCGGCTGCCAGTCCATGCACACCACGGGTTGGGACGAAGCCTATGCGCTGCCCAGCGAGGAATCGCACAAGCTCTCACTGCGTACGCAACAGATCGTCGCCTTCGAGACCAACGTGGTCAAAACCGCCGATCCCCTGGGCGGCTCCTATTTCGTCGAACAACTCACCGATCGTCTGGAGCAGGAGATCCTGGCCCTGGTCGCCGACATCGACGGCCGCGGCGGTTTCGTCGAGGTCTTCAAATCGGGCTGGATCGAAGACGAGATCAATAGCGCCCGCCTGGACTATTGGGAGAAAATCGAAAGCGGTGATCGGCCCTTGGTCGGCGTCAACATCTTCGAGGACCAGAGCGAGCCGCCCGAAGCCGAGTTCTTCGAGCTCGAGCGCACCACCATCGACGGCCGCATCGCCGCCATTCGCGCCCGCCGGGCCACCCAGCGACCGGGTTTGGAGGCGGCGCTGGCGGCCCTGGGCAGCGTCGCCGCAGGCAGCGAGAACGTCATGCCGGCGATGATGGATGCCGTTGCCGCCGGCGCCACCATCGGCGAGATCTTCGCTGCCTGCCGCGACGCAATCGGCTTCGAAGTGCCGGAATAGGACCGGGCATATGGCACGTATTCTTCTCGCCAAGTTGGGCACCGACGCCCACGACAACGGCATCACCGTCGTCGCCGAGTGGCTGCGCCGGGATGGCCACGAGGTCACCTACAGCGGTCTTTACGTCACCCCCGAACAGGTCGCCGAGCTGGCCCTGGAGACCGCGGCCGACGTCGTCGGCGTCAGTTATCTGGCCAGCGAGCCGGTCTATCTTACGGCCCGCCTGCTCGAACGCCTGGCCGAGAAGGGGCTCGAGGATATGCCGGTGGTGGTCGGCGGCGTGGTCACGCCGACTTCGACGAAGCGGCTGCGTGACCTCGGCATCGAAGGCATCTTTCCCCCCGGCAGCCGGCGCCAGGCCATTCTCGACGGCGTCGCCGCGGCTCTAGCGGGCGAGGGACGCAATATTCCTGGATAGGATAAGGTATCGGCATGACCGAGATCGCGTACCGGGACCCCGACTTCGAGACCCTTGAGCGCGATGACGTTCTGGCCTTGCAGCACAGCCGGCTAGCGGCTCTGGGGCAACGCTTGGAGCAAATCCCCGAGTGGCAGGAGCACTTCGCCCGGGCCGGCCTCACCCCCCGTGACCTGGCCGATCCCCAGGCCCTGGCGGCGCTGCCGACGCTGGACAAAGAGGATCTAAGAGCGCGCTATCCCTACCCCTTACTTACGGTGCCGGTGAGTGACGTGGCACGGTTTTGTTCGACCTCGGGAACCACCGGCCTGCCCGTCGTGTTCGGCTTCACCGATGCTGACCTCGATCTGTTGGCAGGACAGATGGCGAGGATCTTCGCAACCATCGGCCTGGGGCCCGAGGACCGCGTCTATCAGGGCTATACCGGGGGTATGTGGCTGGGTGGCGTGAGCATGGACCTGGGTCTCAGGGCGCTTGGCGCCACCAACTTCCCGCTCGGGCCGGGGCGCGGCGAGTTGGCCATCCAGTGGCTGGTCGACCAGGGACACACGGCCGGATTTTTCACTCTGCTGTGGTACATGCACTTGGCCACACTGGCCCGCGAAAAGGGCATCGATCCCCGCCGCGATTGGCAGCTCAGGCTGGGCATCTGCGGCGGTCAGGCCATATCCAAGGCTTTCCAAGACGAGGTCGAAGCGACCATGCCGGAGGGCTTTCGCGCCCACGACCTCTATGGCTCCACCGAGGCCGGCGGTCCGGTGGTTGCCGTGCCCTGTGCCCATTCACACCCTGCCGACCAGAACCACCTGATCAACGAAGATAGCGTGCTGACCGAGATCGTCGACCCCCAGACACTGGAGCCGGTAGCTCCGGGCGAGGTCGGCGAGATCATCATTACCACGCTGGTCAAGCAGGCCTCGCCCGTGCTGCGCTGGCGCACGCGGGATCTGGTGCGGCTGGCAGAGCATCCTTACGACTGTCCTTGTGGCCGCCGCGGGCTGCCACTGATCGGGCGCGTCATAGGGCGCTCGGACGACATGCTCAAGGTGCGGGGCGTGATGGTCTTCCCGTCGCAGATCGAGGACATCGTCGCCACCACAGCGGGTACCGCCAAAGACGCCTGGCAAATCTACGTCACCGAGGAACGCCAGCAACTCGAGCAGCTCGATGTCGAAATCGAGCGTGACACCGCTTCGAGCAGATCGGTCGACGAGATCGCCGACGAGGTGCAGTCCCAGATCGCCGCTCGTCTGGGCATCCGCGCCCGGGTCGCCTGTCGGCCCGAGGGCACGCTGCCGCGCTACGAGGCCAAAGCCGAACGGGTGCTGCGGCGCTAGCCCGTGATGCGCTCGAAGTCGAAGGCCAGAAGAAGGGGCAGGAGGAGGACCAATGTGCGGAGCACGCGTTAACTTTAATGGTTCAAAAAAGTAAAGAATGTTCCGATTCGATTCATGCTTGCGCAACAAAATTCGCCTATACTGAAGTCTGATTGCCCGGGTGCTGTCGGATTCCCATGACCATCCCGATGTCGAGGAGCTCTACCGCCGGGCCAGCAAGATCGACCCCAAGGTCAGCATCGCCA
>NZDS01000065.1 GCA_002690215.1 Rhodospirillaceae bacterium | reverse complement strand
GCGAGGCCGAGGGCGCCCAGGACGAGGCCAATCATCTACTCCGTTTTACCCGCGCCATCAAGGACGCCTATGCCCCGGAGGAACGCATCGAGCTTATCGAGATGCTCTGGGAGGTGGCCTACGCCGATGGAATTTTGCACGACTACGAGGCCAACCTCTTGCGTCGTATTGGCGGCTTGATATATGTCTCGGATCGCGAACGCGGTGCCGCCCGGCGCCGCGTCGTAACGCGTCTGGGGCTCGCGGATGAGTCGCCGCCCAGCCAGCACTAGTAGTCACTAAGGGGAGACCAGCATGACCTACATCGTCATCGACGGCTGCATCAAATGCAAATACATGGACTGCATCGAGGTGTGTCCGGTGGATTGTTTCTATGAAGGGGAGAACATGCTGGTCATTCACCCCGACGAATGCATCGACTGCGGCGTCTGCGAACCCGAATGCCCCATCGAGGCCATCAAGCCCGACACCGACGACGGTATGGAACGTTGGGTCCAGATCAACCAGGAATACGCCGAAAAGTGGCCCAACATCACTCGCAAGGGCGAACCCCCCGAGGACCGCGAGGAGTGGAAGGAAGTCGCCAACAAGTTCGAAGAACACTTCAGCGAGAATCCCGGATCCGGAGACTAACCCGACGCGGCAGGCTCTCGAAGTACAGCCACCAGTTTACGATTTCGCACTGCACACTATATTTTGCACTTGCGTTGTGGTAATATTGTTGCGGTCACAAGCATTGACATGANTTTGNGACTGGGNGGCCGGCNTCGCGACCGGCNTTNCCGGCNGGGGTANGAATGNGCCGGNNTGGGGGTAGNANCGGCGGTACCGCATTGNANNNCCACAAGTNAATNCCTNGGGNNNNGCCCAAATGCNGGTNCCGGCCTTTTTGTAAGAGAGCGANNGAATGGCGAAGAGCAGCGATTTCAAGACCAACGACTTTGTCGTTTATCCCACCCACGGCGTCGGCAAGATTACCGGCGTCGAGGAGCAGGAGATCTCCGGCACCAAGCTGAAGCTTTTCGTGATCAATTTCGAAAAGGACAAGATGATCCTGCGTGTGCCGACCGGCAAGGCCAAGACCAGCGGCATGCGGCGCCTGTCGACGCCGCAGAAGATGGCCTCGGCGATCACCACTCTGAAGGGCCGGGCTCGCGTCAAGCGTACCATGTGGAGCCGCCGCGCCCAGGAGTACGAGGCCAAGATCAACTCGGGCGATCCGGTCTTCATTGCGGAAGTCATCCGCGATTTGCACCGCTCTTCCAACCAGCCCGNCCAGTCCTATAGCGAACGCCAGATTTACGAGGCCGCCATGGCTCGCCTGGCGCGAGAACTGGCCGCCGTCGAAAAAATCGACGAGGACGCGGCCACCGAGCGCCTGGAGGGCGTGCTGGCGGCAGCCTGAGGCAGCAGCGCCAACACTTGGCGTTACAGCGATGCTATGATGCGGCAGGGTTATTTCCCTGCCGCACTGATTCAGGACTCCCGCATGGCCGTCCCCGAGGACAGCATTTACGCCACACTGAGTGCCACGCGTCGGGTTTGGGCGGTGGGCGCCGTACGCGGCCAGACCGGGCGCCTCGAGGCCCTGCATTCTGAATTGGAAAAACGCTTCGAGCGCAACGACCGGCTGGTCTATCTGGGCAACTTCCTGGGCTACGGCGATGTCGGCGGCACAGTCGACGAATTGCTGCGATTTCGTCGCACAATTCTGGCGCGGCCCGGGATGATTCCAGACGACATCGTCTTCCTGCGCGGCGCCCAGGAGGAAATGTGGCGCAAGCTCCTGGAACTCCAATTCGCGCAAAATCCCGGCGAAGTGCTGACCTGGATGCTCGATCAAGGCGTCGGCGCCACTCTGGCGGCCTATGGTGGCCAGCCCGAGGCGGGACACGACCGCTGCCGAGAAGGCGCACTCGCCATCACCCGCTGGACGGTTCAACTGCGCGCCGCGGTCCATGACAGGCCCGGCCACGACGAACTTCTGGGGGCGCTCAAGCGTCTCGCCTTTACTCGTGACGGCGAATTGCTCTTCGTCGCCGCCGGCCTCGATCCCAGCCGGCCGCTTAGCGAGCAGGGTGATACCCTGTGGTGGGGATCAGGCTACTTCGCCGCCATCGAGGCGCCTTACGCCGACTTCGTGCGCGTCGTACGCGGTCACGACAGAAGACAAAAGGGCCTGGAGATGGGTAACGTCACGGCGACCCTGGATGGCGGCTGCGGTTTCGGCGGCAACCTCAATGCCGCCTGCTTCACCCTCGACGGCAAACCCACGGATTGGA
This sequence comes from Rhodospirillaceae bacterium, assembly GCA_002690215.1. GTDB lineage: Bacteria > Pseudomonadota > Alphaproteobacteria > UBA2966 > UBA2966. Next base: position 11,694 of record NZDS01000065.1, on the reverse strand, counting down.
TTCAGGTATAGAATTCCAATCGAGCCGGCCAGGTGGTTTCCGGCTCACGCTATCGTTATCGCCCGGAAAGGGCTGAAAACTCCAAATCTCAAGGCCCCCAGCGGGCCTTTTTTCAACTCGGCCACAAGGCCTGTTGACAACGCTTCTTAGATCAATTCTAATTTTAATCCGACCAACGATGTCGACTATTTGTTTGGCCGAGAGAGGGGAGACCGGCCGGTAGCAGGACGGGATAACAAAATGGGCTATATCGACACACCGCAGACTCAGCAGGCCAACCGCCGCTTCATCAAGGCGGCCATGAGCATTCCGCTATTGCAACGTGATCGCGAATTGGAACTGGCCCGGCTATGGCGCGAAGAAGACGACCGCAAGGCGCTCCATGATCTGGTTTCACCCTATTTGCGCCTCGTGGTCAGCACGGCCTCGCGCTTTCGTAGCTACGGCCTGCCGATCGGCGATCTCTTGCAGGAAGGCAACGTCGGCCTGATGCAGGCGGCGGCGCGCTTCGAGCCCGAGCGCCAGGTGCGCTTCTCGACCTACGCCAGTTGGTGGATTCGCTCGTCGATGCAGGAATTCATCCTGCGCAACTGGTCGATCGTGCGCACCGGCACCACGGCGGCCCAGAAGTCGCTTTTCTTCAATCTGCGCCGGCTGCGCGCCCGCATCGACGGCAGCGGCGAATACTTGAACGCTACGGGCAAGCAGTTCATCGCGGACCAGCTCCGGGTGCCACTGCGCGACGTCGAGATCATGGAAGCGCGACTCACCGGCCACGACAAGTCGCTCAACGCCACCGTCGGTGAGAACGGTGACAGCGAATTTCAGGACCTGTTGCCGGCCCAGGGCCCCGGCCCGGAGGAACTGGTGACCGAGGCCCGAGACGCCGCTACCCGGGCGCTCTGGCTGTCAGACGCCGTGGCCGAGCTCACCCCGCGCGAGCAAACCATCATCCGCGAGCGCCGATTGCAGGAGGACTCGCCAACCCTCGAGGCCCTGGGCAGCCGCCTCGGCATCAGCAAGGAACGCGTGCGCCAGATCGAACAGGAGGCCCTGGCCAAGCTCAAGACAACCATCAGCGAACGCGTCGGCGACCCCGTCGCCGTTGGCCTGGTGGCGGGGTAGCGTAGATCTCATCCCGGAATCCCCGCATAGAATCGACGCGAGGATCTGTGCGGGTGGGTTTCGAACGGTGGCTGGGCCGAAATTCTACGGTTGCGAGATCTCGTCGGGCGCCTGTTTGCTCCCCTATCTCGAGCTGGACGACACACTTGCGCTGAGCGCGCTGGCGCGCGACGCTCTCTCCGAGGTTCGGCGGGGCAAGAACGGCGGCCATCTTCCGACGGGCCTTCTACACCAATCCGTGTTTGGCCGCTATGTCACTTTCCAATACGAAAGTGAAGCGCATTACCTACGCGCGTCCACTGTCTTCGCGATAAGAGTGGATCAAATTGACTTGGCCAATGATGATACCGGTCTTTTCCGCAAACAAAACTCGCGCGCCAACTTTGTGAGCGTCCGGCGTTCCCGACCTTGGATAGATGAACATATCCCGTTATGCTCGGTACTGAGCGAAACGGGGAATTGGCCGGTTAGTCCCGGTGAGCCTCAACGGGCGCTCACGGTAAAGTTCACAGATGTTGATGAAAATCGGACCTGATTATGCCCCTTGAAACTTGGATTGCATTTACATTCGCCAGTATCGCTGTTGTCCTAATCCCCGGCCCCAACATTATCCTTACAGTCGGCTACGTGTTCAAAAGCGGGCGATCGACGGGATGGGCAACGGTTCCTGGCGTAGTCGCCGGGGCTTTCGTTGCGATGACACTCTCGCTCCTCGGTGCCGGCGCGATTATCGCGGCCTCGGCAACCCTGTTTTCTGTGATGAAATACGCCGGTGCGGCCTATCTGGTCTGGCTCGCCTACAAGCTCTGGAACGAACCAAATAGCGAAAAAAATATGGCGGACGGAACAGCAAATCGCTCATTTTGGTCGATGTTTATTGATGCATTTGCCGTCAGTGCACTTAACCCAAAAGGTCCGATCTTTTATGTCGCCTTTATTCCCCAGTTCGTCAGCCTACAACAACCGGTTTTCGATCAATTCGTGATCTTGGAAGCCACGTTTTTGATGGCTGCTACCGTCAACAGTCTGATGTGGATATACTTCGCAAACGGCCTCCGTTCACAATTCAAGCGACCTTCAACGCTGAAAACTGTGAACCGTATCGGAGCGACTTTTTTGTTTGGCGCTGGTGTGCTCACTGCTAACGCATCACGGACTGGCTAGCTGTGAAGTCTCAGGAGGGGAAGAAAAAGATCGCTCAGAGTCGCTGCTAGAGCATGTCGCGGCCCATAGCGACGAACTTTTGCCGGCGTTCGGCGCGTAGTGTGTCGGGAGAGCGATCGACCAAGTCGTCAAGCGCCTTGGCTATGGCCTCGCCGACGGACTCGATAGCGGCTTCGGGCAGGCGGTGGGCGCCGCCCATGGGCTCGGCCACCACTTCGTCGATAACCTTCAATCGCTGCAGGTCCTGAGCCGTTAGTTTCATCGCTTCGGCCGCGTCCTGGGCTCGCTCGGCGCTGTGCCAGAGGATCGAGGCGCAGCCCTCAGGCGTGATCACCGAATAGATGGCGTGCTCCAGCATGCAGACCCGGTTTCCCGTCGCCAAAGCCACGGCGCCNCCCGAGCCGCCCTCCCCGATGATGGCGGCGACCAGCGGCACCGTCAGGCTGAGGCAAGCCTCTATGCTGCGGGCGATGGCCTCGGATTGGCCGCGTTCCTCGGCGCCGACGCCGGGATGGGCGCCGGGGGTATCGACGAAACTGATCACCGGCAGGCGGAAACGGTCGGCCAAACGCATCAGGCGCACCGCCTTGCGGTAGCCTTCGGGCTGGGCCATGCCGAAGTTGTGCCGCACCCGGCCGTCGGTGCCGTCGCCTTTCTCGTGGCCCAGCACCATCACGGAGCGGCCGCGGAAACGGCCCAGGCCGCCGCACACCGCGCGGTCCTCGCCAAAGGCCCGGTCACCGGCCAGCGGCGTGTAGTCCTCGATCAGCCGGTCCACGTAGGCGCTCATGTGCGGCCGGTCCTGATGGCGCGCCACCAGGGTCTTCTGCCAGGCCGTCAGGTTGGCATAGGTTTGGCGCAGTTGCTGCTCGGCCTTGGCCTCTAGCTTCGAGACCTCCTCGGCGATATTGACATCGCCCTCCTCGGCCAGGTGCCTGAGCTCCTTGATCTTGCCCTCGAGCTCGGCGATCGGCTTTTCAAAGTCGAGGAAAGCGTTCATGGCGCCGCCGCCCAGGGTGCCCTAGCGCCGCGCCTTGGCGGTCTTTTTTGCAGCCTTCTTCTTGGCAGGCTTCTTGTTCTTAGCGGGCTTCTTGGCGGCTTTCTTGACTGGCGCCAGGCGCGGCTTGCGGGCGCCCACTTCGCGCGCCTTCTTGACCAGCACCTGGGCCTGGCGGATCGAGGCGATGTCGATCAACCTGCCATCCAGCGCCACGGCGCCCTGACCGGCACGTTGGGCTTCCTTCATGGCCTTGAGGATACGCCGCGCCTTGGCCACCTCGGCCGGCGAGGGGCTGAAGAGTTCGTTGGCCAGGGTGACCTGGCTGGGATGGATGGCCCACTTTCCCTCGCAGCCCAGCACCGCCGCGCGCAAGGCCTGGGCGCGGTAGCCGGCAGCATCGGAAAAGTCGCCGAAAGGGCCGTCGATGGGTCGGAGGCCGTTGGCCCGAGCCGCCACCACCATGCGGGCGATGGCATAGTGCCACATGTCGCCCCAATGACTCTCGCGGTTGCCCTCGGCATCGGCATCGGTGAGCACCAGATAGTCGGCATTGGGGCCGCCGATGTTGGTGGTGCGGGCCTTGGTCGAAGCAGCATAGTCGGCAACGCCAAAATGCAGTGATTCGAGCCGAGGGCTGGCGGCCGCGATCTCGTTGATGTTCTGCATGCCGAGCGCCGTTTCGATGATCACCTCGAGGCCGATGCGATTCTTGAAACCCTTGGCCTGTTCGATCTGGGTCAGCAGCATGTCGATGGCGTAGATGTCGGCCGCAGTGCCCACCTTGGGCACCATGATCAGGTCGATCTTGGCCCCGGCCTGCTCCACTACGTCGACCACGTCGCGGTACATGTAGTGGGTATCGAGACCGTTGATGCGCACCGACAGCCGGCCCTCGCCCCAGTCGAGATCGTTGATCGCCTGGATGACGTTCTTGCGCGCCTGGGGTTTGTCGTCAGGCGCCACGGCGTCCTCGAGATCGAGGAAGACGATGTCGGCGTCGCCCGCCGCGGCCTTCTCGAAGAAGCGTGGCGAGGAGCCGGGAACCGCCAGCTCCGAACGATTGAGACGGGGTGTCACTTCCTCGACGATGGTGAAGCTCATGCGGGACTCCGATTGCGATTTGACTGTCAGAAAACGGACGCGATAGCGCAAAAACCCGCCCGCGTCCGCGAAGCGGGCACAATGTCAATGGCGGCACGACCTGTCAATGGCGGGACCTGGGGTGCGACCGGCGGGCCTTGACGGCAGGCTCCAGTGCCAGGGGATGATGGTCCTCGACCAGGGCCTTGAGACGTTCCTCCAGCACGTGGGTGTAGATCTGGGTGGTCGAGATGTCGGCATGCCCCAGCATCTGCTGCACGGCCCGAAGATCGGCGCCGTGGGCCAGCAGGTGACTGGCGAAGGCGTGGCGCAGCACGTGCGGCGACAGCCGGGCGGGATCGATACCGGCGGCCGGCGCCAATTCCTTGAGCAACTGGCCCAGGCGGCGGCTTGTGAGGTGCCCGGCGGCGCCTCGCGAGGGAAACAGCCAGCGCGAGGTGGTGGCGGCAAAGTGGTCGCGTAGCGCCAGATAGCGCTCGATGGCATCGCGGGCCGCCTGACCCAGCGGCACCTGGCGGTCGCGACCGCCTTTTCCGCGCACCAGCAACAGCCGGCTGTCGACGGCGGCAGCCAGCGGCAACGCCACCAACTCGGAAATCCTGAGGCCGGTGGCGTAGAGAATCTCGATAGCGGCCTCGAGCCGGCGACCCGGCGCCCCGGGTCGCTGCCGCGCCGCTGCCAGCAAGCATTCGACCTCGGTTTCCGAAAGCACTTTGGGTAACGGCCGCGGCGACCTGGGACCTTCGATGGCGGTCGTGGGATCATCGCCGCGCCAGCCCTCGGCGTAGAGAAAGCGATAGAACTGGCGGGCCGTAGAAAGCCGCCGTGCGGTGGTAGCCGGCGCCCGCCCGGCTCGCGCCTCGGCCGCCAGAAAATCACGCAGGTGGGAGGCCTCGGCGTCTGCCGGCGTCAAGTCGCGGGCAGCCAGAAAATCGCTCAGACCCAAAAGATCGCTGCGATAGCTGCGTAGCGTCGCCGCGGCGGCGCCACGTTCGGCCGACATCATCTCGAGAAAGGCTTCGATGTGGCGATCGTCCATGACGGACACCGGTCCGGTTCAAAGCCCCCGGGCCAGGGCCGCTTCCAGGGCGATGCGGCGGGCCGGGGCGGTGAGCCCGATGCGGCGCAGCGCCCGCATAACACCGTGCAACGTCACTGGATTGGCACCCGGCGGCCCGACCTCACCCAGAGCCAGCAACGAGAGCAGCACGGTTTCGCCGACGCGGCCCTCGCTGGACGCCCGCTCCAGTCCGTGCCACAGCGCTGTCGACGGCATGTAGGCGCTGACCGTCAGCGGCGCCTCATAGAGCGGCTTCCAGTTGGCGTCCGGCAGGCGGTAGCCCAGGGCATCGAAGAGCGTATAGAGCAGCGCCGCATTTTCCTGCGCCTTGTCACCGCTCAGACCCTTTTGCCCTTCCCACCAGGGTGTAGCGATGGCGGCATTCCAGGGAATGCCTTCGTTGTCATCTGCGATCTGCACCAGCGGCCAAAGCTCCAGCACCGCCCGCACAGCATGGGGATTGGGGTTGATCTCTGTTGTGGCAGCCGTGACGCTGTCCAGCCAGCGCCGGGCGGCATCCACGTCGCCCGCCGCCAGCAGCGCCCGGCCGGCAGCGGCCGCCACCCAAGCCAATTCCGGCGTCGGTTCGAGCTGGCGCGCAGCCTCGAGGTTGACCCGCGCCGCGGTGCCGAAACGGCCACTGCCGCGGGCCTGCTTCCAGGCCTGGGCCAGGGCCCGGGCGCGGACATCGGGATCGCTTTCGCTGGCCGCCACCTGATAGAGCAGCGCATTGCTGCGCGGCCCTTCCTGCTGGGCCGTGACGACTACCCAGTCCTCACGTTCCTCGGGTGTGAAATCGACGCTGGCGTATACCTGGGCCAGCGCATCGGCCGGCAGAGCGCCGGCCGCTTCGGCCCGCTCGGCAGCCTGCAAGCGGGTTTCGATGGCGGCGTTGGGGGTCGTGGCGATGGCTCGCAGAATGGCCGGTCGGGCGCCCGGCACGGCGTCACCGGGAACGGCCCGGCGGGCCGCCCGCAGCATGGCGATGTGTAACGGCGAGGGATCGATCAGGCTGTCGACCACGGTGTCGTTGTCGCCGCCCAGCACCGCCACCAGATTGAAGAAGGCAACGTCGCCGGTCTCGCCCTGTTCGCGCAGAATCGAGGCCGCCAGTTGCGCCGCCTCATGCTCGCCGCCCAGTGCCTTGCAGAAAGTCATGGTTTTGAGCCAATAGGGGTTCTCATACTGCCGGATCAACTCGGGCACGTCGGCACAGGCTTCGGCGTTGTTGCCGGCCAGCAATAGGCCGTCGATCTTGGCCCGGCTGAAAGCCGGATCGATGAGACGCGCCGAGACCAGTTCCAGGAGATCATTGACCATGGTGGTGCGGCCGCCGGCACTGAGGCGTTCGACCCGGATGCCCAGCAGGCTCGGCGCTTCGGCCTTACCGTCGGGCACCATGGCCTGGCTGGCCAGCAGGCGCTGGGCCAGAGATTGCATGGCGCGAGAGAGCGTCGCCATGGGTAGGCGCGGCAACAACCGTTCGACCAGCAGGCGATCGGAACCAGCCCACATATCGCCGCCAAAGCCGCCGTTCTCGGTGTTGAGGATGCCCACCGAGCTGGGATCGATCTCGGCCAACTCACCGACACTGACGCTATCCCCCGCCGCCGCCACGGGCGGTTTTTTTGGAGTTTCTGCCGTCTCTGTGGTGCCGCTCGGTTCAGTGACGGGGGCGGGCGCGGGCTCGATCAGCGGTTTTTCCGCCTCTCTTGGGGCAGGTGCTGCCGGGGCCGGGGCGGCGGGAAACAGTCGTTTCGGCTTACCCACCTGGGCCGCCGCAGGCAGTGCCAGACCCGGCGCCAGGGCCAGGAGCAACAGCCACGCTCTAGCGCGGGAAGCGATCATTGGGCAGCACCTTCTCGACCCTTTGCGTGGGTGCGGGTATATCCCAGGTCGCCAGGAATACGGCACCGCCGACAACGACGGCAGCGATCACAACGATGAGAATGAAAGGCGCCTTGGACATGGCTCAAAAACACGGAAAATCTGGGTTCGACAGCTTGCGGACAGCGATTCACCACGTATGTTAGGGTGAGAATGTGGCAAAGTTGCGACAGTCTATCGATAGCGGGGCCGGCATACAACGGGCGGCCCACAAAGCGGCACGTGGCGTGAACCGAAAGTCGCGCAAACGACCGTCTTTGTCGGCGCCTGCCCGTTCCTTGGTGCTGGTCGGACTGATGGGAGCCGGCAAGACCACCATTGGCCGGCGCCTGGCCGAACGCCTGGCTCTCCCTTTCATCGACGCCGACGACGAAATCGAAAAGGCTGCCGGCTGCAGCATCGAGGAAATCTTCGCCGAACGCGGCGAGGCCGCCTTTCGGGCCGGCGAGCAGCGCGTCATTGCCCGCCTGTTGGAGGGACCCATCCACGTCCAGGCCACCGGCGGCGGCGCCTTCATGAACCCCGAAACGCGCCGGCGCATCCGCGACAAGGCGCTGTCGATCTGGCTGCGCGCCGATCTCGAGGTGCTGTTCGAGCGGGTCAGCCGGCGTCACCACCGGCCGCTGCTCAAGGGGCACGACCCGCGCCAGGTACTGAACGACCTGATGGCAGAGCGTTATCCAATTTACGGCGAGGCCGACATCGTCGTCGACACCGACCGCTCGCCCCACACCCGGGTGGTCAGCGCGATAATTTCCGCCCTGGCCGCCGAGAACCTCACCGAGACCTGGGACTCCACGGAGCCGGCGCCGTGAGTGCCGACCCAACCCGGATCGCCGTCGCCTTGGCGGAACGCTCCTACGACGTAGTCATCGGCAAGGGCCTGCTGGCCGGTGCCGGGGAATTACTGAAACCGCTACTGCCCCAGCCCCGCTTGGCCGTGGTAACGGACGAGACGGTGGCGTCGCTGCATCTGCCGAAACTCCTGCAGTCGCTGGGGGGCGCCGGTTTCGCTTGCACCGAGATCGTGCTGCCGGCCGGCGAAGCAAGCAAGGATTTCACCCACCTGGAAGCCCTGCTGGGCAGTTTGCTGGAGGCCCGCATCGAACGCGGCGAGGCCGTGTTGGCCTTGGGCGGCGGCGTCATCGGCGATCTTGCCGGCCTGGCTGCCAGCATGCTGCGCCGCGGCGTCGACGTGATCCAAGCCCCAACCACCCTGCTGGCCCAGGTCGACAGCGCCATCGGCGGCAAGACCGGCATCAACACGCGGCACGGCAAGAACTTGGTCGGAACCTTCCATCAACCCCGGCTGGTGCTCTGCGATACCACTGCACTCGACACCCTGCCCGAGCGCGATCTGCGCGCGGGCTATGCAGAGGTAGTCAAGTACGGCTTGCTGGGTGACGCCGATTTCTTCGCCTGGCTGGAGGAGTTTGGCAGCGCGCTGCTGGCCGGCGATGCCGTGGCCCGGCGGCGCGCCGTGATCGAAAGTTGCCGCACCAAGGCCCGCCTGGTAGCGGCCGACGAGCGCGAGGGTGGCGCCCGGGCACTGTTGAACCTGGGCCACACTTTCGCCCACGCCCTGGAGGCGGAGGCAGCTTACGGCGGAGGTCTGACCCACGGCGAGGCAGTGGCGGTGGGACTTTGCCTGGCCTTCGAGCTGTCGGCCCGGCTGGAGCTGGCGGCGGCCAGCGAGGCCCAGCGCGTCAGCCGCCATCTGACTGCCGTCGGCCTGCCCAGCGAACCCGGCCAGGTGCTCGGGCGCGTGGACGAGAGCATGGCCGAACGCTTGCTCGGCCACATGCGCCAGGACAAGAAGGTGCAGGGCGGTCGATTGGTCTTTGTTCTGGCCCGCGGCATCGGAGACGCCTTCGTCAGCAACGAGGTGCCGGAAGCGGAAGTACTGGCGCTGCTGACCGACAAGCTTTACCCACAAGCGCGCCGGGGAGCGGAGATCTGATCTCGTGGACGTGACGCTGATCCTTTCGCTTGTCGCCATCGCCGTGCTGCTGGTGCTGTCAGGCTTCTTTTCCGGCTCGGAGACCGCGCTGACGGCGGTCAGCCGGGCTCGCATCGACCATTTAGCCCGGCGTGGCAACCGCAGGGCCCGCATCGTCAGCCGGCTCAGCGCCGACAAGAACCAGTTCATCGGCGCCGTGCTGCTGGGCAACAACCTGGTCAATATCTTCGCCTCGGCGCTGGCCACCAGCCTTTTCATCGGCTTCTTCGGCGACGCTGGCGTGTTTTACGCCACCATCGTGATGACCGCCCTGGTGCTAATCTTTGCCGAGATCCTGCCCAAGAGCTACGCCATTCAAAAGGCCGACCGCACAGCGCTGGCGCTGGCGCCGCTGCTGGGACCGCTGGTGACGCTGTTGGCGCCGCTGACCCGCGGCCTGCAGGCCATCGTGCGACTGACACTGCGCCTCTTCGGCGCCGCCGGCGGCGAAGCACCGATCCTGACGGCAGCCGAGGATATCCGCAGCGCCATCGATCTGCACACCCGCGAAGGCCATATGGTAAAGCATGAACGCGACATGCTGGGCGGCATCCTCGATCTGGCCCACGTCGAACTCGACGAGATCATGGTGCATCGCAAGAACATGACCACGATTTCGGCCGACGAGCCTTCGTCGCGCATCGTCGAGCAGGTGCTGGAGAGCCCCTTCACTCGCATCCCGCTATGGCGCGACGACCCCGACAACATCGTCGGCGTGCTGCACGCCAAGAACCTGTTGCGGGCACTGTCGAACCATGAAGGGGATCTCGACGATCTCGACATCGGCGCGGTGTCCAGCGAGCCCTGGTTCGTGCCCGAAACCACGTCCTTGCACGAACAGCTTTTGGCCTTCCGCGCCCGCCACATCCACTTCGCCTTGGTGGTCGATGAATACGGCGCCATCATGGGGCTGGTGACGTTGGAAGATATCCTCGAAGAGATCGTCGGCGACATCGTCGACGAACACGACGTCAAGGCAAGCGGCGTACGCGCCGAGGCCGATGGCTCCTACGTCGTCGACGGCGCCATGACCATCCGCGACCTCAACCGGATGCTCGACTGGAACCTGCCGGACGAAGAAGCGGCGACTATTGCCGGGCTGGTCATCTATAACGCCGCCGTCATTCCGGTCGAGGGGCAGATCTTCACCTTCTACGGCTACACCTTCGTCATCCTCAAGCGCCAGCGCAATCAGATCGTGGCGCTCAAGGTGACGCCACCGGGACCGGAGCAAACGGCCTGAAGGCGGCGGCACCATGATCGGCGAGCTCTTCGCCATCGTCGCGCCGGTCTTTTGCGGCGCCGGCATCGGCTTCATTTGGGCCCGCCTCGAGCGGCCCTACGATACCGAGTTCGTTACAACGTTGACCTACAACGTCGGCACGCCATGTTTGGTCTTCGCCACGCTGACGCGCTTCGAGGTCTCGCCCGCCACCTTCGGCTCGATGGCCGGCTATGCCGTGTTGGCGACGCTCTGCTTTGCCCTGGTGGCCACGCTGGTGCTGAAGCTCTCGGGGCTGGCGTTACGGCCTTATCTGCCATCGCTGATGTTTCCCAACGCCGGAAACATGGGTCTGCCACTGTGTCTCTTCGCCTTCGGTGAAAAGGGTTTGGCGCTGGGCATCGCGTTTTTCACCGTGACTTCTCTGGGCAACTTCACCATCGGCGCCGCCATCGCCGCCGGCAGCACATCGTGGCACGTGCTGGTGCGTACGCCGCTGATCTACGCCATCGCCGCCGCGGCGCTGTTTGTCTTCAGCGGCAGCGCACCGCCAGCCTGGCTGGCCAACACCACACGCCTGATCGGCGGCCTGATGATCCCGCTGTTGCTGATTACGCTGGGCGTCTCGCTGGCCCGGCTCAAGGTGGCTGACCTCAGGCGCGGATTCTGGCTCTCACTGCTGCGCCTCGGCATGGGCATCGGCGTGGGCATCGGCCTGGCCGAATTGCTCGACCTGGAAGGCGTCACCCGCGGCGTCTTCATCATCGACTGCGCCATGCCTGTAGCGGTCTTCAACTACCTCTTCGCTCAGCGCTACGGCAACGCCCCGACCCACGTCGCCGGCATGGTGGTAATCTCGAGCACGCTGTCTTTCCTCACGCTACCGCTGCTTCTGCTGCTGGTGATCTAGTACCCACTATCGCAAAAGGATGGCACGTCTGACGGCCAGGAAGAACCACAGGGACGTCCTTGTGCTAGGAGCGTGGCCCGCCGTGATGGGGGACCATCACAAGGGCCGCGGGACGACGTCCGATGGTCCTTCCTGGCCGCCCTTCGGATCGCTTTTCCGGCCCTCTGGAGGGCGTCAGCAGCGCTTGCCGATGGCCCCGCATCGCCGGCCCGCTGCTTCCTACCCA
>NZDS01000064.1 GCA_002690215.1 Rhodospirillaceae bacterium | reverse complement strand
AACCGTTGCCGAATTTGCCTCCGCGCCACAGTTGGCCTCAAAGCCAGCCCCAAACCCGGATTCCTTCACACGCTCTTTCGCGAGGATGACGCCCAGGGGGCGTCAACCGTAACGATGCAGTGCGGCGCCGTGTTGCGAGAGCCAATCGCGGGGGGCGGCGCTGTCAGGCACCAACTGATCGACCAGATCCCAAAATCGAGCGCCATGGTTGAGCTCGTGCAGGTGCGCCACCTCGTGGGCGACGACGTAGTCGAAGACCGCGTCGGGCGCCATGATCAGGCGCCAGGAGAACGACAGCGAGCCCTTGGCCGAGCAACTGCCCCAGCGCGTACGGGGGTCGCGCACGCTGAGACGCTGAAAGCTGGCGCCGAGGCGCCGGGCCGCCGCCTCGGCGCGGCTGACGGCTTCCTGGCGCGCCGCGTGCCGCAGCCAGTCGCTCAACCGGCGGGCCAGGTGGGGCAGCCGGCCGCTGACGCAGATGGTGTCATCCTGGCGCCAAACCGGTCCCGGCCTGCGCTTTGGCGGGGTGTGGGGAAGATGGCAGATGCGATGGGGCTGGCCGAGATACGGAATCGTGGCACCGTCGGCAAAGGGCACCGCCTCGGGCAGCGCCGCCAGACGGGCTGCCAGCCAGGCGCCGTGCTCGGCGGCAAACGCCAGTCCCCGGCGCCGCGAGACGCCGCGCGGCAGCACCAATTCGGCGCCGCGCCGGGGATCGATCTTGAGAGCCAGGCGCCGCGCCCGCGCGCTGGGCCGTACGCTGATGACGAAGCGTTGTTCGCCGTGTGTCACCACGGCCGGTTCGGCGCGGTGGCCCGCCCCTTTCACGCTACCTCCGCTGGGCGCTCGAAGGGCCCCAGGCCGGCCGCTGTCAAGGCCTGGTCGAGCTCGTCACCCGCCGCCGCCGCCAGTGCCGTCAGCGGCGGCCGCAGGCGACGCCAAGTCTCGTCGTTGGTGCGGCGCGCCCAAACTTCTTTCAAAGCACCGACCACGGGATAGCGGTCGAAGACCTCGCGGATGGCGGTCAGATCCTGCTGGCGCTCGGCCGCGCCGCTTTCTCGCCAGGCAGCAAAGACCGCCTGGCAGTGGCGGCTGGTGGCGTTGGCGGTGGCCGAGATGCAGCCGACGCCGCCGGCTTCGAGCACCGGCTGCAGGTAGCGCTCGGTGCCGGCATAGACGGCGAAGCCGGGGAATTTCTCGCACATGGCCTGCATGTTGCCGAGATCGCCGGACGAATCCTTGATGCCGGCGATGGCTTGGCCGTGGCTGGCGCGCAGGCGGGCGATTAGTTCGTGGCCCAGCGGCACGCCGCTCATCTTGGGGAAATGGTAGAGGCAAACCCGAATATCCGGCTCGCCGACAGCATCGATGACTCCAGCGAAGGCGGCGTGCAGCCCCTCGTCGCTGGCGCCTTTGTAATAGAACGGCGGCAACATGAGGATGTGGCGAAAGCCGTGGTCCAGGGCCGCACGGGTCAGCGCAATAGTGTCCGGCAGGGCGCAGCAGCCGGTGCCGATGAGCAGCTTGTCGGCCGGCAGCCCGGCCTTGGCCACGGCCTCGATCAAGGCCAGGCGCTCGCCCAGGCTGAAGGAATTGGCCTCGCCGGTGGTGCCCAGCACGGCCAGACCGTCGCAGCCCTGGGCCAACAGCCAGCGGTAGTGATCGAGTGTTGCCGCCAGATCGACGTTGAGCTCGCTGTCGAGGCGGGTGAGGGCGGCGGCAAAGACGCCACAGGGCGAATCGGGCGAATCTGGTGAATCTATGGTCATCACGGTTCTCCCACAGCGCCGTTNGGGGCGCCAAATTTCATTCCGGCCAGCTTACCACGTGCTCCTCCAGTGCGCCCGCCTGGCGCTCTGAAACCACGCGGCCGCGTACCGAGATGCCGGCCCGATGCAGGCTCTCCGGGTCGCCCGTGACCAGCGGGTGCCAGGCCGGCAACTCGCGGCCCTCGGCCAGCAGGCGATAGGCGCAGGTCGACGGCAGCCAGCCCAGGCTCTGCACGGCGGCCGGTTCCAGGCTGACGCAGTCGGCAACGAGGCGCCGGCGCTCGGCATAATTGGTACAGCGGCAGCTCTCCAGGTCGAGCAGCCGGCAGGCCACTTCGGTGTAGGCGATCTCGCCCGTGTCGATGTCTTCGAGCTTGTTGAGGCAGCATTTGGCGCAGCCGTCGCAGAGCGCTTCCCATTCCTCGCTGTTCATCTCGTCCAGGCGCTTTTGGCGCCAAAAGGCTGGCTCGTTCACGTGCCCTCGTGGCGGCGGATGAAGCGGGCGATGCGGGGCGCGATGTTGCGCCGCCATTTGCGCCCGTTGAAGACGCCATAGTGGCCCACGCCGGGCTCCTCGTGGTGTAGCCGCTGGCGCTGCTTGAGGCTGGAGCAGAGCTTGTGCGCCGCTGCCGTCTGGCCCAGACCGGAGATGTCGTCGCGCTCGCCCTCGACCGTCATCAGGGCGGTGCCGGTGATGGCCGCCGGTTCGATCAGCCGGCCCCGCGAGGTCATGGTGCCGAGCGGCAGCGCATGNTCCTGNAANACCGTNTNGATGGTNTGCAGGTAGNATTCNGCCGGCAGGTCCATGACGGCGAGGTATTCGTCGTAGAAGNGGCGNTGCGCCTCGGCGCCGTCNCCGTCGCCCTCGANCANNTGATGAAANAGCCTGACNTGNGCGCCCAGGTGGCGGTCCAGGTTCATGGTCATGAANCCGGTGAGCTGCANNAAGCCCGGNTATACNGGCCGCATGAAGCCGGGGTAGATCACNGGCACCCGGGTGATGACNTTGCGCTCGAACCANNNCAGCGAGCGGGTNTNGGCCAGGTTGTTGACCTCGGTCGGGCTCTCNCGGGTATCGATGGGGCCGCCCATCAAGGTCATCGTGCGGGGTGCCGCGCCGTCACCGGCCGCCGCCATCAGCGCCGTCGCCGCCAGCACCGGAACCGAAGGCTGACAGACCGCGATGACGTGGCAGGGCGGACCGAGGCGGTGCAAAAAGTCGATCACCGTGTCGATGTAATCGTCGAGGTCGAAGTCGCCTAATTCTGCCGGTACGTCGCGGGCGTCGCGCCAATCGGTGATATGGACGTCGTGGTTGGGCAAAAGCGCCGCCACGGTATCGCAATAGCGTCGCAAAATGGCCCGACATCGGCGCCACGATCAGGACCCGGGGGTCCTGGTCTTGGCAGCCGTCGCGCTCGAAGCGCAACAGGCGGCAGAAGGTAGTTTCGGCCACCACGGTCTCGCGAACCGCCACACTCTTGCCCTTGATGGACGTCTCCGTGAGACCGAAGTCTGGTTTATCGCGTCGCCGGGTGGTGCGGTCGAAGACCTCGCAGGCCGCTGCCACCGCCCGGCCGCTGCGGGTGTAGGTCAGGGGATTGAAGGGGTTTTGGAAAAATTGCTGGCTGGCCTGGGCGGCAAACCTGAGCGGCTCGAGGGCCGCGTGGTGAAGTTCATGAACGTGGTAAAGCATACAAACTCCCATCCTCGATCAAACCAAGCGCCGCCGGTCGGACCCTCCCTCCGACCGGCAGGCGTGGCCATGCTAGCACCATATCTTGTGTCCTCGGAAGGAAGTTACCCAACATTACAGAATGTTCCGCAGGCGAAACAATAAATCTATAGCGCCTGGCGCAGCCGTTTAGCCATGCGCTCGGGTGCTGTGGCGGCGGGAAAATGCGCCAAATATTGGCCTTTGCGGTCCATCAGATAAACAATGGAGGTGTGGTCCATGCGGTAGTCATCGTCGCCCTCGCCTTGGACCTTGGCGTAGTAGATCCGATAGGACCGGGCGGCCGTGGCGACGTCCTCGGGGCTGCCGCTGAGCGCCTTCAGGGCGGGGTGGAAGTTGGCCGCATAGTCCTTCATCAAGGTTACAGTGTCGCGGGCCGGATCGACGGTGATGAAGATCGGCACGATCTCGCCGGCCGCTGTTCCCAGGGTTTCCAGCGCCGCTGTTATGGTCTGCAATTCGGTGGGGCAGACGTCGGGGCAATAGGTGTAACCGAAGTAGACCAGCATCAACTTGCCGCGGAAATCCGCATCCTGCACCCGGATGCCGAACTGATCGGTCAGGCTGAAGGGACCGCCGACGACGGTGTTGGGGCGCTCTGCCAGCGGCGGCAGCGGTTGGTCGAAAAACAGCCAGCGTCCAGCCGCCCCCAGACCGGCGCCGATGAGCACGGCCAGCAAGATACTGACAATGCGTTTGAGCGAGAGTTTTTTGCTGGCTGGTGCTGGGGCGGACATCGTGGGCTGCGGGATTGTGCCGGCTGCACCCTTCATACTCCGCCGAACGCTGCCGGAGCAAACGGCCGAGATTGACGGCAGACCGGCTACTACCCATGCTGCGGCGATGGGGGACATCGCGCCACGGTTCGACTTTGCCGCCTTGGCTGGCGGACCCGAGCCCATGGTGCTGCTGGTGCTGGTGCTGGCGGCCGATGCGTTGCTCGGGAATCTGAACCTGTTGCGGCGCTGGCTGCCGCACCCGGCGCTGCTGCTGGCGCTGACCGTGAACACACTCGAGCGCCGCCTCAACCGCGGCGGCCGCAGTGCCGTCAAGCGTCTGGTGCGCGGCGTCCTGGCCCTGATTTTGGTGCTGGCGCTGGCGCTCGGGGTGAGCTGGTTGGTGATCCTGATCAGCGCCGCGCTGCCCTTTGGCTGGCTGGTCGAGCTGCTTTTCCTCGGCGCGCTGATCGCTCAGCGCGGGCCTCTCGACGAAGCCCGGCGGCTGCTGCAGGCGCTGGAGCAGGGCGGTCTCGAGGCGGGGCGGCAGGCAGCGGCCGAGATCGCCGGCCCGGCCGTCCAAAGCATGGACCAGCCGGCCCTGGTGCGGGCTGCCGTCAGCCACCTGGCCGAGCGCCTGCTCGACGGCCTGGTGGCGGCACTCTTTTGGTTCNTNCTGCTCGGNCTNCCGGGNNTGGCCGCCTACCGGGCCATCAACATCGCCGGCCGGCTGCTCGACGACCGCAATCCCGAGCGCCGCGATTTCGGCCTGGCGGCGAGCCGGCTCGACGAAGTGGTGGGTTATCTGCCGGGCCGCCTGGCCGGCCTTCTCGTGGTGCTGGCCGCCGCCTTCGTGCCCTCGACAAGCCCCGGAAACGCCCTTCGGGTGATGGGGCGCGATGCGCCCCGCCACCGCTCGCTCAGTCTGGCCTGGGTGGTGGCGGCCATGGCCGGAGCATTGGGATTGGCCTTGACCGAAGCCCGTGATGCCCGCGGCCCCCAGGGGCGCCGAGCATCTGGCTGGGCAAGCAAGAGGGCCGCGCCCTGGCCGGCACGGCCGACATCATGCGGGCGATCTACGTCTATGCCGTGGCGGCGCTGATCAGCTTCGCCCTGGTCACCGGGGTGGCGATGGTGCAGTTCTCGCTTTAATTACCAGCTGCCTTTGCCAAGGCGGCCCGCAATGGTGCCGCGCCGCGCTGGGAAACGGTGCGCTGGAGGATGACGTCCTCGGGCGTTACCGCTTTGCCGTAGTATGCATGGTTGGCGTCGTGGTCGGGTTGGATCACGGCACCCTCGACGGAGGCGCCGGCAAACAGCCCCTTGTTGCGCGAATAGGAATAAACGTCGTCGCGCAGGTTGGTGGTGGTGGCCNTNTCGCGGCCCACGCCCCGGGGTCCGGCGGCGGCGCTCAATTCGGCACCCAGCTTGACCCGGTTGTGCAGCACCGCATTGAGGGCCCGCTCGGTCATCATCAACAGCACCACTTCCGAGGCCTGGGCACCGATCTGCAAACCGATGCTGCCGGCACCCATATTGAAGAAAGCCGGTGCCGACCAGCCCCGCCGACTGTGGGCGAGCAGCACACCCGAGCCGCCGGAGCCGCCCAGGATAAAGCCGGCTTTCAGCATCTGCGGCACCACCAGAACTGCCTTGGCCCGCTTCAGCAAGGTCCGCATGGGCGCCATCTTGGCGTCGCTGGCGAAGCTTTCGACGGTGATCCGGGCGCGGTCTACCAAGTCTTGCTGTTCGTCGGCCGCAACCGGTGAAGCGGCCAGCCCCATGGCCAGCAGGATGAGCGCGGTCAGTACTGAGCGGGCACTGAATGATCGGGTCATGTCTTTGGTTCCTCCCCCTCTCGGGTGTGAGCACCGGCCCAGTTTAGCAGACTGGCGCCGCCATCGTCGTGCCTTCACGCCGCCGGCAGATCGAGAGTCGCCGCCAGGCCTCCCAAGGGTGACGGCGACAGTGCCAGCGCGCCGCCATAGAGCGCCGCCACCTGGTGCACGATGCTCAGGCCGAGGCCGCTGCCAGGCACTGAAGGGTCGAGCCGGCGGCCGCGTTCGAGCACCTCGGCAAGCTGGGCTTCGGGAATGCCGGGGCCGTCGTCCTCGACCGCCAACCTGAGCCGGTCGCCGTTCCGCTCGGTGCTGACTTCGACGCGCCGGCGGGACCATTTGCAGGCATTGTCGAGTAAATTGCCGAGCATTTCCTCGAGGTCCTGAGTTTCGCCGTCGAAGACCAGGCCGTCACCGGGGCTGCGGGTGATGACGATGCCGCGCTCTTCGTAGCTGCGCTCGAGCATGCGACAGAGCCCGTCGACCACGGGCGCAAGTGGGGCCTGGCTGCTTCCCGAGCGCCGCCGCCCGGTGGCCCGGGTGCGCGAGACATGCCATTCCACGCTGGCCGCCAACGCCGCGGTCTGGCGGCGCAGCACCTGACCGGCCTCGCCCTCCAGATGATCGCCCAGGTTGGTCAGTACGGTGAGCGGAGTCTTGAGGGAGTGCGCCAGGTCGCCGGCTTCGTGGCGAGCGCCTTCGATGAGATCGCGGTTATGGTCGATCAGGGCGTTGAGCTCGTCGGCCAGGGGTTTGAGGTCGGCCGGGTAGTTGCCAATCAGACGGCTGGCGCGACCGGCGCGAATGTCGGCCAGGGTGGCGCGCAGTCGGCTCAGCGGCCGCAATCCGAAGCGCACCTGGGCGACCAGGCCGAAAACCAACCCCAAGCCGAGCACGATCAGCACCACGGCCAGGGTACTGGCGAAATCCTCCACCGATCCCTCGAAGGCCTGTGCCGGGCCGGTGACGACGATGCCCAGGGTGTTGGTGCTGCCCGGAAAGACGAAATATTGGGCGATTCCATGCAACGCCATGCCGCGTTGGTCGCGGCTCTCGAAGGCGATGTAGTGCTCGAGTTGGATTAATTCGGGCGCCGACAGGGTTGCCCCGGACAGAGAGCGCGAGAATTCGCCACCACCGGCCACCATGGTTTGCCAGTACCAGCCGGAATGGAGCCGGTTGAAGCGCGGATCGACGGGATGCCGGCTGAGCCCGATGCCACCGCCGGGAGCCACTTCGACGAGCTCCAGGATTTCCTCCATCTGGTCTGCCAGGGTGGCCTCGAAATCGCTTTCGACGTATTGGCGGAAGAGGCCGGTGAGGGCGAAACCGGCGACTACGAGGGCCAGCGCCGTCCACAATGATCCGGCAATTACCAGCCGGGTATTGATGGAGGGGCCGGCCATGGCTTCAGAGTCCCGCGGAGGGATCGACGACAGCGTAGCCCCGGCCGCGCTGGGTGCGGATGAGATCGACACCGAGCTTGCGCCTGAGGCGCCGGATAAAGACCTCGACTGTGTTGGAATCGCGGTCCGAATCGCGATCGTAAATGTGCTCGATGAGCTCCGTTCGTGACACCACCTCGCCGGGATGGTGGAGCAGATAGGACAGCACTTTGTATTCATAGGGCGTCAGCGGCACCGGCTCGCCGTTCAGGCTGACGCTGACCTGGCGGGTGTCGAGCCTGAGCTCGCCGCATTCCAGCACCGCCTCGGTGTGGCCGGCGGCGCGGCGGATGCCGGCGCGCAGCCGGGCCAGCAACTCCTCGATGCGGAAGGGCTTGGTGACGTACTGGTCGGCGCCGGCATCGAAGCCCGCTACTTTTTGATTCCAGGCGCTGCGCGCCGTCAGAATCACCACCGGCACTTCGAGGCCGGCCTGGCGCCAGCCGCTGAGGACTTCGAGGCCGTCGATCTTGGGCAACCCGAGATCGAGGATGACGGCGTCGTAGGGTTCGGTCTCGCCAAGATAGCGGGCCTCCTCGCCGTCGCCGGCGAGATCGACCGAATAGCCGTTGTGTTCCAGCGCCTGGACGATCTGGCGGCTTAGATCGGGCTCATCCTCTACCAGCAGAATGCGCATCGTTTTCCGCCCTCCCCGCGTCCCCGGTTTTGTCCCGCTGGGTGCGACAATATGCCCTGGGCCGGGTTCATCCCCCGTTCAGGTAGCTCAGGTCATTCTAAGGGCGTTGGAGACACGGTCAAAGCTGGGGACGGCAATTGTCCAAGGCCGTTTCCAGGCCAAATCGAGGGGAGCGGACGTTCCTGGTAGGAGTTCTTAAGATGATTTCCAGAATAACCATTGGCCTTTTCGTGGCTGCCTTCGTGCTTTCCTTGGGAGCCGTCGGGAGCGTTCCCCAGAGCACTGCCACGGCGGCCGAGATGCAGTCGATCATGTCCGAGGGCGGACGCATCTACGACAAATGGTACAAAGTGGTCGGCGAGGATGCCCCCAAAAAGGCCCATCCCGCCTATCCCGCCGACAAGAAATACGCCAAGAAGCCCAAGAGCAACTGGCGCTGCAAGGAATGCCACGGATGGGATTACATGGGCAAAGACGGTGCTTATGCCTCGGGCAAGCACTCGACCGGCATCAAGGGTATCAACGGCATGGCCGGTGCCGACCCGGTCAAGGTCGTTGCTCTGCTCAAGGATGACACGCACCGTCTTGGCGATTTGATGGAGGACGAGGACCTGGCCAAGGTTGCGCTTTTCGTCGCCCAGGGTCAGACCGACATGGGCAATTACATCGACGCGGCCAGCAAATCCGTCAAGGGCGGTGATGCTGCCAAGGGTGCGGCCTACTACAATACCATCTGTGCCAACTGCCACGGCCGCGACGGCACCATGCCCAAGGACATGGGCAAGTCGTTGGGAGCCCAGATGGGCAATCCCTGGGAGGTCATGCATAAGATCGTAAATGGCCAACCCGACGAGAAGATGCCGTCCCTGCGG
Source organism: Rhodospirillaceae bacterium (assembly GCA_002690215.1). Classification (GTDB taxonomy): domain Bacteria; phylum Pseudomonadota; class Alphaproteobacteria; order UBA2966; family UBA2966. The sequence goes on along the minus strand of NZDS01000064.1, from coordinate 2,111 downwards.
GCATTCGGCATGCAGCCGGTGCTCGACATCATGGCCCATATCGCCACGCTGCCCAAGAAGACCAAGTAACAAAGTTCGCTATCCGGCGTCCGAGGCGGCGGGCGCCGGGCCGGCCTCCAGCCGGTCGCTACTAGTCGCCTTTGTTTGGGCCGGGATCCCCGGGATTATGAGCGCGTAGCGGGGCTCCTGGAAACCAGCTGGAACAAAGGGGGATCATCATGTCGCATGGATCGCATCCTGTGCGGGCTCGGCGCATGCTGGGTTCGCTCATATTGGCGCTGCTTTTTTGCGCTTTTTTCTTGCCCCTTCTGAACGCCGCCAGGGCGGCCGAGACAACGGCCTCGATCGCCCGCGGCGGCCGCCTTTACGATTCCTGGTTTGCCGAAGTACGCAAGGCGCCGCCTGGCACCAACCACCGCGCCTATCCCCGGATCGGCAAGCGAGTGGGGGCTGTGACGTGGCGTTGCAAGGAGTGCCACGGCTGGGACTACAAGGGTGCCGAGGGCAACTACAACAGCGGTGCCCACTACACCGGCATCAAGGGCATTCAGGACCTGGCCGGCGCCAAGCCTTACCAAGTCCTGGCCATCCTGGGCGATGAAAACCATGGCTTTAACAGGATGGAAGAGCTCAGCCAGAGCGATCTGCGTGACCTCGCCAACTTCGTTACCAAGGGCCAAGTCGAGATGGATCGCTATATCGAAGCGATCGGTGGCAAAGCAAAGGGCGACGCCGGCCGGCAGCGTTCCTACTACCAGAACATCTGTGCCAACTGTCATGGACGGGACGGACTAAAAATGAGGTCCGTGCCGCCGCTCGGCTGGGTTGCCACGCACAATCCCTGGGAAGCCCTGCACAAGATGCTCAACGGCCACCCCGATGGCGAAATGCCGCCGCTCAGGGTACTCGACGAGGTGCAAATTCTGGTCGACATCCTGGCCTACATGCAGACCTTCCCGGGCGACGAACTGATCTGGTCGATCAGCCGTGGCGGGCGTCTCTACGACAACTGGTACCGTGAACTCGGGCTCTCTGCGCCCACGCGCCCGCATCCCGCTTATCCCGCCCAGGCCAAGTACGCCAAGGCGCCGAAAGCCAACTGGCGCTGCAAGGAGTGCCACGGCTGGGACTACAAGGGAGGCCATGGCGCCTATGGCGAAGGTCCGCACCGCACCGGAATAGAGGGTATCCGCGGCATGGCCGGCGCCGATCCCGCCGACATCCTGGTTGTGCTGAGGGACGAAACCCACCGCCTGCGCGGCGACCTCGACTACCGCCCGACCATGGCCGATCGCGACCTCGAAGACCTCGCCAACTTCGTTAGCCTGGGCCAGATCGACATGGACGCCTACATCGCGGGACGCAAGAACGTGGCCCGTGGCGATCCGCGCCGGCAGGAGGATTTCTACGCCACCCTTTGCGCCAACTGCCACGGCCCGGACGGACTCAAGTTGAGCGACCGCCGGCCGCTCGGCGTTCTCGCCCGGGTCAATCCCTGGCAGGTGCTGCACAACATCCTCAACGGCCATCCCGGAGTCGAAATGCCGCCCTTGCGGGTGCTCGATCAGATGTCGACGGTGGTCGATATCCTGGCCTTCCTGCAGACCTTGCCGGGACGCTGATGGCTACCGCCGGCCGGCGTCGGCTAGCGTTTTGTGGCCCCCTGCTGGCGCTGCTCATGGCAGTCGGGCCGGCTGCGGCCGGCGAGATCTCGGTGAGCCGCGGCGGCCGGCTTTACGACAACTGGTACCGCGAGCTCGAGGTGGCGCCGCCGGTGCGGGCGCATGCCGCCTACCCCGCCGCGGGCGCCTTGGCAGCCAGGCCTGAAAGCACGTGGCTTTGCAGCACCTGCCATGGCTGGGACTACCGCGGCCGCGACGGCGCCTTTGCCGGCAGCAAGCACGACACCGGCATTATCGGTATCAGCGGTGCCGCTGGCGGCGGGCATGCCACAATCATGGCTGTACTGACCGGTCCCGGACACGGTTTCGGCGGCATGCTAGGGCCTCAGGATCTCTTGGATCTGGCCGCCTTCGTCAGCCGCGGCCAAGTAGACGTCGATGTTTTCGTCGACCCGGCCAGCGCCAAAGCGCGGGGCGACGCTGGGCGTT
>NZDS01000063.1 GCA_002690215.1 Rhodospirillaceae bacterium | reverse complement strand
AGATCGCCTTCATGGACCACTTCAGCGCCACCGCATGGCCGCCGTTGTCCCGCACCACACCCTTGGGCTCGCCGGTGGTGCCGGACGTGTAGAGGATATAGAGCGGATCGGTGGCGGCCAGCGGCACGCAGTCGTGGGGCGTAGCGCCTTGCATGGCCTCGGCCCAGTCGAGGTCGCGGCCGCTTGTTAGCCCACCCGGCGCCTGAGGGCGTTCGAGGATGATGCAGTGGTCGGGCTTGTGGCTGGCCTGTTCGATGGCGCCATTCAAGAGCGGCAGGTACTCGATGACGCGCCCGCCTTCTATGCCGCACGTGGCCGAGACCATGGCTTTCGGTTTGGCATCGTCGATGCGTATTGCCAGCTCGTTGGCGGCAAAGCCGCCGAAGACCACCGAATGGACCGCCCCCAGCCTGGCGCAGCCCAGCATGGCCACCAGGGTTTCGGGCACCATGGGCATGTAGATCACGACGCGGTCACCCTTGGCGACCCCCTGGGCGGCCAGCACCCCGGCAAAGCGAGCTACCTGATCCTGAAGCTCGGCGTAGGTCATGGTTCGGACGGTGTCACCGGTGACGGGGCTGTCGTAGATCACCGCTGCCTGGTCGCCACGGCCGGCTTCGACGTGGCGGTCGACGGCGTTGTAGCAAGTGTTGAGCTCACCGCCGGCAAACCAGCGGTAGAAGGGCGGGTTGCTGTCGTCCAGCACTTTGTCCCAACGGCGGGTCCAGTGGATGTCCTCCGCGGCGGCACCCCAGAACGCATCGGGATCGTCGAGCGATTGGGCATGGGCCTCATCGTAAGGATTGCTCATTTTCGTCCTCCAGGATTCTTGCCCTGCGGCTTTTGTCCCCTATCCCTCAGGGCCGCCGCTTGAAGGCAACTCACACGATTTCGGTCGCCGCGGCAAGATCGAATTCGCGGGGCCGGGGACGGCAGCTTGACAATGCTGGCGCCATGCGCTCAATCGGAGCCGGCAAGAAAGCGTTCGGGGGCGCGGGTGGCGACAGGAAGCAGCAACCAGGAAAGGCCGCAAAGTGGTCGTTGATCCCTGGTTCTATGCCTTCGCAGTGCCTGCGATCCTATTGATCGGCATCTCCAAGGGCGGCTTCGGTGCCGGCCTGGGCATTCTTACGGTGCCGGCGCTGGCGCTGGTCATTCCGCCGCTGCAGGCGGCCGGGATATTGCTGCCCATTCTTTGTTTGATGGACCTCTTCGGGCTGTGGGCCTACCGCCGCCAGTGGGACCGTGCCAACATGCGCATCATGGTTCCGGCGGTGCTGCTGGGCATCGCCATTGGCACCGCCACGGCCGGCTTGCTGGACGAGCGCGACATCCGCCTTATTGTCGGCAGCATCGCTGTGCTGTTTGCCCTCGATTACTGGCTGCGCCGTGGCGAGAGCCGGGCGGCGGCCGGGCGCTCGGTGCTGAAGGGCGGCTTCTGGTCGGTGGTGGCCGGCTTCACCAGCTTCGTCAGCCACGCCGGTGGGCCGCCGATTTCGGTCTATCTGCTGCCCCAGAAGCTCGACAAAACGACGTACGTGGGCACCACGGTAGTACTCTTCGCCATAGTCAACTACGTCAAGCTGGTGCCCTATGCTTGGCTCGGGCAGTTGGCGCCGGGCAACCTGCTGACCTCGCTGGTGCTGGCGCCGCTGGCGCCACTGGGCATGGGGTTGGGCATCTGGCTACACAACCGGGTCTCGCCACGCTTCTTTTATCAGGCCTGCTACGTGCTCATATTCGTGGTCGGGGCCAAGCTGGCGTGGGACGGAGCAACCAGTTAGCCCGCATTTCTCACCGGGTCATGGCCTACGCGGCGCTGTCGCGCCGACAGGGTAGGAACACTGCGTAGCGCGATGTGGGACATCGGGCAAGCAGCGTGACGCACCCTGTCGGTGCGACAGCGTCGCCCGAAGGGTCGCGCCCAGGTGCGCGCCCGCTACGGAAAAGTCCGAAGGGCGTAGTNCCACTACGCTCTTCGGNCTTTTCCTTGCGGATCACATCACCTGGGCGNGACGCAGGCCGTGACCCGGTGAGAAATGCGGGNTAGCATCGGGGGCGCGGCGCCAGTTCGGCCTTGGTGACCTGCTGCTGATGACGTCCGCCGGGGCCGGCGGAGCGGTACGCCGAGCCTCCGGCTCCGGTCCCGTCCACTGGGCCGAATTGAGGCTCTCGAACCCGGCGCCGGCAACCGCTGACGGCCCGCTGCCGGCTGGTGACCCTGCCGGCGCGCCCTTCCTGCGCACCTGGACTGGCGGGGACGGCCGTTCGCGCACGAAATCCGACCTGCTGCCCTATGGCCAGGTGGCGGGCGAGCGCCTGAGCGCCGAGATCCCGCTAGTTGGTTTCCAGTACGTACTGGCGCCGGCCAGCCTGAACTACGACTGGCACCGCGCCCCCCAGCGCCAATTCGTGCTCTTCATCACGGGCGGCGCCGAAATCGAGAATGGCTTGGGCGAACGCCACAAGGTGCTGCCCGGCGGCATCTATCTCGGCGAGGAGGAAACCGGCCAGGGCCACATCACCCGCGCCCTGGAGGGCCGGGAGCGCTTCTCCATCTTCGCTCATTTGGGTTGAGTGTTCCCAGGCGCGCGCTCTGTTATTAGAATCCAACGATGAGCAAACTCCCCCCCATTCATCCCGGCGAAATCCTTGGCGAGGAATTCCTCAAGCCCATGGTCATCAGCCAGTCGCGCCTGGCCAGAGACATCAACGTACCACCCAGGCGTATCAACGAGATCTGCCTGGGCAAGCGGGGCATCACACCCGACACGGCGCTGCGGCTGGCACGTTATTTCGGTGTCTCGGCGGAATTCTGGATGACTCTGCAGCAGCGCTACGATCTCGAATCTCTAAGAGACAGGATCGGTAACCGCCTAGATCGCGAAATCCGCACCCGCCCACGCTCCGCGGCGTGAGAAGCTGAGTTAATTCGGCACCGGCACCTGCACACCTTCATGCGCCAACAGCCAGCGTTTACGCTCGATCCCCCCAGCGTAGCCGGTGAGCGAGCCGTCAGCGCCGATGACGCGGTGGCAGGGGACGGCGATGGCGACCGGGTTGAGGGAGTTGGCGCGGCCCACGGCGCGGGCTGAACCGGGCCGGCCGAGGCGGGCTGCCAGCTCGCCGTAGGTCGTGGTCGATCCGGCGGGGATCGATCGCAAGGCCGCCCAGACGGTTTCCTGAAATGGCGTGCCGGCGAGACGTACGGGCAGCTCCGCGACGGCCTCGCGGTCGCCGGCCAAATAGCTGCGAACGGCGCTGGAAAATCCGCCAGGGTCAGGAGTCGGCAGCAATTCGACGGATCCGAATCGGCGCTCCAGCGAATCGTCGAAGCGCTGGCGGCAGTCGGCGAAGTCGAGCGTGACCATGGCGGTTCCGTCGCTGACCAGGATCATGGGTCCCAAGGGCGAGGCAATCTCGTCGACCAGAAATTTCATTCGTTTGCTCGCTTTCATATGTCCCTCGCCGGGCGTGCGCATCCGCGCACTTGGCCGCCGCCTCAATGGCGGCTTGATAGCGAAACCGAATTGATCATTCGGATTCGGTACCCCCTGTCCACAACAGCAGGGCCGCGTAGGCCCGCCAGGGCCGCCAGTTTTGCGAAAGTGCCGCCAGTTCTTTGGCGTCGTCCGGCCCGCCGCGGGCGGCGGCCGCTTTTCGCAAGCCCAGATCGCCGGCGGGAAAGGCATCGGGATCGCGGAGCGCCCGCATGGCTATGTAGTCCGCGGTCCAGGCGCCGATGCCGGGCAGCGCCAGCAGGCCGGCACGGGCCGCTTCGAACGGCGTGGCGCCGTCGAACCTCATCTCGCCATCGTCGATCGCTTTGGCCAGGCCGCTGATGGTGGCAGCTCGAGCCCGCGGCAGACCGATGCCCGTGAGGTCGGCGCCGGCCAGCCGGCCCGCTTCGGGAAAGACGTGGCTGAGGCTGCCGCAGGCCGTGGCGCGGCCGTTGAGCGTGAGCGGCTCACCCCATTCCGCCACCAGGCGGCCGGCCAGCGTCGTCGCCCCCTTGACCGTGACCTGCTGGCCCAGGATGGCCCGCACGCCGAGCTCGAACCCGTCCCAGGCGCCGGGCACCCGCAGGCCGGGAAGGCGAGCCACGTCGGCACCGATGACGACGTCTTCGGCAAGCTGCGCCGCCACCTCGGCGGGATCGACGTCGAGATCGAAGAGGCGCCGCAGGCGCTGAACGATGCCGATGATGGGCACCGGCCGGGCCAGTTTGATGCGGGCCGTCAGAGCGCCCGGGATGTGCAGCGAGACCTCGACCACACCGTGGCTGCCAGCCACCGCGATGGTGCGCCGGTAGCAATCGTTGGTCACCTCATCGACGCCCGGAATGGCGCGGCGGCCGAGAAAGTCGCAAATCGCCGGCCAATGGTAGGGCTCACGGAACGTGAGCTCGAGCATCAGGTCCGTGGCACCGCCAGACCAACCGCCCTTGCGGCGCAGGCTTCCTGGCGACCGGCCGTAGGCGTTGCGCAGCGCGGCGTTGAAACGGCGCAGGCTGGAGTAGCCCGCGGCCAATGCCACCTCGGTCATGGTCAGGTCGGTCTCGTCCAAAAGTTTCTTGGCGAACAGCAGCCGCCGGTTCTGGGCCACGGCCAAAGGCGAGGCACCGACATGGCGGGCAAACAACCGGCGTAAATGGCGCTCGCCCACGCCCAGCCGATCGGCCAACTGCCCCACCCCGGCGCCATCGAGGGCGCCGCCGTTGATCAGCTTGAGCGCCCGCCGCACCGTCGTCGAGGTGCCGGCCCAGGCCGGCGAGCCCGGCGCCGCCTCCGGCCGGCAGCGCAAGCAGGGCCTGAACCCGGCCTCCTGGGCTGCCGCCGCCAGGGGGAAGAAGGTGCAGTTCTCGAGTTTCGGCGTCGTTGCCGGACAGACCGGACGGCAGTAGATGCCGGTGGTCCGCACGGCCGTGAAGAAGCGTCCGTCGAAGCGGCTGTCGCGCGTTCGCAGCGCCCGGTAGCAGATGTCGCGATCGAGATCCATGGCGCCATTATGGCGCCGGACGGTCGCTACGTCTGGCCGTTTTCGGACTCGTTCGTGCGCGACGTCCTTGCGTCATCCTCGCCGTTAGCGATCAGGGCGGGCTCGTCAGGATCTCGCCCGGCGCACCGAGGCAGCCGCAACAGCATCGACCACAGCTTCCGAATCGATACCGTATTCGCGATAGAGGTCGACGATATCGCCGGACTGGCCAAAACGCTCGACGCCCAGCGGCACCACGCGCTGGCCGGTCACCGAACCCAGCCAATCGAGTGCCGTGGGATGGCCATCGATCAGCGTCACCAGCCCGGCATCGGCGGCCAGGGGCGCCAAAAGCTGCTCGATGTGCGAAGGCCCGCCGCCACCGCGCACCGCCGCCAGCCAGCCGGCGTGCAGGCGGTCGGCGGAGGTTACCGCCAGCAGGCCGGCGCCGGGGATGTCCTGGCAGACCTTGGCGTGGCCGGCCATGGCCTCGGGCGCCACGGCGCCGCTGTAGACGACGGCCAGCTCAGTGCCTGGGGCCGGTGGTACCAGCCAGTAGCCACCGGCCACCACCTGGGCGGCCAGCTCGGGCGTCATCTCGCGCTGGGGCTGTTCAAGTGTGCGCGTCGACAGACGCAAATATACGGCTCCGCCGTCGTCGGCCTGCATGTGCTCGAAGCCCCAGGCCATGAGCAGCGCCAGCTCGTCGGCGAAGGCCGGCTCGAAGGCGCTGAGGCCGTCCTGGCCGATGCCGATCAGCGGTGTCGCGAAAGACTGGTGCGCCCCGCCCTCAGGGGCCAGCGAGATGCCCGATGGCGTGCCGATCACCATGAATCGGGCGCCCTGGCTGCAGCCATAATTGAGCGCATCCAGACCGCGGCTGATGAAGGGATCGTAGAGCGTGCCGATAGGTAACAACGGCGCCCCGAAAAGCTCGCCCGAAAGGCCCAGCGCCGTGAGCAAAAGGAATAGATTGTTCTCGGCGATGCCCAGCTCGATGTGGCGGCCGCGCGGCGACAGCGTCCAGCGCTGAGTCGAAGGCAGATGCTCCTGGCGGAACACGTCGGCTTTTTCGTGGCGATGAAAGACCTCGCGTTGGTTGACCCAGCCGCCCAGGTTGGTCGACACCGTGACGTCGGGCGAGGTGGTGACGATGCGCTGCGCCATTTCGTCATCGGACTTGCCCAACTCGTTCATGATGCGCCCGAAGGCTTCTTGCGTCGACTGGGCGCCGCGCTCGGCCAGCGGCGCCGCCACGGCCAGCGAGGCGCTGCGGCCGCCGGGCCGGCGCCTGGCCATGGGGGCTCCTTCGACCAAGTCGGTCAGCGCCTCGGCTGTGAGATTCAAGCCCGCGAGCGGGTCCCATTCAGCCCCGTCGGGGATGCCCATGGACGATTTGAACTCGGCCATCTGGTCGGGCGTCATCATGCCGGCGTGGTTGTCCTTGTGGCCCGCTATCGGCAGTCCATAGCCCTTGACGGTGTAGGCCACGAAGCAATGCGGCCGGTCGCCCTCGGCCTCGCGGAAGGCATCGAGCACGGTTTCCATATCGTGGCCGGCGAGGTTGGTCATCAGCGCGTGCAAACTCTCGTCGTCGTGGCTGTCCAAGAGCTCCTTGAAGCCGCTGACGCCGCGCAGATCGTGCTTGAGGTGCTCGCGCCAGCCCTCGGCGCCTTTGAAGCAAAGCGCCGAATAGAGCTGATTGGGGCAGTCGTCGATCCATTGCCGTAACGCCTCGCCGGCCGGCCCTTCGAAAGCCAGGCGAAGCCTGTTGCCGTACTTCAAGGTCACGACCTGCCAATCGACGGTCGCGAAGAAGTCCTTGATCTTGGCGAACAGGTAATCGTTGACCACGCCGTCCAGGCTTTGGCGGTTGTAGTCGATGATCCACCAAAGATTCCGCACGTCGTGCTTCCAGCCCTCCAGCAGCGCCTCGAAGACGTTGCCTTCGTCGAGCTCGGCATCGCCCATCAGCGCCACCAGGCGGCCCTTGGGCCGGTCCGCCGGCACCAGGCCGTGAAGATGCACGTAGTCCTGCACCAATGAGGCAAACAGCGTCGCACCGACACCGAGCCCAACCGAGCCGGTGGAGAGATCGACGCCATCGTGGTCCTTGGTGCGCGAGGGATAGGACTGGGCCCCGCCGAAAGCCCGAAACGCCTTCAGGCTTGGTAAGTCCTGGTTGCCCATGAGGTACTGGATGGCGTGAAAGACCGGCGCCGCGTGGGGTTTTACGGCGACCCGGTCGGCGGCCTCCAATTCGTGGAAATAGAGCGCCGTCAGCAGCGTCGTGGCCGAAGCACACGAAGCCTGGTGGCCACCCACCTTGAGGCCGTCGCGCGAGGGCCGCACGTGGTTGGCGTGATGGATCATCCAACAGGCCAACCACAGCACCTTCTGCTCGACCTGGGTGAGCCCGGCAATGAGCTCCGGCGCCAGCCGGTTGGAAAGACCGGGTGCTGAAGTATCGTTCATCAGGAGCATCAGGCTAGCACGAACGGCGCCACACGATCCTTGCGATTGCCGCCAAAGAAGACAATAATTGCGCAATAATTCACCAATTTCTGGAACATGACTTACAGATTATGCCAAAACATACCCTCGACCGCACCGATCGTCGCATTCTAGCCACATTGCAGCAGAACGCCCGCCTGGCCAATGTGGAACTTGCTCGCGCCGCCGGTCTCTCGCCGTCGCCCTGCTCGCGACGCTTGCGCGAGCTCGAAGAAAGCGGCGTCATCCGGGCTCACGCCACGCTGATCGACCCGGCCGCCGTCGGCCTGCCGGTCAGCGTCTTCGTGCGCGTCACGCTGCAGCAGCAGATCGAGCGCAACCTGGAGGGCTTCGAGGCCACCGTCTCGGCGCTGCCGGAAGTCATGGAATGCTACCTGATGACGGGCGATGCCGATTACCTCCTGCGCATCGTCGTGCCCGATGTCGAAGCCTACAAGTCGTTCGTCGTCGACCGCCTGACGCGCATCCCCGGCGTCTCCAACATCACCTCAAGCTTTGCCCTCAAGCAGGTTAAGTACGGCACAGCGCTGCCTATTCCCGAGGGGGAATAGGTCTTTGTCGCTCACGGCGGCGGGCCTTCGGCCCGCTGCCTGCGCGGGCGCGCCGCGGGGGCGGCGGGTCGCGGTCGCTCCCGTTGCACCAAGACCAAGCAGCAAAAAAACACACTTTGTATTGGCACTAAGCCGCCCACCGGGACGGGGGGCGGAGGCCAAGGGCGCGGAGCGCCCGCCCGGTGAGGGTCAAAAAAATTCGCTCACGGCGGCGGACCTTCGGGCGACCATTGCCACCATTTTTGCATCCAAAGGGCGCCTGGGCGTCCTTTGGCGAGCGCGACCGCGCGTCGCGGCTTATGCCGCGGAAGCCCTCGTGGCGCCTGAACGCCCTTTGACAAAAACTACGCTATTATCACCCCACATATTCCGACCCAGGGAAGAAAATCATGACGCTTAGCTTTGCCTACTCCGAAGAACAAAACCTCTACCGCGAACAGATGCGCCGCTTCGGCCGCGAGGTCATCGCGCCGCGCCGCGCCGAATGGGACCAGGGCAACTTTCCCCGCCCGATCATCGAGGCAGCCGCGACCAACGGCCTAATGAGCCGCGAGATGGACTTCATCAGCCGCGGCATCATGGTCGAGGAAGCCGGTTACGCCGACTTCAACACGGCGCTGCCGTTGCTCGTCGCCAGCGAGCCCTACGAGCTCTACCGCCTGCCCGGTGTGCCAGACGAGATCGGCGTGCCGGCCCGCGAAGCCGTGGCCGCCGGCCAGGCCATCGTTGCGGTTGGTTTCACCGAGCCCGAAAGCGGTAGCGACATGGCGGCCTTCAAGGGCCGTGCCGTGCTCGAGGGCAACCAGTGGCGGCTGAACACCGTCAAGAACTCGATTTCCTGGGTCGATGCGGACTATTTCATCATCACCTGCCGTTCCGAGGAAGGCAGCACCGGCGTGCGGGGCCTAAGCAACTTTTTCGTCCCCAAAGACACACCTGGTGTCGGCGAGCCGCGTGTCTGGCCCGACATCGGCAGCCGCGGCGCCAAACGCGGCTCCATCGCCTTCGACGACGTAAGGGTTCCAGCCGACCACCTGGTGGGACCACAGGGCGAAGGCTATTTCATGGTGGCGGACTTCTTCGACACCAACCGCGTCTACATAGCCCTCAAATGCCTGGGTGCGGCGCAAGCGTCGGTCGACGAGACCTGCGAATTCGTCCAGCAGCGCCACTCCATGGGCCGTCCCATCTCGCAATACCAGGGCGTGAGTTTCCCCCTGGCCGAAGCCGAAACCCAGCTAGAGGCCGCCCGGCTGCTTTGCTACAAGGCTTTGTGGATGCGCGAAACCGGCCAGCGCCACAGCCGCGAGGGCGCCATGTGCAAATGGTGGGTGCCCGAGCTCACTTTCGAAATCGTGCGCAAGTGCCTAACGCTGCACGGCCACTACGGCTACTCCCAGGAACTGCCCTTCGAGCAACGGCTGCGCGATATCCTGGGCTGGCAAATCGGCGACGGCACGGCCGAGATTTCGAAGCTGCTGATAGCGCGCGCGATGATGGGCAAGGAGGCGGTGGGGTAGTCAACGGGACATGATCCGAATTGCCTGCAATTCGGTTCGTATCCCTATTCTTCCTTTTTTGGGTCGGAATGTGGTTTTGGGGTTTCTCCGACCTGGGCAGTCACTGGCAGCTTTGAAGAGACCCTACAACAACCGAGGTCAGAGTCGAGTTTTGGCATGTGCGACGCTAACCATACTCGCGTGCCCGCCCCGGACGTGGCACCATCTTCTCCGGTGGCACTCAGCGACGCAGAACTTGCTGCGGCCCTGGCAACGGTGGCGTTCTAATCGGCCGACCTGCGGCCTACCACACCCCCGGCACGAGACGAAACCGCGTTTGGCTGGCGTAGTCCTTGTAGCCCGGTAGTTTGGCCATGAGCGTTCTTTCCTCGAGCACCGTGCGTACCACGAAGAGGACGGTGATGCCGAGGGCCGGCAGCAATCCCCACCACGAACCCAGCAAGAGCGGCATGGCGAAGTTGCCGAGCAAGGCACCGGTGTATCCGGGGTGGCGGACGAAGCGATAGGGGCCGTCGCGGCAGACCTGGTGATCGCGGTCGCTTTGCAGGCGCACCGAAACCTCGAAGTGGCGGTTGACCGCCATCGACCAATAGATTGTGACCATACCGGCGACCAGCACGATGGCGCCCAGAGCCTGCAGCCCGAGCGGCATCTGCGACCAGCCGAAGCGGCCTGCGTCGAGGGCCGAGAGCACCATCAATCCCAGACCGCTGGGGATCCAGAGTGCGAAAAACACCTTGTCGAAGGGCTCCGTGCCTGGGCCCATGCGGCGGCGAGCATTGAGGACCGCGGGGTTATGCCGGGCCAGATAGGTGAGCGCCGGGATCAGCACGGCGTAGCTCAGGCCCAGCATTAGCCAGCCGCTCAGCCAGTCGAGACGTCCGGCGGCCAGGAACATGAGCCCACCCCAGATTATCGGCCGGATGAGCTCACGCGCCAGCACCTGGCGGCCGTCGGCATCGAGCCGATCGGCGGCAGTTGGTGCGGCCAATCCCGATGATGCGGTCATGTTTCTCTCCTCATGATCAATGCTCCCTCGCCTCAAGGAACCGTCCCAAGGCGGCGGCGAAGCCGTCGTCGATTACTGAGAGCTGTTCGGTCGTTCCCAGCAGGCGCTCGACGGCGGTGCCGACGCCGGTCAGGCGGCGCAGGATCGTGGTCAGGGTTTCGCGGGGCGGCAGATGTTCGAGCAGGGTGTCCAAATTGCGGTCGGCAACCGCGTGACCGAGATCGAGGATGACCTGGGCAATCTCGTCGTGTGGCAGCAATGCGCCGAAAGTCCCTTCGGCCGCACCCGTGGCGATGATGGCTGTCAGGATCGGCCGCACGCGGCCATCGACGCGGCGGCGCAGCTTACGCAGCATGATGGCGTTTTCGTCGCGGTGCAGCACCAGCGCGATATCGACGATCAGCGCCATATTGTTGGTCCGCAGACCGCGCGAGGCTTCGAGAAAGGCGTTCAACTGCTGAATGCCACCCGCACCGGCAGCCGCTACGGCCGCCTCTACCTCGGCCAGCCCCCTTTCGGTCATGGCCTCGACGACGGCGTCCAGCAGCGATTCCTTCGAGGCGAAGTAGTGATAGAAGGTGCCCTTGGCGATGCCGGCCCGCTCCAGCACCATCGCCACCTTGGTGCCCTCGTAACCCCGTTCGGCAAACAGGCCCCAAGCCGCTTGCAGGATCTCGGCCCGCCGGATCTCGGGCGCCTTGACCACTCTTACCATCGTTCGTTCCTCGTTATAGACCGACCGTCGGTCTATAAATAAGATCGAGATATGGGGGGTTCAAGAGGTGTGAGTTTTTGGGGACACGTACCTTAATGCCCAAAAACTAGGCATTAAGGTACGTGTCCCCAAAAAAAGGGCAATGACTCCGAAAAATGGGCTGCCGAGCGGCTGGCCTAGCGCTTGACCACAATGCCCTCTTTTTCGCGGTCCCAGATATCGGCGAGACGGGCCTCGGCGGCATCGCGGAGTTTGTATTTTTGTACCTTCTCGCTCATGGTCCGCGGCAGATCGGGCACGAACTCGACGTAGCGGGGCACCATGTAATACGCCATGTTTTGTTGGCAGAAATCGATCAACGCCGCCGGGGTGAGGTTCGAGCCCGGGCGCAGCACCAAACTGACCATGACCTCGTCTTCGCTGGTTTCGGCGGCCACGGCGAAAGCGGCGACGTCCTCGACGGCTTGGTTCTTGAGGATGATCTGTTCGACCTCGTAGGACGAGATGTTCTCGCCCCGGCGCCTGATGGCGTCCTTCTTGCGGTCGACGAAGTAGAGGTAGCCGTCGGCGTCGATGCGGCCGCGGTCGCCGGTGTGGAACCAGAGATTGCGAAAAGCCTCGGCCGTGGCCTCGGGTTTGTTGTAATAGCCCAACGCCACGTGCCAGGGGTCGCGGCCGCGCAGCACGATCTCGCCGATCTCGCCGGGCGCCA
>NZDS01000062.1 GCA_002690215.1 Rhodospirillaceae bacterium | reverse complement strand
GGATTTGCGTCAGGAAGCCTTCCCAGATGGCAGGAGGCGCGAAGAAGTAGGTCGGCCCCAATTCCTTGAGGTCGAGCATCACCGTGTCGCTGCTTTCGGGGCAGTTGACGGTCAGGCCCGATTGGTAGGCCTGGGCGATGGAGAAGAAATGATCGCCGACCCAGGCCAACGGAAGGTAGGACAGCACCTCGTCTTTCAGGTTGAGCTGTTCTATGGCAACGGATTCCTGGGACGCCTTCATCAGCGCCCGGAACGATATCACCACGCCCTTTGGGTTGCCGGTGGTGCCAGAAGTGTAGGCAATCAGGGCGACGTCGTCGTTCTTGCCCAGCGCCACTTGGCTGTCATAGAAGTCGGGTTTCGCAGCGTCCAGCGCCCGGCCCTGCTCCTTGAGATCGCTAAGGGCGTGCACGAACGGCTGGTCGTAGTGCCGCATGCCGCGGGGATCCTTATAGATCAAGATCTCGATTTTCGGGCAGCGCTCCATCACCGACAGAATCTTGTCGACTTGCTCCTGGTTTTCGCAGATCGCGATACGGATTTCGGCGTGCTCGAGGACGTACTGCATCTCCTCGGCAATGCTGTCCTGGTACAGCGGGATGGGTATGCCGCCCATGGCCTGGATGGCGGTAAACGACCAATAGAGCTCGGGCCGGTTGGCGCCGATGATGGCCACGTGTTCGCCACGCTTCAGGCCGACTTCGGAAAATCCCAGCGCCATGGCCCGGATCTCAGTGACGGATTGCGTCCAAGTCCAGGTTTGCCAGATGCCGTAGTATTTTTCCCGATAAGCCGGACTGTCAGGCCAACGCTTGATCTGTTCTTGCAGCAGCGCAGGAAAAGTCTCGGCGTGCGCTATGGATTGATCACTGTCGGTCATCGGTCGACCACTCGCTTTCGTCTGATTCCGGTTTTGTCGATCTCAGGAACTCGGGCAAGGCAACGTCGTTTCGGCTCTGTCTCCAGCCTCGGCAGTGGACGCAATCCTACCCATGACCCGTAGAGGGCCTGGTGGCAAAACCAGTCTAAGCGCAACGGAGGGGGTCGTTGCAATCATCACTCCCCATGTTTTTGCAGGTGGCCGGTTGGTCCGACACTTGTTGGTTTGAACCGGCAGCGTAGCCGCGGGCGGACACAAAACACCAATACTGCCTCGCGGCGCAACACCTTGTGTCGATATTTCTTTAGTTTGGAATTATTCCAAATTATTTTGGCCGCCAACCGCCAGCCGCCTGCCCATGACGACCGGCGCCATCGGCAAAGCGTTTGGCGCCGGCGATCGCCTCTTCGTCGACAGCGTCCTGGCCCAGGGCGAACTCCCGCACCATGGCGCTTTCCAAATCGAGACCCTGCTGTTCGTATACCGACATGCGATCCGAGCGCATGCAGATCTGCGGTAGGCCGCAAAGCTCAAGCGCCAGAGACTCGGCTGCGTCGCGGGCCTGGCCATCGGGCACGACGCGGTTGGCCAAGCCCATGGACAGGGCCTCCCTGGCGTCCACCGGCCGGCCCGTGAGAATCAGATCGAGCGCCCGGCCCATACCGATCAGCCGCGGCAGGCGGACGGTGCCGCCATCGATCAGCGGCACCCCCCAGCGCCGGCAAAAGACGCCGAAGACGGCACTCTCCTCGGCGACCCGCAGATCGCACCATAGCGCCAGCTCCAGCCCGCCGGCCACGGCATGGCCGGCGACGGCGCCGATTACCGGCTTGGACAGCACCATGCGGCTGACCCCAATGGGGCCATCGCCATCGGGGGCGACGCGGTTGGCGAATTCGCGGCCTTTAGAGAAGGCCTTGAGGTCGGCGCCCGAACAAAAAGTGCCATTGGCGCCGAAAAGCACTGCCACGCGGGCTTCGTCGTCGGCCTCGAAGGCGCGAAAGGCCTCGGCCAGGCTGGCGGAGGTGGCCCGGTCGAGGGCGTTGCGGACTTCCGGTCGGCTGAGCACGACCGTGGTGACCGGGCCGTTCTTTTCGATTGTGACGGTCAAGATGATTCTCCTTGGCTTATGTGGTTGCAGATCATAGGTGGGCGGTGCCGCCGTCGACGAGCAGCGACTGGCCGGTCATGAAGGCGCTGGACGGCGAGGCCAGGAACAGCAGGACACCGACCAAATCGTCGGGCACTTGCTTGCGGCCGACGCACTGGCGCGCCACCAGGGACTGGCGGCGGGCCTCGTCGACCGCCGGGTTCTCGACCTCGGTCTCGGTCAGACCGGGCAGCACGGCATTGACGGTTATGTCGTCACCTCCCAGTTCGTGGGCCAGGGCCCGCGTGAGGCCGATGACGGCGGTTTTGGAAGTTATGTAATGAGACAGTAACGGTAGCCCGAGCGGTACCGTACTCGAGGAGATGTTTATTATTCGGCCTGCACCAGCCTGGCGCATAGCCGGCAGCACGGCTCGGGCGGCAAGGAAACTGCCGGTAACGTTGACCCGAATGACGTGGTCCCATTCCTCCAGCGGAATCTCGTCGAAGGGACGGCGTCCTAGGGTGGAGTAGATGCCGGCGTTGTTGATCAGGACGTCGATACGGCCCTCCGCCGCGACGGTGCCCTCGACCATGGAAGCCAGAGAATCCTCGGAGGTGACGTCGGTATCGAACGCCAAGGCCCGGCCGCCGGCGGCGGCGATCTCGCCGGCCACGCGCCGGCCATTGCCCCCGTCGCGGTCGGCGATCACCGCGATCGCGCCCTTGGCGGCGAACTGGCGGGCCACGGTGCGGCCGATGCCCTGGCCGGCGCCGGTGATGACGACGACGCGCCCGGCGACTCCGGTTTCGATTTCCTGCATGGAATTCCACTCCCCACGTTGCACCCTTCCTCTTAGCAGGGCTTGCGGGCCGAACCCAATTGTGTTTGAACAACGCCGCCGGCGGCCGCATTTGCCACATGGGCGGCGCGGGGCCGGCACACCACAAAAAGGAGCAGGAATCGTGACAGCCCACGGCCAGGACAGCCTCAATCTTCGCCGCAGCCTCGAGGTCGGCGGACGGAGCTACGATTACTTCAGTCTGCCGGCGGCCCAGGACGCCGGGCTCGGCGATCTCTCGCGCCTGCCCTTCTCGCTCAAGGTCCTGCTCGAGAACCTGCTGCGCCACGAGGATGGCCGCACCGTTACCGTCGACGACATTCGCGCCCTGGCCGGCTGGGCCGAGACGGCCGGCGTCGAGCGCGAGATCGCCTTTCGCCCGGCCCGCGTGCTGATGCAGGATTTCACCGGCGTTCCCGCCGTCGTCGATCTGGCGGCCATGCGCGCCGCCATGGCCGCCATGGGCGGCGATCCCAAGGCCATCAACCCGCTGTCGCCGGTAGACCTGGTGATCGATCACTCGGTGATGGTCGACAACTATGGTGACGACCAGGCCTTCGGCGCCAACGTGATCCGCGAGATGGAACGCAATGGTGAGCGCTATGCCTTTCTGCGCTGGGGTCAGCAAGCCTTCGAGAATTTCCGCGTCGTGCCCCCGGGAACCGGCATCTGCCACCAGGTCAATCTGGAATACCTGGCGCAAGTGGTTTGGACAGGAGAAGCTGACGGTTCCACCCTGGCCTATCCCGACACCCTGGTGGGCACCGACAGCCACACCACCATGGTCAACGGCCTTTCCGTGCTGGGCTGGGGCGTCGGTGGCATCGAGGCGGAGGCAGCCATGCTGGGCCAGCCCATTTCGATGGTGGTGCCCGAAGTCGTCGGTATGCGCCTCGAGGGCAGCCTCAAGGATGGCGTCACCGCCACCGATCTGGTGCTGACGGTCACCGAGATGCTGCGCGCTCGTGGCGTGGTCGGCCGTTTCGTCGAATTCTACGGCCCCGGCGTCTCCGAGCTGTCCCTTGCCGACCGCGCCACGCTGGCCAATATGGCGCCTGAATACGGCGCCACCTGCGGCTTCTTCGCCGTCGACGAGGAGACCATCGCGTTTCTCGAACTGACCGGCCGTGATCCCGAACGCATTGCCCTGGTCGAAGCCTACGCCAAGGCCCAGGGCCTGTGGCGCCAGGCCGACGCCCCCGATCCCGTGTTCAGCGATACGGTTTCCCTCGATCTGGGCAGCGTGGTGCCCAGCATCGCCGGGCCCAAGCGGCCGCAGGACCGGGTGCCTCTGGCCAACGCCAAGGAGGCCTTCGAGTCGGTCCTGGAGGAGACATTCGACAAAGGCGACACGGCCAACATCGGCCAGTCGGTGCGCGACGCCGATTACGAGCTCAAGCACGGCGACGTGGTCATCGCTGCCATCACAAGCTGCACCAACACCTCCAATCCTGGTGTCATGTTGGCTGCCGGATTGGTGGCCAAGAAGGCCGCCGAGAAGGGCCTCCGCGTCAAACCCTGGGTCAAGACCTCGCTGGCTCCGGGCTCGCAGGTGGTGACAGAATACCTGGCCCGGGCCGGCCTGCAGGAGCCTCTCGACGCGCTCGGTTTCAATCTGGTGGGCTATGGTTGTACCACCTGCATCGGCAATTCGGGGCCGCTGGAAGAACCCATTGCCGAGGCCATTGGAGCCGGGGATCTGGTGGCCTGCTCGGTGCTATCGGGCAACCGCAATTTCGAGGGCCGCATCAGCCCCCACGTCAAGGCCAACTATCTGGCCTCGCCGCCGCTGGTGGTGGTTTACGCCCTGGCTGGCTCGCTGCGCCGCAACGTCTTCACCGAGCCGCTGGGCAAGGGCAGCGACGGCAACCCGGTCTATCTCGGCGACATCTGGCCCAGTACGGCCGAGGTGCGCGAAGCCCTGGCGACGGCGCTCGACCGCGAAATGTTCGAAAGCCGCTACGCCGACGTCTTCAGCGGCACGGAGGCCTGGCAGGCCATCGAGACGGCGGAGGGGCTGACCTATGACTGGGATCCCACCTCGACCTACGTCCGCCACCCCACCTTCTTTCAGGACATGCCGGCCCAGCCCGGCGGCTTTTCCGACATCGTCGGCGCCCGGGCGTTGGCGCTGTTGGGCGATTCCATCACCACCGACCACATCTCGCCGGCCGGCGCCATAACCGGCGACAGCCCGGCCGGCGAATACCTGCTCGACCACCAGGTACCGGCCCGCGAGTTCAACTCCTTCGGGGCGCGGCGCGGCAACCACGAAGTGATGATGCGCGGCACCTTTGGAAATATTCGTTTGCGCAACGAGATGGCGCCCGGCAGCGAAGGCGGTGTCACCCGCCATATGCCGGACGGCGACCAGACTTCTATCTTCGCGGCGGCGGCGGCATACCAGGGCGACGGCGTGCCGCTGGTGGTGGTGGGCGGCAAGGAATACGGCACCGGTTCCTCGCGCGATTGGGCCGCCAAGGGCACCCGTCTGCTCGGCGTGCAGGCCGTAATCTGCGAGAGCTACGAGCGCATCCACCGCTCCAACCTGGTCGGCATGGGGGTGCTGCCGTTGCAGTTCAAGTCGGGCACCACGCGCCAGACTCTGGACCTCGACGGCAGCGAAACCTTCGCCATCTCGGGTCTGGTCGGGGGGATCACGCCGGGCATGGACGTGAGTTGCCGCATCGAGCGCGGCGATGGCAGCAGCCAGGAAGTGGAATTGACCTGCCGTATCGATACCGAGGACGAGGTCGAATACTTCCGTCACGGCGGCATTTTGCAGTACGTGCTGCGGCGGCTGGCGGCTGCATAGGGTATAGTCCTGGCACCGCTATTTGAGGCGCCAGGAGGTAATCATGACCGAACCGGTCGAGCGTATCGGCGATTACGATTACGTCATCGTGGGGGCCGGCTCGGCCGGTTGCGTGTTGGCCAATCGGCTTTCGGCCGATACCGACATGCGGGTGCTGCTGCTCGAAGCCGGCGGCCACGACAACCGCATGTGGATCCACATCCCGATCGGCTACCTTTACACCCAAAACGATCCGCGTACCGACTGGTGCTTCAAGACGGTGGCCGAGGAGGGTCTCAACGGCCGGGCCTTGAACTACCCTCGCGGCCGGGTGCTGGGCGGCTGTTCGTCCATCAACGGCATGATCTACATGCGTGGCCAGTCGAATGATTATGATCACTGGCGCCAGCTCGGCAACGTCGGCTGGGGCTGGGACGACGTGCTACCCTACTTCCGCAAGTCCGAGGACTACGTACACGGCGCCGACGACTTCCACGGCGCCGGTGGCGAGTGGCGGGTCGAGGAGATGCGCTTGACCTGGGAGATCCTCGATGCCTTCCGCGATGCTGCGGCCGAGGCCGGCATTCCCAAGATCAGTGACTTCAACCGCGGTGACAACGAAGGCAGCTCCTACTTCCAGGTCAACCAGAAGCGCGGCGTGCGCTGGTCCACGGCCAAGGGCTTTCTGCGTCCGGTGCGCCAACGCGCCAACCTGCACGTCGTCACCGGCGCCCAGGCCAGCAATATCGAGTTCGACGGCAAGCGCGCCAGCGGCCTCAAGTTTCGCCGCGGTGGGCGCGATTTCGTTGCCGGCGTGCGGGGCGAGTTGATTCTGGCCAGCGGTGCCATCGGCTCGCCGCAGCTCCTGCAGCTTTCCGGCATCGGGCCGCCCGAGCTCTTGGCCGAGCATGGCGTCGAAACGCTACATGCGCTGCCCGGCGTCGGCGGCAATCTGCAGGATCACCTGCAGCTTCGCCTGATCTTCCGGGTGAGCAACACCAAAACCCTCAACCAGAGCGCCAACAGCCTGCTCGGTCGCCTGGGCATGGGGCTGCAGTACTTCCTCATGCGCAAGGGGCCGCTGACCATGGCGCCCAGCCAGCTTGGCCTGTTCGCCAAATCGGACCCGTCGCGCGAGACGCCCAACCTGGAATATCACGTGCAGCCCTTGTCGCTGGACAAGTTCGGCGACCCGCTGCACGACTTCCCGGCCTTCACCGCCTCGGTTTGCAACTTGCGGCCCGAAAGCCGCGGCCGCGTCGCCATCGCCAGTAATGATCCCTTCGCGGCCCCCGAGATCCGGCCCAATTACCTGGCGGCGCCGGCCGATCGCCAAGTGGCGGCCGATGCCATCCGCCTGACGCGGCAAATCTGCGCAGCTCCGGCGCTGGCGCCCTTCAGCCCGCAGGAATACCTGCCCGGCGCCGACATCGATGGCGACGAAGACCTGGCCCGGGCGGCCGGCGACATCGGCACCACCATCTTCCACCCCGTCAGCACCTGCAAGATGGGTGACGACGACCAGGCCGTGGTCGACCAGCGCCTGCGACTGCACGGCATTGCGGGCCTGCGCGTGGTCGATGCTTCGGTCATGCCCACCATCACTTCGGGCAATACCAACTCACCGGTGGTAATGATCGCCGAGAAGGCCGCCGACATGATCCGCGAGGATCGGCGCTAAACCGCATTTCTCACCGACAAGTGATTCGCTTGTGATACCGGCATACCTTAAGCCGGAACGGTGATGATCCATCGCTTTCTGCCACGCTCGCCCGGTCTCGTTTTCGCCGCCCTCATGTTGGTTGCGGGGCTGGTATTTTCAGAGGCTCGGGCGCAGCAACGGAATCCGACGGTGGTCGAGCTTTTCACCTCGCAAGGTTGCTCCTCCTGTCCGCCGGCCGATGCCTTCCTGGGTGAGTTGGCCGAGCGCGACGACCTCATCGCGCTCAGCTTCCACATCGACTACTGGGATTACATTGGCTGGAAGGACACCTTCGCCACGTCCGACACGACAGCCCGCCAACATGCCTATGGCCGCACGCTGAGCCAACGTTACGTCTACACGCCGCAGATGGTGATCGGCGGTCGCAGCCACGTCGTCGGTTCGCAACGCCACGCCGTGCTGGCGGCCATCGACAGCATGGGCGGCGGCGGTGCCGACGTGCACCTGGCGACGAGTCCGAACGGCGGCCTCAGGATCAAGATCGCTCCCGGACAGGTGTCGCCGCCCGCCGACGTCTGGTTGATGGAATACGACCGCCGCCACCAGGTAGCCATTCGGCGCGGCGAGAATCGCGGCCGCACCATCAGCTACCACAACGTGGTGCGTGGCCTGACAAAGCTGGGCCGCTGGGACGGCAGTGCCACCGAGCTCAAATCCGATATCGTCGCTTCACGCGCCGGTGGCCGCGATGGCTGCGTCGTCATCGTGCAGGAAGCCAATGGCGGTCCCATCCTGGGTGCCGTCAGGCTCAAGTTCGGCCAGTAGGCGAATCAATCCGGATCGTTGGGCTGGGGCCATCCGGCTCGTCGCTCATCGTCGTCTCCCTACCCCACGATCTGCAAACCAAAAGCGTGGCGATTGACAAGCCGGGCGCAAGCCGCTCGATTAGGGCGAGCAACAATCATCTGGAGCTTTGGTCAAATGGATGTCGTCGAAGCCATAACCAGCCGGCATTCCGTGCGGGCTTTCCTGCCCCGGCCGGTGCCTCGCGAGACCGTCGAACGCATTATCGAAGTGGCGGCGCGGGCGCCCTCGAGCGGCAACATCCAGCCCTGGAAAGTGCATGTCATGGCAGGCGAGACCAAGGATCGCTTCAGCCAGGCCATCCTGGAAGCGCGTGAGGTCGAAGATCACCTCTACGTCGCCGAATACCAGGATTATCCCAACGAGTGGCGCGAGCCCTATGATTCGCGCCGTCGCACCGTGGGCAAACTGCTCTACGGCGCCATCGGCATTCCCAAGGGTGATCGCGAGGCCATGTGGAAGCAGTTCGGCCGCAACTACACCTTTTTCGATGCGCCCGTCGGTCTTCTTTTCACCATCGACCGCGACATGGGCGTGGGCTCATGGTTCGACGTCGGCATGTTCATCCAGAACGTCATGTTGCTGGCCCGGGCCGAAGGCCTCGATACCTGCGCGCAGGGTGCCTTCGCGCTCTACCACAAAATCGCCCGCAAGGTGGTAGGGGTGAGCGAGCTGGAAATCGTCATGTGCGGCATGTCGCTGGGCTACGCCGATCCTGAGGCACCAGAAAACAACTTCCCCACCGAGCGCGTGCCGCTTGAGGAATTCGCGACGTTCAGCGGGTTCTAGAGCTTCCCCCCCACCCCAACCCTCCCCCGCAAGGGGGGAGGGAGTCGATCGAGGCCATAGTTTTGTCCCCTCCCCCTTGACGGGGGAGGGATAGGGAGGGGGAGTTTTTTTGGTATTCCGCCCAGATCCGACCTAACCCCCAACCCCCTTGGCCATGACGTCGGCCAGGCGGCGTGAGAAGGCCGCCGGGTCTTCGGGGATTTCGCCCTCGATGATACGGGCCTGGTCGAGCAGCAGGTAAGCGGCGTCGGCCAGGTTCTCGCTAGCACCGTCCTTGGTGGCCGCTGTGGCCAGGGTCTTGATCAGGTCGTGTCGGGGATTGAGTTCAAGCACCCGCGGGCTTTGGGGGATGTCCTGGCCCTGCGCCTTGAGCAGTCGTGCCAGGTGCATGTCGATGTCCTGATCGTCAGCCACCAGGCAGACCGGGCTGTCGGTCAGGCGGTCTGTCGTGCGGACATCTTTCACCGCCTCGCCCAGCGTCAACTTGAGATGCGCAATGAGGGTCGAGAGCGCCCCTTCGTCACCAGCCTCGGCTTCGTCGGTCTTGTCATCGGGGGCCTTGATCTCGTCGAATTCGGTGTCGCCCCGGGTGATCGACTTGAAGGCGTGGTCCTCGTATTCGAAGCCGGAGGCGATCCAGAAGTCATCGACCGGATCGGTGAGCAGCAGCACCTCGATGCCGCGTGCCGCAAAGCCCTCGATCTGCGGGCTCTTGCGCAGCGCATCGAGATCGTCACCGGTGATGTAGAAGATCGACTTCTGGCCCTCGGCCAGACCGGCCACGTAGTCCGCCAACGAATTCAAATTGTCGCCCGAGCGGGTGGTATGGAAGCGGGCCAGCTTGAGCAGTGCCTCGCGCTGGTCCGCGTCCTCGTAGATGCCCTCTTTGATGACGGCGCCGAAGTTGCCCCAAAAAGTGGCGAATTCCTCGGGTGCTTTGTCGGCTTTCTTGCCCAGCTCATTGAGCAGGCGCTTGACCAGGGCCTTCGAGATGCGGGTCACCAGCGGGCTCGATTGCAGCACCTCGCGGCTGATGTTGAGCGGCAGGTCCTCGGCATCGACGACGCCGCGCACGAAGCGCAGCCATGGCGGCAGCAAGCCCTCCAGGTCATCGGTGATGAAGACCCGTTTGACGTAAAGCTTGAGCCGGTGCCGGCGCTCGGCGCTAAAGAGGTCGAAGGGCCGGGCAGATGGCACGAACAGCAAGAGCGTGTATTCGATCTTGCCCTCGGCCCGGGCATGGAGCGTGAGCCAGGGTTCGTCGAAGCTGTGGGCGGAGTGGCGATAGAACTCTGTGTACTGCTCGGCCGTGATGTCCTTTTTTTGCCGCGTCCACAGGGCCGAGGCTTCGTTGAGCTTTTCACCGGCCGCCACCGGGCTGTCCGCAACGCCGTCGGCGAAGCGGATGGGAATGGCGATGTGGTCGGAGAAGCGCTTGATGATGTGGTGCAGACGCGCCGCTTCGACGAAGTCCTTCTCGGCCTTGCGGATGGTCAGGACCACATCGGTGCCGCGGCCTTCGCGTTCGGCCTCGCTCACCTCGTAGCTGCCCTGGCCGTCCGACGACCACAGCCAGGCCTGGTCTTCGCCGGCCTTGCGGCTGATCACCTCGACATGATCGGAAACCGTGAATGCGGAATAAAAACCGACTCCGAACTGGCCGATCAGGGCCACGTCCTTGTTGTCGTCGCCGCTCAAGTGATCCATGAAGGCGGAGGTGCCGGAGCGCGCGATGGTGCCCAGGTTCTCGATCAACTCGTCGTGGTTCATGCCGATGCCGTTGTCCGACACGCGTATCGTGCGCGCCTTCTTGTCGACGTCGATGGTGATTCGCAAGTCGGGGTCGTCGGCGGACAAACCGGGATCTGTGATGGCGGCATAGCGCAGCCTGTCGCAGGCATCGGAGGCGTTTGAGATCAGCTCGCGAAGGAAGGTTTCCTTGTCGCTGTATAGTGAATTGGCGACGATGTGCAGAAGTTTGGTGACTTCGGCCTCGAAGCTGCGTGTCTCCTGTGCCATGGCTGACGAGCCCTCGCGAAATGAACTGTGGGGTTTGTAGGATCTGCGGGTTTCGCGGACAATATGTTCACCATCGTGGGAAATTCAAGAGGGACCGGCGTCCCTGGGGAGAATTCGATGTTACGAACCGCTATTGCTATTGTTTTCTTAGGCACTCTGGCGCTTTCGGCCCAGGCCGCCGAACGCCGGATCGGCGACCTCATGGTCGGACACGCCTGGGCCCGGGCCTCGGCCGGCAAGATGGCACGCAACGGTGCTGCCTATATCACGGTGCATAATCTGGGTAGCGAGGTTGACCGCCTGGTGGCGGCAGAAACGCCGGCGGCGGCCAAGGCCCAGTTCCACACTCATGTTTCTAAAGACGGCGTCATGCGCATGACCCGTCTCAAGGCCGTCGAAGTACCGCCTGGCGCGCCCGTGGTATTCCGGCCCGGCGGATTGCATGTGATGCTGATGAAGCTGCTAGCGCCGCTGAAGAAAGGCGGCGAATTTACGCTCACGTTGACCTTCGAGAAGGCCGGCCAAGTCGAGATCACGGTGCCGATCATGGCCGTCGGCGCCATGGGCGGGCAGCAGCATGATGACATGCACAAGGACGGCGGTGGGCATAAGGATGGCGACCACGACAAGCATCACAAGATGCATCACGACAGCAAATCCGACTCTTGACAGCCGATCCGCTGACAACCGATCCGCGCGTGTGGCCTTGCGGCGCCTGACGATTCGCGCTAGTTAGCGGAACTCTTCGAAGGCTGATCAACTCATCTCAAAGCGCCACGTCGACGGGCGCGGAGCTTGTGGAGGACGTGATGGCGCGCAACAAGATCGCACTCATCGGCGGCGGCAATATCGGCGGCACCCTGGCCCATCTGGCCGGGCTCAAGGAACTCGGCGATGTGGTCATGTTCGACATCGTCAAGGGCTTGCCCCAGGGCAAGTCGCTGGACATCGCCCAGTCCGCCCCGGTCGAGGGTTTCGACGCCGGCTTTACCGGCACCCAGGGCTACGCCGGTATCCGCGGTTCCGACGTGGTCATCGTCACGGCCGGCGTGGCGCGGCGGCCGGGCATGAGCCGCGACGACCTGATCGAGATCAATACCAAGGTCATGCAGGCCGTGGGCGAGGGCATCAAGCGATATGCCCCCGGCGCCTTCGTCATCTGCATCACCAATCCCCTGGATGCCATGGTCTGGGTGCTGCGCGAGGTTTCGGGTCTGCCCCACAATCGCGTCGTGGGCATGGCCGGGGTGCTCGATTCGGCACGCTTCCGCCACTTTCTGGCCGACGAGATGGGTGTCTCGGTCGAGGACGTCACGGCCTTCGTGCTGGGCGGCCACGGCGACACCATGGTGCCGCTGCCGCGCTATTCTACGGTCTCGGGCATTCCGCTGCCGGATCTGGTCAAGATGGGCTGGATCAAGCGCGAGCGCCTGAACGAGATCGTTCAGCGTACCCGTGACGGCGGGGCCGAAATCGTCGGTCTTTTGAAAACCGGCTCGGCCTTTTACGCGCCGGCCAGCGCCGCAATCCAGATGGCCGAGTCCTATCTTCGGGACAAGAAACGGGTGCTGCCCTGTGCTGCCTACCTCAACGGCCAGTACGGCTATCGCGACATCTACGTCGGTGTGCCGGTGGTGATCGGTGCCGGCGGTGTCGAGAAGGTCGTCGAGATTGACCTCAACAAGAGCGAAAAGGCAGCGCTGGGCAAGTCGGTCGGCGCGGTGCGCGAGCTTTTGCGCGTCGTCAAGCGCCTCGATCCTTCGCTGGTCAAAAAGAAAGCCAAGGCCAAGCGGCCGGCAAAGCGCAAAGCCAAGAAAAGCAAGTAGCCGGATTTAGGCCGAACCTCAAAAAACGCCGAAAGCAAAGCGGCCAGAGACCGCTGCGGGAGAGCCCATGAATATTCACGAGCACCAGGCGAAAGAACTCTTCGCCAAATACGGCGTCGTCGTGCCGCGCGGCAAGGTGGCGTTCAGCGTCGACGAGGCCACTGCGGCGGCCGGGGAACTGGGCGGCCCCGTCTGGGTGGTCAAGGCTCAGATCCATGCTGGCGGCCGCGGCAAGGGCGGCGGCATCAAGGTCGTCAAATCGCTCGACGAGGTGACAGTGGCGGCCCGCGACATACTGGGCATGACCCTAGTCACGCATCAGACCGGCCCGGCCGGCAAGGAGGTCCAGCGTATTTACGTCGAGGACGGCTGCGACATCGCCCGCGAGCTTTACCTCAGCATGTTGATCGACCGCGGCACCAGCCGGGTTACCGTCATGGCCTCGACCGAGGGCGGCATGGACATCGAGGAAGTGGCCGCCAAGACGCCGGAGAAGATCCAGTTCGTCTCCGTCGATCCGGCCACCGGGTTGCAGGCATTCCACGCCCGCCGCATCGCCTTCGGTCTGAAGCTCGAAGGCAAACAGGTGGGGTCGGCGGTGAAGTTCCTGATGGCGCTCTACCGGGCCTTCACCGAAACCGACGCCAGCCTCATCGAGATCAACCCGCTGGTGGTCACCGGCGCCGGTGAGGTGATGGCGCTGGACGCCAAGATGAACTTCGACGACAACGCGCTCTACCGCCGCCCCGACATAGCTGCACTGCGTGACGAGAGCGAGGAGGATCCGGCCGAACTCGAGGCGGCCGAGCACGAGCTCAGCTACATCAAGCTCGATGGCTCTATCGGTTGCATGGTCAACGGTGCCGGTTTGGCCATGGCCACCATGGACATCATCAAGCTCTATGGCGGCGATCCGGCCAACTTCCTCGACGTCGGCGGCGGCGCCACCCGCGACCGCGTCACCGAAGCCTTCAAGATCATTCTTTCGGATCCCAACGTCGAAGGCATCCTGGTCAACATCTTCGGCGGCATCATGCGTTGCGACGTGATCGCCGAAGGCATTGTGGCGGCGGCCAAGGAGATCAGCATCGGCGTGCCCCTGGTGGTGCGCCTGGAGGGCACCAACGTCGACCTCGGCAAGCAGATCCTGGCCGATTCGGGGTTGCCCATCCTGTCCGGGGACGATCTCGGCGATGCTGCCGAGAAGGTGGTCAAAGCGGTCAAGGAGGCGGCGTGATGGCAGTTCTGGTCAATTCCGATACCCGTGTCATCTGCCAGGGCTTCACCGGCTCCCAGGGCACCTTCCATTCCGAACAGGCCATCGAATACGGCACCAAGATGGTTGGCGGCGTGACGCCCGGCAAGGGCGGCTCGAGCCATCTGGACCTTCCGGTCTTCGACACCGTGGCCGAGGCGGTCTCGGCCACCGGGGCCACCGCCACCGCGATCTATGTGCCGCCGCCCTTCGCCGGCGACGCCATCCTCGAGGCCATCGATGCCGGTGTCGAGTTGATTGTGGACATCACCGAAGGCGTGCCGGTGCAGGACATGGTTCGCGTGAAAAGGGCCTTGGCGGGTTCGGCCTCGCGCCTGGTCGGTCCCAACTGCCCCGGTGTCATTACGCCTGGCGAATGCAAGATCGGTATCATGCCGGGCCACATTCACCAGCGCGGCAAGGTCGGCATCGTCTCGCGTTCGGGCACGCTGACCTACGAGGCGGTGGGCCAGACCACTGCCGTGGGGCTGGGCCAGACCACCTGTATCGGTATCGGCGGCGATCCCGTCAACGGCACCAACTTCGTCGACTGCCTGGAGATGTTCCTGGCTGACGACGAAACCGAGGCCATCGTCATGATCGGTGAAATCGGCGGCAGCGCCGAAGAAGAGGCGGCTGAATTCATCAAGGCCAACAAGGTCAAGAAACCTACGGTCAGCTTCATCGCTGGCCGCACCGCACCGCCGGGCAAGCGCATGGGCCATGCCGGCGCCATCATCTCGGGTGGCAAGGGTGGCGCGGAGGACAAGATCGAGGCGCTGCGCGGCGCCGGCATCGCCGTCGCCGATTCACCGGCCAGCATCGGCACCACGCTGGCCGAGATGATGTAAGGCGGGGGTGAGGAGCCGAGATTTAGGCTTTTTCCCCACTGGCATTGGGCTAGATTAAGGTTCCTGACGGCCACAGCGTCTCAACCGAGGGGGGATGACGATGGCGAACGGTGTGGACAAGGCTTCGTTTCTCTCGGGCGCCAGTGGCGCCTTCATCGAGAATCTGCACGCCCGCTTCAAGGAGAACCCGCAGGCCGTCGATTTCGGCTGGCAGCAGTTCTTCGCCGAACTGGGAGACGAGGCCGAGGCGGTAGAGGCTGAGGCCCGTGGGCCGAGTTGGGGGCGCCAGGGGCTTTTCGCCCTCGAAGACGGCGAGCTGCCCGCCCAGGCTGCCGCCACCGGACTTGAGGGCCGGGCGGCGACGCTGGATTCGATCCGCGCCATTATGATGGTTCGCGTCTACCGCGTACGCGGCCACCTAATCGCCAATCTTGACCCGCTGGGGCTTGAGGCGCGGGAGTACCATCCCGAACTCGACTACCGCAACTATGGCTTCACGGAAGCCGACCTCGACCGCCCCATCTTCATCGACTACGTGCTGGGCCTGGAAACGGCGACGCTGCGCGAGATCGTCGAGATCCTGCGCCGCACCTACTGCGGCACCGTGGGCTACGAATTCATGCACATCCAGGATCCGGACCAGAAATCGTGGATCCAGATGCGCATCGAGAATCAAGAATATCAGGCCAACTTCACCAGTGAGGGCAAGCACAAGATCCTGCGCCAGATGACCGTGGCCGAGGGCTTCGAACGATTTCTCCATCTCAAGTACCCGGGCACCAAGCGTTTTGGCTTGGACGGTGGCGAATCGCTGATCCCGGCGCTCGAGGCCATCATCCGCCGGGGGTCGCAACTGGGTGTGGTGGATATCGAGCTGGGCATGCCGCACCGGGGACGGCTCAACGTGCTGGCCAGCATCATGCACAAGTCCTACACCGCCATGTTCTCCGAATTCGAGGGTGTTCCGGCCAACCCCGACGACGTGCAGGGCTCGGGCGACGTCAAGTATCACCTCGGCACCTCGTCCGACCGCGAGAGTGATGGCGCCCCGGTCCACCTTTCGCTCTCGCCCAATCCTTCGCACCTGGAGGCCGTCGATCCGGTGGTGCTGGGCAAGACCAGGGCCAAGCAGGGGCAGTTGGCCGATGACGAGCGTCGCCAGGTGATGTCGCTGCTGATGCACGGCGATGCCGCTTTCGCCGGCCAGGGCCTGGTGGCCGAGTGCTTCGGGCTCTCGCAATTGCATGGCTACCGCACCGGCGGCACCATCCACATCATCGTCAACAACCAGATCGGTTTCACCACGGCGCCGCAGTACTCGCGCTCGTCCCCCTATCCCTCTGACGTCGCAAAAATGGTCCAGGCGCCGATCCTGCACGTCAACGGCGACGACCCCGAATCGGTGGTTCACGTGGCCCGAATCGCCACCGAGTTCCGCCAGGAATTCGGCGAGGACGTGGTCATCGACATGTTCTGCTACCGCCGCCATGGCCACAACGAGGGCGACGAGCCGGCCTTCACCCAACCCATCATGTACCGCAAGATCGCCCAACACCCCAGCTCTCGGCAGATCTACGCCCGCCGCCTGGCCGAGGAGGGCTCCATCCCGGAGGCCCAGTCCGAGGCCATGGTCAAGGAATACCACGACCACCTGCAGCAGGAATTCGACGCCGCCAAGAGCTACAAGCCCAACAAGGCCGACTGGCTGGAGGGCCGCTGGACCGGGTTCACCGCGGCGCACGGCGAGATTCGCCGGGGCCGCACCGATGTCGGCAAGAATGCCCTGGCAACCGTCGGCAAGGCCCTGACCCAGGTGCCCGAGGATTTCAACCTGCACCGCACTGTTCGGCGGTTGTTGAAAACCAAGCGCGAAAACCTGGAAAGCGGTAGCGGCATCGATTGGTCTACCGGCGAGGCGCTGGCTTTCGGCAATCTCTTGATGGAGGGCGTACCGGTCAGACTAAGCGGCCAGGACTCCGGCCGCGGCACCTTCTCGCAGCGCCATGCCGTGCTGACCGACCAGACCAACGAGCAGAAGTACGTGCCGCTCAACCATATCGCCCCGCGCCAGGCCAAGTTCGAGGTCATCGACAGTATGCTCTCCGAGGCCGCCGTGCTGGGCTTCGAGTACGGCTATACGCTGGCCGAGCCGCAGGCGCTGGTGCTGTGGGAGGCCCAGTTCGGCGATTTCGCCAACGGCGCCCAGGTCATCATCGACCAGTTCCTGGCGTCCGGGGAGACCAAGTGGCTGCGCATGTCGGGCCTGGTCATGCTGTTGCCCCACGGCCAGGAGGGCCAGGGGCCGGAGCACTCCTCGGCCCGGTTGGAGCGCTACCTGCAGATCTGCGCCGAAGACAACATGCAGGTGGCCAACTGCACCACGCCGGCCAGCTACTTCCATATTCTGCGCCGCCAGATCCATCGCGACTTCCGCAAGCCGCTCATCTTGATGACGCCCAAATCGTTGCTGCGGCATCGCCAGGCGGTTTCGCCGCTCTCGGATTTCGGATTGGGGAGCTCGTTCCACCGGGTGCTCTGGGATGGCAGTCCGGACCTCAAGGCCGATGCCAAGATCCGCCGCGTCGTGCTCTGTTCCGGCAAGGTCTATTACGACCTCTTTGCTGAGCGCGAGGCCCGCGGTATCGACAACGTCTACATATTCAGGCTGGAGCAGCTCTACCCCTTCCCGGACAAGGCCCTGACCGAGGAACTGGCACGCTTTCCCAAGGCCAGTGTCGTATGGTGCCAGGAGGAGCCGCAGAACATGGGGGCCTGGAACTTCGTCGATCGGCGCATCGAGGCGGTACTGGCCGGCATCAAGCACGCCGCCGGCCGCCCGATCTATGCCGGCCGGCCCGAGATGTCGGCGCCGGCGCCGGGCACCATCAAACTCCACAACCAGCAACAGCAAAGCCTCGTCGATGCGGCGCTGGTAATTTGAAACAGGCGGGCTGAGGCAAGCGGGAAGGCAATTCATGGCAATCGAGATACGGGTACCCAGCCTCGGCGAATCGGTGACCGAGGCGACGGTGGCGAAATGGTTCAAGGCGGTGGGCGACAGTGTCGTTGCCGACGAGCCGCTATTGGAGTTGGAGACCGACAAGGTCTCGCTCGAGGTTTACGCCACGGCCTCGGGAAGCCTGGCCGAGATCGCTGCCGAGGTCGACGTCACGGTCGAGGTGGGGGCGCTGTTGGGCGTCATCGCCGAGGGCGAGGTGGCCGCTGTGCCGTCCGCTGCGCCGCAGCCGGAAGTGGTGCAACCGGAGCCACCCGCTGCGGCTCCGGCGGCCGCGCCGACCCTGTCGCCGGCCGTGCGCAAGCTGGTCGAAGAGCATTCCCTCGACCCCTCCGCCATCACCGGCACGGGCAAGGACGGGCGCCTGACCAAGGGCGACGTCTTGCAGTTCATCGAGGCGGCCGCTGCGGCGCCGGCACCGGCGGCACCAGCGGCCGCACCGGCACCAAAGGGGCCCCGGCCCCGGGCCGAGCGGGAAGAAAGAGTCCGCATGACGCGGCTCAGGCGCACCATCGCCGAACGCCTCAAGGCGGCACAGAACACGGCCGCCATGCTCACCACCTTTAACGAGGCCGACATGTCGGCGGTGATGGCGCTGCGCAGCGAGTACCGCGACGACTTCGAAAAGCGCCACGGCGTGCGGCTCGGGTTCATGTCGTTCTTCTTGAAGGCCTGCGTGGTGGCGTTGAAGGAGATACCCGCAGTCAACGCCGAGATCGAAGGCGACGACTTGGTCTACAAGAACTACTACGATGTCGGCGTCGCCGTGGGCACGCCCCAGGGCCTGGTGGTGCCGGTGCTGCGCGATGCCGACGAGAAAAGCTTCGCCGATGTCGAGGCCGAGATCGGCGAGCTCGGCCGCCGGGCACGTGACGGCAAGCTGACGCTGGACGAGATGTCGGGCGGTACCTTCACCATCACCAACGGCGGCGTCTATGGCTCGCTGCTGTCGACGCCTATCCTCAATCCGCCGCAGTCGGGCATCCTGGGCATGCACAAGATCCAGCCCCGGCCCATGGCGGTGGGCGACCAGGTCGAAGTGCGTCCCATGATGTACCTGGCGCTGAGCTACGACCACCGCATCGTCGACGGCCGCGAGGCCGTGACCTTCCTGGTCCGGGTCAAGGAGTGCATCGAGGATCCGCAACGTATTTTGCTCGATATTTAGCGGATCAGGTTTGTTGGCAAGCGGACAGGTTTCTTATTTTGTCATTCCCGCGAAGGCGGGAACCCAGGTTTGCTCAGTTTTTTTGGGCGAATCGACTGTGAAAACGGTACAAAACCTGGATCCCCGTTTGCTCGGGGATGACAAAAAACCGTCTGCGCCCCTGAGTTGCCCTAGCGGAGCCCCAATCCCATGAGTGAAACCTCCTACGATCTGATCGTAATCGGCGGCGGACCCGGCGGCTATGTCGCTGCCATTCGCGCTGCCCAGCTCGGCATGTCGGTGGCCTGCGTGGAAAAGGAGGCGACGCTGGGTGGCACCTGCCTCAACGTCGGCTGCATTCCCTCGAAGGCGTTGCTGCGCTCGTCGGAGCTTTTTGCCGAAGCTGCCCATGGCTTCGCCGACCACGGCATCAAGGCCGACGTCAGCCTCGATCTCAAGACCCTGATGGGGCGCAAGGACAAGATCGTCGGCGATCTCACCGCCGGCATCGCGTACCTCTTCAAGAAAAACAAAGTGACGCATATAAGTGGTGCCGGCCGCATCACGGCGCCGGGTTCGGTGGTGGTTGCCGGAGCCAAGGCTGAGCAAACCCTGACGGCTGGGCGCATCCTCATCGCCACAGGCTCCCAGGTGACGCCCCTGGCCGGCGTCGAGATCGACGAGACACGCATCGTTTCCTCGACCGGCGCCCTGGCACTGAAAAAGGTGCCCAAGCGCCTGGTGGTGGTTGGCGCCGGGTTCATCGGGCTCGAGTTGGGCTCGGTTTGGCGCCGCCTGGGCGCGAAGGTGACCGTCGTCGAGTTCCTCGACCGCATAACGCCGCCTTTGGATCTGGAGATCGCCAAGACCTTGCAGCGCACGCTCAAGAAGCAGGGCATGACGTTCAAATTGGGCGCCAAGGTGACGGCGGCCAAGGCGACGAAGACCAAAGTCACTTTGGACGTCGAACCGGTAAAGGGCGGCGACGTGGAGAAACTCGACTGTGACGTGGTGCTGGTGTCCGTCGGCCGCCGTCCCTACACGGATGGTCTTGGCCTCGACGAGATCGGCGTTACCCGCGACCCCCAGGGCTTCATCACCGTCGATAGCAGCTTCGCCACCAACGTCGACGGCATCTACGCCATCGGCGACGTCATCCGCGGCCCCATGCTGGCGCACAAAGCCGAGGAAGACGGCGTCGCCTGCACAGAGATCATGGCCGGACAGGCCGGCCACGTGGATTATGACCTGGTGCCTGGCGTCATCTACACCT
This sequence comes from Rhodospirillaceae bacterium, assembly GCA_002690215.1. Lineage (GTDB taxonomy): Bacteria > Pseudomonadota > Alphaproteobacteria > UBA2966 > UBA2966. The sequence goes on along the minus strand of NZDS01000062.1, from coordinate 2,978 downwards.
CACCTCAGGGGGCCGGCGTCGGGCAGACCGAGGAGGCGCTCAAGGAATCCGGCGTTGCCTACAACAAAGGGAAGTTCGCATTTTCGGCCAACGGCTACGCCCGTTGTCTCGGCGAGACCGACGGGTTCGTGAAAATCCTGGCCGATGCCAAGAGCGACCGGGTGCTGGGCGTGCACATCCTGGGCCCCGATGCCGGCACACTGATCCACGAAGCCGTGACGGCGATGGCCTTCGGCGGTTCGGCCGAGGACATCGCCCGCATCTGCCACGCCCACCCGACATTGGCCGAGGCGGTCAAGGAAGCGGCGCTGGATGTCGGAGGGCGGGTCATCCACGCCTGAGGGGCAGGGATAGATCTTGACGACCGGAGAACCCGGACCGAGCAGTTCCGATCCGGTCACGCTGGATGGCAAGACCGGTGCCCGCCTGATTTTCGTCCTCTGCCTGGCCGAAGTCTTCAGCATGGCGAGCTTCGCCAGCTTTCCGGCGCTGCTGCCCACTTTCGTTAGCGAATGGGGCCTGAGCGCCACCGAGGCAGGCTGGATCAGCGGCATCTACTACGCCGGCTACACCATCGCCGTGCCGGTGCTGACCAGCCTCACCGACCGTGTCGACCCGCGCCGCATCTACTTAGGCTCGGCCCTGCTGACCGGCCTGGCGGCGTTGGGTTACGCCTTCCTGGCCGAGGGGTTCTGGAGCGCCATGGCCTGGCGGGCGCTGACGGGCGTGGGTCTGGCCGGCACCTACATGCCCGGATTGAAGGCACTCAGCGACCGCATCGAGGGAGCGGCCCAAAGCCGCGCGATTTCCTTCTACACGGCAAGCTTCGGCATCGGCGCCAGCGCCTCCTTCCTGCTGGCCGGCGAGCTGGCCACCAGGTTCGGCTGGCGCTGGGCCTTCGGCCTCAGCGCGCTGGGCTCGCTGGTGGCCATGGCCATCGTCGCCGTGGTGCTGAAGCCGCGCGCGCCAAGCCGCGAGGAGGGGCTCCACGAAACCCACTTTCTTGACTTCCGCCCGGTCTTCAAGAATCTCCGCGCCATGGGTTTCGTGCTGGCCTACACCACCCACAATTTCGAGCTCTTCGGCTTCCGTTCCTGGATCGTCGCCTTCCTGGTTTTCAGCCAGGCCCTGCATCCCGGCGCCGAGAGCCTGCTCAGCGCTACCGCCATCGCCGCCATCTTCAACCTCTTCGGCTGGCCGGCGAGCATCCTGGGCAACGAGGCGGCGGTGCGCCTGGGCCGCCAGCGCACCATCACCATCGTCATGACCGCCTCGGCAGCCTTCGCCTGCGTCTTCGGCTTCACGGCAGCACTACCCTACCTCGCGGTGGTCGCACTCGGCGCCCTCTACGCCGTCACCGTGACCGGCGACTCCGCCGCCATCACCGCCGGCGCCGTGGCCGCCGCCCGCCCCGACCAGCGCGGCGCCACCATGGCCGTGCACTCGACGCTCGGTTTCTCCGGCGCCTTCGCCGGCCCGGTGGTCTTCGGCTGGGTGCTGGATTTGGCCGGCGGCCCGGCCAGCCAAAATGCCTGGGGCGTGGCCTTCGCCAGCATGGGCGGCGTGCTCATTCTCGGCCCCATCGCGTTGGCGATTTGCAGCCGCGCGGCGAGGCGGCATGGCGACGCCCAGCCCTGATCCAGCAAAGCTTTGCGAAATTCGGCTGGATTTCAGCAACTTTTTGTTGGCATCGTCGCAGCCAGTGCCAAAATGAATGTGTGAGCCCAGTGAGCTCACTCACGCGAAGGTGCTGTGATGGTCCAATCGATCCGTTCGATACTTTGGCTGCTGTTCGTAGCGGTTTTGGTGACGCCCGCGACGGCGACCGAGAAGCCGTCATTTGAGAACGCCCGGGTCATCAAGATACCGGAAGGCATCAGCGACATATCGATCGGAGAAGGATCCGGTCGCCAGAAATTCAAGGTCGCCAAAGTGCGCTCAGCCTTCAACGGCTCCTTCGCGCCGACGACGTATAGGTTTCTTTATCGCGAAATCCTCGGATGGCGGGAGAAAGTTGTCTGGGGCACCATTCCCATCACCTGGAATCCACGTGTCGATCCCAAGACCTCCGTCGACCGCAATTTCAAACACATATTGCCGACCTACGACGGTGCGGCATGCAACGTGGCCGATGCACGGCTCTTGATAACGGGAAAAGGGTCAGCGGAGAAATTGTTGCTGATATATGCCAACCGAGAGTTTTCCCGCAATATATTTGGTGGAGAACCAATAACTTTCTCGGTCTTTGATTTTTTTGTCTACAAAGAAGTTAATCATGGTGAAGCCAGGTACTTTTTTCGTTTTCGTGAGAGCTTCAAAACCAGAGAATATTATTGTGACGTAAATGAAGCGTTCGAAGGGGAGTTTGGATTTTGACTGGATCGTCACAGCAACACTTTACGCCTCCTTCCCGGATCAAGGCTCTACCGATGCTGCATCAACTCCATCTGCTGTTTTTGCTCATGATAATAGGTGTGATCGGGACCGGCCCGGCGGCAGCGGGCGAGAAGCCCTCGTTCGCGGGTGCCCGCCTCATCCGGATTGCCCACGGCGTCAGCGACATTTCGTTGGGGGAAGGAGCCCAGCGGCAGGAATTCAAGATCACCAGATGGTTTTCGCCTTACAACGGCACCTCCTCGGGGTCTACCTATCGAGTTCTGTTTCGCGAGGTCGACGAAAGTACCGGCAAAGTCACCTGGGGCGGGATTCCCATCAAGTGGCATTCAAGCTCTGCGCGCCAGCACCCCATCTATCCCAGTTACTTGGAAACAATGAGTTCCTCAGATATCCGGGAGTGCAACACGATGGATATTCGGCTGCTGGTAATGGCAAAGGGGGCGAGGCAGGAGCTTTTGTTGCTTGATGCCGGTCGCGTGTATGGCGAAAGCATAGCGCTTCCGAACATCGTCAAATTTTGGCTTTATGTTTTTGTTCATGACAAGGCGGCCGGTCGTGGCAGTCCGAGATATTTCTTTGAA
>NZDS01000061.1 GCA_002690215.1 Rhodospirillaceae bacterium | reverse complement strand
CTGAGCGCCCCGCAAGTCTCTACGCTTTCGCCCCCTGGGCACCTGGCGAGCCCGGTACGGGACAAAGCGAGGCCAGGAGCGTAACACCCGTTGTTCGGGATTCCCGGTCCAGCCGCCTCACCAGAGCTTGCTGCCGTCGGTGGTCGAGACGTGTGCGCTGACGACTTTCCAGCCGACATCGGGAAAATTGATCCAGGTCTGGCTTTGGCGACCGATCAATTCCCGGTCCCGCACCTTGAACTCCAGATTGACCGTGGCGAAGTCGTGACCGATGGTCAGAATCTCCAAGCGAATTCGTTTTTCCTTGATGCTCGGCCCCGGCGGCCGCGCCAGGCGATGGGCGTGAATGGCGTCGAAACCATAGCCATGTTCGCTCATCGCCAGGCGCACGGTATGGGGGCTGCGCCAGAAGGTATCGTCGAGGACGTCGACGTCCTTTTCCTCGAGGGCCGTTTCGTAGCGCTCGAACAAGCGGCGTACTTCGGCGACCACCTCGGGGATGTTTTCGTGATAATCCCTCACGGCAGTGCCGTTTCCAGGGAACTGGCCAGCCCGACGAGAAAGGCGTCTTCGTTGGCGCCCGCCAGCAGCGACAGACCGACCGGGGCGCCAGCCACCGTGGCGCCGGGAATGCTGACCTGGGGCAGGCCGGCCAGTCCACCGTGGGCGCAAAGGCCGAGGATCATTTCCCGAAGTCTGTTCTGCTCGCCAAGCGGCAGGTTCCGGGCCGGTGCCGGGAACGGCGTCGTCGGCAGGGCAAGCACGCTGCCCGGCGGCAGCAGGTATTCCAGGCGCGCCCGGGCCTCACGCTTCATCAGGCTGGCCCATTGCCGGTCGACGTCCGGGACCAGTGAGCCCATCACCAGTCCACGGGCAACATTAAAGGCGAAACGCGGGTTGGTGCGGTCGATCCAATCCTGAAAGGTGGCCCAGGCTTCCGCCATTTGCAGCGTCCTCTGGCTCCGGCTCCAGACGGAAATGCCTTGCGGCGCCATCACCTCTTCGACGACCTCCCCGGCGGTGGCGGCGATCCTTTCGAGCAGGGGATCCAGCGCCTTTCTGGTTTCGGGCTCGGCAAAACCGAAGGCATCGACGGCGATCACCAGACGCCGGGGCACGGCTTCGCCGATGGCTTCGGCCAACAGCACTTCGGAGACGCGGCGGAAGGTCTCGCCGTCGCGGGCAAACCAGCCCGTGGTATCGCTGCTCGGCGCCTGCACCATCATGCCGCCGAGGTCGAGGCGGCCGTAAGTGGGGCGGATGCCGTATAGACCACTGAAGCTGGCGGGCACGCGCACCGAGCCGCCGGTGTCGCTGCCCAGCCCGGTATCGGCAACTCCGGCGGCGACGGCTGCGGCGGTGCCAGACGACGAGCCGCCGGGCACCCGGTCCGGCGTGGCGCTGTTCAGCGGGGTGCCAAAGAAGGCGTTTTCGCCGAGGATGCCGAGGGAAATCTCGTCGGTGATGGTCTTGCCGATCAGGCGGGCGCCGGCGCCGAGCAGGGTCTCGACCGCCCAGGCATGCTTATCCGGCGTCGGATGGTTTGCCGCCCAATCGGGATTGCCGCCGCCCGTAGGATGGCCGGCCACGTCAAAGAGATCCTTGGCCACGAACGTCAGCCCATCGAGGGGCCCGCCGGCGCTCGGCTCGACGACAAAACGGCCCTCAGGAACGAAAGCGTTAAGGTCGTCGGTCATGTGCCGCCATCGAGGCGCGTTTCCTCATTTCCCTCCGCCCTCTCGACCAGGAATCGCCAGCCCTCGCCGTGGGAAACCACCCAGCCTGCGGTGGGCGCGACGAAGTGTGTGCCGAAAACCAGCACCTCTGCGTCTCCGTAGCGCCGCAGGAATTCGTGGCGCGTGTTTTGTCCGCGAGCGACATCGTGGTCGAACTTGCTGGCGACGTGGGGCAGCCCGATTTGGATGGGGTGGTGCATCATGTCGCCCGTGATCACGGCGCGCTGCCCGGCCGAGGTGATGGCGACACTGACATGACCCGGCGTATGCCCGGGCGTTGGTTCGAGACGAACCTCCTCCGTCACCTGGTGGTCCACCTCGACCAGCTCCTCGAGGCCCGCTGCGATGATGGGGCGAATAGAATCCTGGTTGACCGCCGGGCAGTCCATGACGGCTTGGGCGATCTCCGGGTCGATGTCGCCGGCAATGGCGGTCACCGTTTCCTGCTGCCAGTGATCCCACTCCACCCGCCCGAACAGGTAGCGCGCATTGGGGAAGGTTGGCAGCCATTGACCGTCGGTCAGGGTGGTGTTCCAGCCGACGTGGTCGACGTGGAGGTGGGTGCAAAGCACGATGTCGATGCTGTCGGGCGGAAAGCCGGCGGCGGTGAGATCGTCGAGGAAAGAGCCCTGCAGCTGGTTCCAGGCGGCGTTGCCGCGGGGTTTGTCGTTGCCGACGCAGGTATCAACGATAATTCGGCGACCTTGCGATTCGACGACGAAGGCCTGGACGCAGCTCTTCAGGCGTCCGTCTTCCGTGACAAAATGCGGTTGCAGCCAGGTCTCGCGCAAAATCTCCTCGGTCGTGAGATTGCGATAACCAAAATCCGGTGTCCTGACAGCAGTCAGCTCGACAATGCGCGTGATCGTCACCTCACCGATTTGCCAGGTATCCGTCGCCATCGATATGCCAGCCAAAAGTTTGCCCACGGCAAAGTTAATTGACGCCCCTGCTTTGGGCCAACAAAAAGGTTATTTCGCGAAGGCGTCGAGACCCAGCTGCGCGCGGAAGTCGGCTGTGGCTTCGGCGGTGCTGGCTTCCAGCGGGATGCCGGTGGCGTTGGCCATGCGGTCGAGCGAGCTGAAGGTGGCGACAACGGCGGCGCTATCGACCAGGGCGGCGTCGCCCAGCGTCGACTGCAGCTCCCGGCGCACGGCCCAGAGGGCGTGGTTGTCGGCACCCAATACGGCCTCGGCGAAACGGGTCAAAAGGCGCCCGTGGGCGACACCGCCGTCACCGTCACCAAGCACCGCCTCGAGCTCGATGCCACCTGCCTTTTCGCCGCTCGCACGGAGCAACTCGGTATGCCAGGTGGTTCAATAGAGGCACTGGTTGAGGGCCGAGACGCGGCCTGCCAGCAGCTCGATCTGGGCGTGGTCGATGGCGCGGTACTCGTTGTCGAAGTCGTGCATGGCCGGACCCGGCAGATACTGGTGAGCAACCAGATCGAACATGCCTCGGACCTCGTCCGGCACCAGGCTGAGGGAGCGTCGGATGTGGGCCGCGAAAGGGCCAGGGTAGAGATCGGCTTCGGGCCCCTGAGCGTTCTCGGGCGCCAGCCAGGCCACCCAGGCGCCGCCGTAAGTTAGCCCGGCTGGGCGGTGGCGTGAGGGCTCGCCAGGCTCGGGCTGGGGCAACTCGGGCGGCTCGAGGCCGAGGCCGCGGGCGAAGACGTCGAGCGAAACGGTGGTGGCCACGACACCGACGGTCTCGACGTATTCGCCGTCGCTGATACCGTCGGCCATGAGCTCGTCGTGCCATTTGCGGGTGAGGCGGGCCGGATCGCTGCGCAGCCGGTGAGCCACCTCGACAAGCGGCGCCAGCAATTCCGGCGCGGCGTGGCGGCCCTCGACGCTGTGGGGCGACAGCGCCTGCAACCGGCGTTGGCAGAGCGGGCAGTCGTCTACGGCCCGGGTCTCGCCGGCCAAGGCAACCCTCTGGGCGCCGCTGAGCCAGGTTCCGGGCCGGGCCAAGCGCTGCCAGGCTCGTCGGTGGGCGGCCACCAGGTCGTCGCGTACCTCGACCGTGGTTCCGGTGTACGAGATCGTCATTCAGCCGCGCCCTCCTGGGCCGCGCCCTCCTGGTAGGTGTACCCGTCGAGACCCAGTTCAGCGCGGAAATCGGCCGTAACCTCAGCCTTCTTTTCTTCCAAAGGGATGCCTGTGGCATCGGCCACCCGGTCGATCGAGTTGAAAGTGGCGATCACGCCGGCCGTGTCGACCAGGGCCTCGTCGCCCAGCGTCTGGCGCAGCTCGCTGCGCACGGCGTCGAGAGCAGCGTCGTCGTCGTCCAGCACCGCTTCGGCAAACAGCGTCAAGAGCCGGCCATGGGGCACGCCGCCGTCGCCCTCTCCGAGCACCGCCCTGAGATCGTAGTCGTTGCCGGTGAATTGGCCGCTCGCACGGAGCAGCACGGTATGGCTGGTGGTTCAATAAAGGCACTGGTTGAGGGACGAGACGCGGCCCGCCACCAGTTCGATCTGGGCGTGGTTGATGGCGCGGTACTCGGTGCCGAAGTCGCGCATCATGGCGCCTTCCAGGTATTGGCATTCGGTCAGGTCGAAAAATCCCCGCACCTCGTTCGGCACCAGGCTCATGGCCCGGTAGATGTGCGGTGCGGTGGCTACGGGGTAGAGGTCGGCCTCGGGTCCCTCGGCGTCTTCGGGTGCCAGCCAGGGTACCCAGGCGCCGCCGTGTTTGGCGCCGGCCGGGCGTAGCCGCGAGGGCTCGCCTGCGACCGCCTCGGGAAGAACCGCGGCGGCCTGGCCTATGCCCCTGGCGAATGTGTCGATGGCCACGACCGTGACGATTACCGCCACGGTTTCGACGTATTCCTCTTCGCTGACGCCGGCGTCGATGATGCTCTGGTACCAGTCCTGGGTCAGGCGACCGGAATCGGTGCGGATACGGTGGATCATTTCGACCACTGCCTGGGGCAGCTCCGCCAGGCTGTCATGGCTTCCGGTTACGGCGTAGGGCGATAGCGCCTGGTGGCGCTCATCGCAGAGCGCGCACCCCGGCGCCTGGCGCACTTCACGAGCGATGGCCAGGCGGCGTTCAGCGTCGAGCCAGGTGCCGGACCGGGCCAGGCGCTGCCAGCCGCGCCCATGCGCCGCCACGATGTCGGGTCGCACGGCGACCGCTGCGGTTTGGTAGGAGATGTCGTTCATCGCGGGTCCTCCTTCGGGTTCACAGCGTCGCACCCACCGTCCAAGGCGCGAATTCTTCATCGCCCATTCCCAGTTCTTCGCTCTTGCTGAGCTTGCCGGAGGCGGTTTCGAGCACCAGGCGGAAGATCTGCTCGCCCAGCTCGGGCACCGTGGCGTCGCCATCGGCGACCGTGCCGCAGTTGACGTCCATATCCTCGGACATGTGGTTGTACATGCGGCTGTTGGTGGCCAGCTTGAGACTGGGCACGGGCTTGCAGCCATAGACCGAGCCCCGCCCGGTGGTGAAGCAAACCACATTCGCGCCGCCGGCCACCATGCCGGTCACCGAGGCCGGGTCGTAGCCCGGCGTATCCATGAAGACGAAGCCCTGGGCAGTGATGGTTTCGGCGTATTTGTAGACGTCGACCAGATTGGTGGTGCCGCCCTTGGTGGCGGCGCCGAGGGACTTTTCCAAGATTGTGGTGAGGCCGCCTTCCTTGTTGCCGGGTGAAGGGTTGTTGTCGAGCGAGGCGCCGTGCATGGCGGTGTAATCCTCCCACCAGCGTACCCGCTCGATCAGCTTTTCGCCGACCTGGCGGCTGACGGCGCGACGCGTGAGCAAGTGTTCGGCGCCGTAGATCTCAGGCGTCTCGGCCAGGCAGGCGGTGCCGCCGTGGCGCACCAGCAGGTCCGAGGCGGCCCCCAAAGAGGGATTGGCGGTGATGCCGGAATAGGCGTCCGAGCCGCCGCATTCGAGACCCAGCACCAGCTTGCCGGCGGGCTGCGTGGTGCGCTCATGCTTGTTGGCTTCGGGCAGCATGTCGCGGATGCGGGCGATGCCTTCCTCGACCGTCTTGCGCGTACCGCCGGTGTCCTGGATGGTCATGGTCTGAAGTTGGGGCCCCACTTCCAGGCCCTCGCCCTCGACCAGATAGGGGATTTGAAGGCCCTCGCAGCCCAGCCCGACCAGTAGCACGCCGGCAAAGTTGGGCTGCCGGGCATAGCCAGAGAAGGTGCGGTAGAACATGGCCTTGGCCTCGCCCACCGGAATCAAACCGCAGCCGCCGGTGGAGTGGTTGAGCACCACCACGCCGTCAACGTTGGGAAAGTCGGCCAGGGCTTCGCCGCGGAAGGCATCGGCGATATAGCGCGATGCCGTGGCCGAGCAGTTGGAAGTCGAAATCACGCCGAGATAATTGCGCGTGCCCACCCGGCCGTTGGCCCGGGCGTAACCCTGGAAAGTGGCGCGATCGGTCTCGGCCACCGGCTCGACCTCTCGGGTTTCGGCGCCGAACGCGTAGTCGCGGTCGAATTGGCCGTATTCCAGATTGTGGCTGTGTACGTGGCAGCCCGGCACCAGGTCCTGACTGGCGAAACCGATCACCTGGCCGTAGCGCCGCACCGGTTGGCCGGCAGCGACGGCCTGGGTGGCGATCTTGTGCCCGGCCATAATGTTGTCCCGCGTGATGAGGCCTTCGGCGGCGATTTCAAAGTCCGCCAGCACGTCGACGTTGGCGATGACGACGTTGTCGCTCTCGTGCATGCGGATGGTGAGGGGTGGGGGCATGAGATTCCTCAGGATTCCTCGAATATTCTTGAGCGTGAACCTAATAACCCGCGAATGCGGGCTATGCGGCGCGGCGGATGGTGCGGCCGGAACGGCTGCCGGTCCACTTGCCGGCAGCATAGGCGACACTGCCGTTGACCAGCACCATGTCGATGCCGGCGGCCGGGCGCTCGGGCTGCTCGTAGGTGGCGCGATCGATTACCGTTTCGGGGTCGAACAGCACAAGATCCGCGAAACAGCCCGCTGCGACGCGGCCGCGGTCTTTGATTCCGAAGGTCTCGGCCGACAGCCCGCTCATGCGGTGGACGGCTTCCTCCAACGTGAAGAGTCCGAGTTCGCGGGCATAGTGGCCCAGCACGCGGGGAAAGGTGCCCCAGAGGCGGGGGTGCGGATGCTTGTCGTGGGGGATGCCGTCGGAGCCGATCATGGTTCGGGAATAAGCCAGGATGCTCTGCACGTCCTCCTCGCTGAGCATGAAGTAAACGGCCCCCGCAGGCTGCACCCGATCGGCCGCCTCGAGAATTTCGACGCCCCATTCGGCCGCCAACTCGGCCAAATCGCGACCGGCCGCCTCGGGCACGGTGTTGGACCAAGTAATAATTGTACGTTCGGCGCGCTCGACCAGTTCGTTCATCAGCACCGTCGAGCCCGCCGTGTAGGGGTAGGCGTCGAGGCCGACGGCCTGGCCCTGGCGGGCCTTCTCAATACGGCCCAGCGTTGCCGTGCTGCGTCCGTGGTTGGTCACGCCGGCGCATTTGTGATGCGAGATCACCACCGGCACGCCGGCCTGGCGGGCGGTCTCGAAGGTCTCTTCCAGCGAGTCCTCGACATGGTCGTCCTCGTTGCGCATGTGGGTGGTGTAGACGGCGCCGGTGCCGGCCAGAGGCTCGATCAGAGCAACCAGCTCGGCAGCCGGTGCCTGGCGCCCCGGGGGATAGAAAAGTCCGCTGGAAAAACCGGCGGCGCCGGATTCCAGGGCCTCGCCAACCTTCGCTCGCATGGCCGCGATTTCGTCCTCGGTGGCAGCCCGGTCCATGGTGTCCATGGCACCGGCCCGAAGCGTCGCATGGCCTACCAGCGGCGCCGCGTTGATTGCCGCCGGGGCGGCGTCGAGGGCATCGAGGTAGGATCCGAAGGTGGGATAGAGGAAGGCATCCGGCCCACCCATCAACTCGAAAACCGGGTCCTTGGCGTGTTCCGGCAACAGCGGCGCCAGGCTGAAACCGCAGTTCCCTGGCACCACCGTGGTGACGCCCTGGCTCAGCTTGGGCGTCATGTCGGGATCGGTGATCAGGGCCCGGTCGTCGTGAGTGTGGACGTCGATGAAGCCGGGCGCCACGACCTTGCCGGTGGCCGCAATCTCCTCGCCAGCCGTGGTGGCGGCCAGATCGCCGACACCGCTGATACGGTCACCCGTGACCGCTACGTCACCGCGGCGCCCCGGCGCGCCTGTGCCGTCGACGATGGTGGCGTCGCGAAACAGAATGTCGCAGGTGGCGGGGGCGTCGGTCATGGTTATCTCCTCGGTCGTTGGCGGTCCAACCCTTAGCATACGTGGTGAATTGGTCCAGTGTGGGGGGCCTTCAAGCCGTGGCGCTGGGGCGGTTGGCGATCTCGCTTTGCCAGCGCAGCACATTGGGACAACTCTGCGGCACTGTCATTTCCACCCGAAGCGCAGTATCGATGGCCGCAAACGCGGTGATGTCGGCGATGGTAAATGCCTGGCCTGCGATGAAGGGTGTATCAATAAGCCGGTTTTCCAGGACATCCAGGAAGCGTCCGAAGCTCGCCCGGCCGCGCTCGGCCAGGGCGGCAAGTTGCGGCACGCCGCCGCGCACGCCGGCCACGGCGCGGTCCTCGAACATCGGCAGTGTGTTGCGCAGTACCTCGCCGACTGCCGCCATACCCTCGAGCTCGGCCCGGCGGTTCCACATTTCCACGACGGCGCTGTCGGTGGCGCCCCGGCCCATCAAGGGTGGCTCGGGATGGACCACTTCGAAGTAGCGGCAAATGGCCACCGATTCACTGATGCGGGTGCCGTCGTCCAGCTCCAATACCGGCACCGTGCCGCGCGGATTGATTTCCTGGAACCAGTCGCTGAATTGTTCCCGTTCACGGGTGTTGACCTGCACCATTGGCACTTCGATGCCTTTCTCGGCCAGGAACATGCGTACCCGCCGGGGATTGGGGGCGAGAGAGAAATCGTAAAGTTTCACGGTACATTCCCTTTCGTTCAGATCGAATAGACATCCGCGGCGGCGCGACCGCGGATGGGAATTTCGCCCACCTGCTGGGCCTCCAACCCCTCGCCTGCGGCCCGCACCGTCTCGCCGGCGATCAGGATGGTGGTGCCGATTTCTTTGTTCATCTGCTCCAGGCGCGCCGCCAGGTTCACGGCGTCGCCATGGACCGTATAGGCGAGCTGACTGCCGCTGCCCACCGATCCGGCGATGACCTCGCCGGTGGCAATGCCGACACGGGAGCGAATGGTGTGATTGGCGAAGGTCTGGTTTTGGCAGGCTTGGCGGATGCCAAGCGCCGCTCGTACGGCGGCGGCGGCGTGATCCGGGTCCTCGACCGGCAGGTTGAAGGTGGCCAGCACGGCATCGCCCTGGAACTGATTGATGACGCCGCCCTGGTCCACGATAGCGGCACCGATGGCGGCGAAATAATCGTTGAGGATGGCGAAGACCTCAGCCGGATCGGTGCGCTCGACCAGTCCCGTAAAACCTTCGATGTCGGCGAACAGCATGGTTGCCGTCTGACGCTGTGGCTTGAGCACGCCGCGGTCGGCGACGATGGCGTTGGCGACGCTGACCGGCACGTATTTTCCCAACGCCTCGCGCACGAAATGGCGCTCCCGTTCCGCTGTCACCTGGCGCAGCACCAAATTGCGCGAGCGCATGACGATGATGGCGATCAAGCTGGCGCAGACCGTAAAAATGACGAGTTCCTGCAAGCGCACGCCAAGATCGACGAAAGTGGGTTGTGTCAGATAGTCGAATGGCGCCGCGCTGAAGGCGTCGCTATCGATAGACAGTATGGACGTCGTTTCGGGCAAGGACAGCATCCACAGCAGGCCGAGGCCCCAGCTTAGCGCGCCGGCCAGTCCTCCCCACAGCACCAGCCTGGGCCGATAGCTGAAGGCCAACCCGACCAGCAGCACGAAGAGATAAATCGCGTTGCCGTTCTGGTAGGTGGTTTGAGGCGGAAAGGCGGAATCGCCCAAGGGATTGGGGTAGAGGACGGTGAAGGTTATGAGGCCGAAGTCGGCCAGCACGAACAGGTAATGGTGCCAGGGCTTGAACCAGATTTGATTCTGAAAGTAGTTAGCCAACAGGCCGATAACGGCAAAGACGGCAATCAGGCCGTGATAATAGAGCACCTCCGGAAACGGCGTCAGGAACGGCAGCAGGCCGCTGATCGCCAACAGGGCATAGAGCCGCCCCGTGAGGGCGCGCCGGAAACCCTCCCGTTCTTCGGCGACCAGGGCGTCGCTGATGTCGGTGGCGGGGCTTTGCCAATCGGGCTGAGCGGCTGCGGAGGACGGCGATATTGCGTTCATTTCAACACCGAGAGAATCAAGCAGCGGGACTGGGCCCGCAGGCTATCATCAATCGGTCTGATCTAGTTTGTCTTGTGTAGCGCCAGTTCAACGAGATCGAGATGGTCTTGGCCGAAGAACATCTCGGTTCCGACAAAAAAGGTCGGCACGCCAAACAAACCGCGGGCTGCCGCCGTCTCGGTCGCCGCTATCAGCTTGCTCTTGATTTCTTGCTCTTGAATGCGCGCGAACATCCTTGCTGCGTCGAATCCGGCGACGCCAAGCACCTCGGCCACAACCGCTGGGTCGGACAGATTTTTGCTTTCCGCCCACATGGCGCGAAACATCGCAGCGACATATTCGGCCAGACGCTGATCCTCTGCCGCCACCATCGCGCCGCGCATTAGGCCCAAAGAGTCGAACGGTGCGCCAGGATCGAAACCAAGCGCGATGCCGTGTTGCCGGGCCAGTCGCGGCAACTCCACCTCCATCATGTAAGCCCGCTTGGCGGGAACCGTGACGGGGCCAGCGTTGCCGCTCAGCTTGAAGATGCCGCCGACCAAAACGGGCCGCAGGATCAGCGTCGCGCCGCTGCGCTCGACGATGCCGGGCAGGCGCTCATGGGCGATGTAGGATGGCGGGCTGGCGACGTCGAAGTAGAATTCCACGCTATTGGTCATGCGAAACCTCAAAGCCTATTGCACGAGCCCGGTGGCCATCAGAGCAAGCAGGATCGACAGGCCACCAAATGCCTGCAGTGTTGCGCCGCCGGCAAGAAGCACGACCGACTTGGGCTCGGAACTCGTCGCCAGCGCGTCTCTGCGAACCAGCCAATAAAAACTGTCGTTCGGCAGGATGGCAAAGAAGGATCCAAGGCAAATTGCGAACACTGCGGCGGCTGGGGGCAGGTTTGATGCCGCCACAATCGGTGCGGCGACCGGTGCGACTGCGGCGAACGTCGCCATGCTCGAACCTTGGGCCAGTTTGAACGCGGCGGTAAGGACGAAGAGGCTGACAACACCGAGCATCCCGGCTTGGCTGGGAACGAAGTCCCCGATCGGCACGACGATCGTAAAGACGCGTCCGAAGGCGCTTGCCGCCCCGATCACAAGAAGCAACGAACCGGTACGGCGAACCGCGTCATCGATGCACCCCCGCCGCTGCTCACGCGGAACGCTCCAAAGCCCCAAACCTGCCGCAATTAGAAGGGCACCTTTCGGATTGGTGAGGAAATCAAGCAGTGGCAGGGGGGAGAAATCGACCATCGCTCCGATGATCAAAAGCGTTGCCAGCGCGGCGAATGGCGCGAGGGCCAATAGGAGCTTGCCGTCATGAACGGCTGCTTTGCCGTCCGGCCCGTCCTGTTCGGCCGTGCCGCCATGAAGTTTCACCCACCACGCTCCGATACCCCATACCGGGATCAGTAGGGCCAATCCGTAGGCTATGAGGGTCGCGTCATTGATGCCCAAACCCGTGGCGACGATGAGCGGGCCGGCGGGAAACAGAAGCTTGAAACCAGCATACGAGCCGAATGCGACGGAAAGGCGCCGGCGGCCTGCCACGGGTGAGAGTGCGGCATATGCCGTGTCCGGACAGACCATTCCGGCACCGGCAAAAGGCGAGACCGCCACGGCCAACCCAGAGGCCGCGCCGACGGTGTGCCGAGCCAACGCGGCGGCGAGCGTAAAGGACGGCAACAAGATGAGGGCAAATTCGCCAAGTGCGCGGCCCCAGCCTGCATTGAAGACACGGATCATTTCCGGCGCGCCCAAGCCCCCGGCGAGCGCCAACGCAAGTGCCGCAGCAATCATCCAGATGACCAGCGGCCAACTCGGTATCAAATTCCAGACGCGGCCTTGCGTCAGGTACATCGCTGACATCATCTCATCACACCTTTTCTAGCAGTAACACTCATGATAGAAGGGGCGAAACCGCCCCAAAATGGATATTTTCGCGGCACTAATCATGAGTAAATATCATGCTATGCGGCGTTTGCCTTCGTTGCGCGCGATCTGCGCCCATGAATCAGCAGCCCGACTTGGCAGCTTTACCAAGGCCGCCCGGGAGCTGAACGTCACGCAGGGTGCGGTGAGCCGGCAGATCAAGGAGCTTGAGCGCCACCTTGCGACCGAACTGTTCGTTCGCTCAGGGCCGAGGCTCAGACTGACGGAAAAGGGGCGCGAGTTGGCGGCGAGCGCCGGCCGGGCACTGGACGTACTGCGCGATGCCGTGACGGTTGCCCAAGGGCGCCGGGAGGCAGGATACGTGACGCTGTCAATGCTGCCGTCCGTGGCTACGAAGTGGCTGGCACCTCGACTCGGTCGTTTTGTCGATCGGCATCCGGACATCGACCTGCGCGTATCTGCTTCGCGCAATCTGGTGGATTTCGAAGCAGAGGAAATTGATGCTGCCATCCGCTACGGAAAAGGAAATTGGAGCGGCCTGCGGGCCGAATTGCTCGGTGGCGAGACGGTGTTTCCGGTTTGCACGCCGGCCTACGCCGAAGATCTTGGTCTGATAACGCCGGATCGTCTCACCCAAGCAACGCTCCTGCACGCCGACATCGAAGAGGATTGGGTGACCTGGTTCGGGATCGCAGGCGTCGCCAAAGAAAGGGTTCCGACAGGACCCAGACTTGGGGACGCCGCGGCGATTCTGCAGGCGGCGATTGATGGCCAAGGCGTCGCCCTGGGACGGTCTCGCCTGGTAGCCGACGACTTGGTTAGCGGCCGATTGATCGCACCGTTCGAAATCGAGTTGCCGGCATCTTTCAGCTACTGGTTCGTGAGACCTGAGGGATCGGTCGAATCGCAGAACTTGATTGCCGTCATGGAGTGGATTCGATCTGAGTTCGGTCCAACCGAACAACCACGGGCCTGATGCCTTAACATCCCTGCCGAATTGTTTCACTGTAGCGCGCTACGGGTTGCAGCGGTCATTGAGGAGCGTGTCATGCAGAAGCACCAGATGTACATCGGCGGCGAGTGGGTCGAGGCCGGCGGCGGCGAATGGTTCGAGAGTCTCAACCCCTACACCGGCCAGCCCTGGGCGCTGGTGGCCAAGGGTGGCGCCGACGATGTCGACCGCGCCGTCGAAGCCGCTCATCAGGCCTTCACCAGCGGCGACTGGCCGCAGCTCACGGCGACCCAGCGCGGTGCGCTGTTGCGCAAGCTCGGCGACCTGCTGGTCGAAAACGCCCAGCACCTGGGCCAGACCGAAACCCAGGACAACGGCAAGCTGATCGCTGAGATGGCCGGCCAGACCGGCTATATCCCGCAGTGGTGCTACTATTACGGTGGCCTGGCCGACAAGATCGAGGGATCCGTCCTGCCCATCGACAAACCCGGGCACTTCAATTTCACGCGTTGGGAACCGCTCGGCGTGGTGGCCGGCATCATCCCCTGGAATTCGCCGCTGTTGCTGATGATGTGGAAGCTGGCGCCGGCCCTGGCCGCCGGCAATACGATGGTCATCAAGCCCTCGGAATTCACTTCGATCTCGACGCTGGAGTTCATGAAGGTGTTTGAACAGGCCGGCTTTCCGTCCGGCGTGGTCAACGTGGTCACAGGCTTCGGTGCCGACGTCGGGGCGCCGCTGGTCGAGCATCCCAAAGTGGCCAAGGTGGCGTTCACCGGCTCCGACGCCACCGGCGCCCGCATCTACGAGGCGGCGGCCCGCAGCCTCAAGCACGTCACCATGGAACTGGGCGGCAAGTCGCCCAACATCGTCTTCGAAGACTGCATCGTCGACGATACCGTCAAGGGCGTCATCTCGGGCATCTTCGCGGCCACCGGCCAGACCTGCATCGCCGGCTCGCGGCTCTTGCTGCAGCGCTCGCTACACGACGAATTCGTCGACAAACTGGTGGCCTTCGCCAAGACCGCCAAGATGGGCGATCCCGCTAGCATGGAGACCCAAGTCGGTCCGGTCACCACCATCCCCCAGTACGAGAAAGTGCTGAGCTACATCGACATCGCCAAGGGCGAGGGCGCCGAGACCGCGCTGGGCGGGGCCAAGGCCACGCGCCCTGAGTGCGGCGACGGCTGGTTCGTCGAGCCCACCATCTTCACCGGCGTCGACAACCAGATGCGCATCGCCCAGGAGGAGGTCTTCGGCCCGGTCTTGTCCGTCATTCCCTTCGACGACGAAGAAGAAGCCGTGGCCATTGCCAACGACATCAACTTCGGCCTGGCAGCCGGCGTCTGGACCCAGAACATCGGCCGTGCCATCAAGATCTCGGAACGCCTGCAGGCCGGCACGGTGTGGGTTAACACTTATCGCGCGGTATCCTTCATGTCGCCTTTCGGCGGCTACAAGCGTAGCGGGTTGGGCCGCGAGAACGGCCAAGAGATGATCAAGGAATACATGCAGCAGAAGAGCGTCTGGATTGCCACCGAGACGGAAGTACCCAATCCGTTCGTGCTGCGTTGATTGGGCGGAGGCAAATGTCGCCTTAGATCAATGGCCAGATTCGAGGGGGAGAGGAAACATGGCCACAGCAACCTTTGCCGCCGGCTGCTTCTGGGGAGTCGAAGCGGCATTTCGCAAGATCAAGGGGGTCCGCGAGACGGCGGTGGGCTACGCCGGGGGAACGCTCGACGATCCAACCTACGAGGCGGTCTGCATGGGCACCACGGGACATGCCGAGGTGGTGCACTTGGAATTCGACCCCAAGGTGGTGAGCTACGAGCAGCTACTGGAGCTGTTCTTTGAGGTCCACGACCCGACTCAGTTGAACCGCCAGGGCCCGGATATCGGCACGCAGTATCGCTCGGCAATCTATTTTCACGATGCCGACCAGGAAACCGAGGCGCGCGAAGCCAAGGCCCGGCTGCAGGCCTCCGGCGAATTGCCAGAACCCGTGGTTACCGAGATTGGCGCCGCCAGCGAATTCTGGCGGGCCGAGGACTATCACCAGCGATATTTCGAGAAGAGCCCGCTCCGCCGCATGGGCTGGAGCTGAAGCGCCGACCTGGGTTTGCAGATTCGCTTCTCCGAAGCAGGGGAAATCTCAGCGCGTGCGGGGTCGGCCCATCAGGACAGCAAGATGCTTTTCTTCCTGGTCGCTTCTGTGTGCCTGGCGTTCAGCGTTTTCTACGGGATTATCGAGTGGTAGGCAGCCCTGGCGTTGAATTCGGACGCTGACTTTTTCCTGGCAACTCAGGGCGACGTATGGGACAGCCAGTGGGATATGTTCTTGGCCCTGATTGGTGCGATCTCGTCACAACTGCTTGTGGCCCGCTGGCACGACAGCCAAATTGCCCGGGTCATTGACCAGGCCCTGGATGATCTGGCTGCCGAAAGGAATTGACCGCGGGTAAGGCGAGGTGGGCATAATTGCGATCTCCCGACCTCCGCTTACGCCCCTAAGTATGCCGTTCTACAAAAACTTGGTTTTCTGGGCCTACACGGCCGCCTTTCTTGGTGTCTTCAGCCACGCTACCAGCGAGTTTTTCTCGGTGTTGTCGGGGGTGAGCGGGCCCGAGGTTTCGGTTTGGCGCTATCTTCTGGGCAGCGCATGTCTGCTGGTGGTGGCGTTGTCGCTCAAGAGCTCGCGCAACCTGATCGAACCCTTGCGCAAGGACGGCCTGCGCATCGTCGTGCTATCGGTTTGCGGCATGTCGCTGGGTCAGTTGCTGTTCCATTGGTCGCTCGACTTCGCTTCCATCGTGCAGGTCGCGACCATGGTTACGACCATGCCCATGGGCGTCATGGTGGCCGACGCCATCATCAACAAGAGCCGCATCACGACACCCAAAGTGATCAGCGGCCTGGGCGCCTTCGGTGGTGTCGTCTTTTTGTTGACCGACGGCTACCTGGAGCAATTGCAGCTCGCGAGCGGTGCCATTTACGGCGTCCTTATGGCGCTGGGCTGCGCTGTCGTCGGCTCGATCTACCTGGTGCTGATCCGGCCCCTGATCAGCGAATACGGTGCTATTCGCATGACGACGCTGACTTTCGTGCTGGGCGCCGGGGCGCTGTGGTTGGTGGTGGGTCTGGCCTGGGGCGTCTGGGTCGATCCCACGACGCTATTTGAACGTCCTCCCCAGGCCTATCTCTCGCTAATCACCTTGGGACTTTGGAACACCTGTATCGGGTTCATCCTTTGGCTTTGGGGGCTGTCGGCAGCGCCCGATATGGGCCGCGCCAACTATCTTTTCTTCCTCAAGCCGGTGATCGCAGCGCTGTTGGCGCTGGCCATCCTGGGCAGTTCAATAACCGCCGTCCAAGTGGCTGCCATCGTAGTGGTCTGCGGCTGCGTGCTGGTCGAGATTTTCTACGACCAGTTGGCCACCCTGTTCGGCGGTAGGGGTGCTGACTGAACTTGGCCTGCCCGCCACTTCGATCTAGATTTATTCCAGTTTCATCTGGGGATAGGCGAAGTTGGCCTTGAACCCGGCCCTGAACTTGGAACACAGAGCGTGAGCGAACCGATCGATTTCTTTGTGCCACCGGTGGCCCGTCAGGATCCGCGGGCGCGGGCCCGCTATCAGGCGGTGGCGCGGCTGCTGCTGACGGTCAGTGGCGTCGGGCTGGCGGTGACGCTGCTCTATCTGGGGCTGCGCCGGGCGCCTGGCGGACTCGAGGTGGCGGCGCCGCTGGGATGCGTGGCGGTGCCCTTGCTAGGTGCCTTGGCCATCCGACTGACCGGCCGGCTGCGTCTTTGCCTGGCGCTGACCAACATCGCTGGCATCGTGTTGCTGAGCCTGTTCGCCTTCGTCACGGGCGGCATCGAATCCTTTGCCCTGCCATGGCTGCTGGCGAACTTCGCGCTGCTCGCCGGCTACGGCAACCGGGCGGCATTGGTGCTGATCGGCGGTCTGACGCTGACCGCTTTGGCGGCGCTTTTCGGCCTGGGGGAGGCCGGCCTGTTGCCTGCACATGGGCTGTCACGCGGAGAATTCGTCGTCGCCCATCTGCTTTCGTTCCTGGGCGCCACGATGGTGTTGGGCGGTGGCGGCCTGGCCATCCTGCGCACCCGCCGCAGCTCGATCGAGAAGCTGCGCCAGGCTCGCCACGAAGCCGAGGCGGCGGCGGCTGGGTTGGCTCTCAGTGAAGGCCGCTTTCGCGGCTTTGCCGAGATCGCCTCGGATTGGTTTTGGGAAACCGACGCCGAACTCCGCCTCTGCCACAGTGCCGCCAGCGAAGGCGCAGACGAGAGGGTGCCGCAGACAACCCTGGGTCAGCAGCTTTGGCAACTCGACTGGACCTCGCCCGGGGACGAGGCGTGGCGGATCCAGCGCACCTTGATGGCGGAGGGCCGTCCCTTCCGTGGCTTCGAGTGTAGCGTTACCAATAGCGACGGCGTCGAGATCTTCTGGACTCTGGGCGGCCAGCCCATGCTGGCGCCGGACGGCAGTTTCCAGGGCTACCGGGGCGTTGGCCGAGATATCACCGAGCGCCGCCAGGCGGAGCGCCGAAAGGACGAATTCGTCAGCACCGTCAGCCACGAGTTGCGCACACCGTTGACTTCCATGCTTGGTGCGCTGGGGCTGCTCAAGGGTGGTGTCGGTGGCCACATTCCCGAAAACTCGATGGCGCTGTTGGATCTGGCCATAGACAACGCCGAGCGGCTGCGCGAGTTGATCACCGACATCCTCGATATCGAGGCCATCGAGGCCGGTCACATGCCCTACGAGATGCGCCGCACCCGGCTCGAGCCGCTGCTCAGGGAGGCCGCCACCAAGTGTCGGCGCCTGAGCGAACGGCGCCAAGTCGAGTTCCGCCTCGAAGGCCTTGACTCGGGTCTCGAGGTTTATGGCGACGGCGAACGACTGGGTAAGGCATTGGGCCACATTCTGGCCAACGCCGCCAAGTTCTCGCCAGCCGGCCAAAGCGTTGAAGTGACACTGCGCCGCAATGGCGACCGGGCCGAGATCGCCGTCACCGATCATGGTCCGGGAATCACCGCCGATTTCCGCGATCGCGTCTTCGACAAATTCAGCCAGGGCGATGCTTCTGATCAACGCCACTTCGGCGGCACCGGGCTCGGCCTCAGCATCACCCGGGCCGTCGCCGAACGGCACGACGGCCGGGTGGACTTCGAGAGTGAGCCCGGATCCACCACTTTCACGGTCAGCCTGCCGTTGCATACCGGTTATGCACCCGAGTGACTTGATCGCGGAGCGCCCTAACTGATAGGGGTAGCGCCCCCTTCAGAGAGAGCCAAGCCATGAGCGCAATCACCTCAGGAAGAACCTGGCGCACGCCTATGCTGGTGCTGGCGGCGGCGGCGATCACGGTCATCCTGAGCATGGGATTGCGCTCCAGCTTTGGGCTCTTTTTGCGGCCCGTGAGCGCCGACTTGGGCTGGGGCCGCGAGATCTTCGCCTTCGGCATGGCGTTGCAGAATCTGCTCTGGGGCGCCTTCCAGCCGGTCGCCGGAGCCATTGCCGATCGCTTTGGTGCCGGTCGGGTGATCGCTGGCGGCGGTGTGCTCTATGCCTTGGGCCTCTACGTCATGTCGACGACCAGCTCGCCGCTGGATTTCCATGTCAGCGCCGGCTTGCTGATCGGCATGGCCCAATCGGGTGCCGGGCTCTCGGTGGTGCTGGGAGCTGCCGGCCGCGCCTTTCCCGAGGAGCGTCGTTCCTGGGCCTTGGGTGTGATTACAGCGGCGGGGTCGCTGGGGCAGTTCAGCATCGTGCCGCTGGGCCAGGCTTTCCTCAGCACCTACGGCTGGCAGGTGTCGTTCGTGTTGCTGGGCATCATCGCGCTGCTGATCATACCTATGGGGCCGGCGCTGCAAGGCCGGGCGGAACCCTTGACGGCAGCGGACGACCAGACACTGGGTCAGGCGCTGCGCGAGGCCGTGGCCCACAAGGGTTTCTTGTTGCTAACGCTGGGCTTTTACGTCTGCGGCTTCCACGTCGCCTTCATCGGCGTTCACCTGCCGGCCTACCTGGTCGACCGCGGTGCTTCCGCCGAGCTCGGCGCCTGGGCGCTGGCGCTGATCGGGCTCTTCAACATCGTCGGCTCCTACACTGCCGGCGTCCTCGGCGGCCGTCGCAGCAAGAAATACCTGCTCAGCACCATTTATCTCCTGCGGGCCGTGGCCTTCTTCGGTTTCATCATCGTGCCCGTGACCATCACTTCGACCGTGCTCTTCAGCGCCGCCATTGGACTCTTGTGGCTTTCGACAATTCCGCTGACCTCGGGCCTGGTGGCACAGATCTTCGGGCCGCGCTACATGGCGACGCTGTTTGGCGTGGTTTTCTTCGGTCATCAATTGGGCAGCTTCACCGGCGTCTGGCTGGGCGGCTATCTTTTCGACACCACCGGCTCCTACGACGTGGTCTGGTGGGCCGGCGTGGCGCTGGGCATCGCCGCCGCCATCGTGCACTGGCCCATCGACGACAAGGCCGTGGCCCGCCTCGAAGCGATCCAGGCGCGCTAGGCGGGATCGTGACCAGCGCCGGTCCCCGCTGGCTTGACCAACGCCTGGCGGCAGGCGAGATCGTCATCATCGACGGCGGTGTCGGCACAGAGCTTGAAGCTCGCGGCGCGGTGATGGACGAGGGAGCCTGGTGCGGTCCTGCCAACCTTGAAGCCGGCGAGCTGCTCAGCCAGATCCACAGCGACTATATCGCTGCCGGGGCCGACGTCGTCATTGCCAACACCTTCGCTGCCGGCCGCCAAGCGTTGGAGCCGTCGGGCTTCGGTAAGCAGGTCGTCGAAATCAACCGCCGCGCCGTCGAATACGCCGTCCAGGCCCGTGACCGGGCCGAGCGCGAGGTTGCTGTGGCCGGCGCCATTTCCCACTTCATTGCCCATGATGCCGGAGCCGAGTGGCGCCAACCTGAACGCCTGGCGGCCTGCTTTCGCGAACAGGCCGAGACCCAAGCCGAAGCCGGTGCCGACCTCATCGCCCTGGAGATGATGCAACGGCTCGAGTATGCCGAGGCGGCGATGGCGGCGGCCCAAACCACCGGTCTGCCGGTCTGGCTTGGCCTTTGCGCCCGGCGGGCGCCAGAAGGAACCGGTTTCGTCAGCTTCGCCGAGCCGCCCTACGCCATCGAACCGATGTTCGCCGCGGCCGATCGCCTCGGCGCCGGGCTGGTCACCGTCATGCACTCCGACGTCGATGTCACCGCGGCCTTGCTCGATCTGCTGCAGCCGCACTGGTCGGGGCCTACCGGCGTCTATCCCGAATCGGGCTATTTCGAGATGCCCCACTGGCAGTTCATTGACATCATCTCGCCGGCCGACCTGGCTGTCGAGGCCGAGCGTTGGATTGCCGCCGGCTGCCAGGTGATCGGCGGTTGTTGCGGCATCGGCGTTGCGCATATCGCCAAGCTCAAACAAGCCCTGCCGAGCCACCTGCCGGGCCGCCAGGGTGGATCCTGAAACGAAGATCGGAAAAACCATGGCCAAGGCTGTCGTCGTTCTCACCCGTCATTGGACGGCGGCCGCCGAAGCCGCCATGTCGGAGGTCTTCGAGACCCGGCTGAACAGTGAAGATCGCGAACTTCCAGCCGACGATATCGTCGCTCGCTGCCAAGGCGCCGACGTGCTGTGCCCGATTCCCGCCGACGTCATCGATGCCGGCCTGATCGCCAGGCTGCCGGACAGCATCAAGATCATTGCCGTCTTCGGTGCTGGAACGGAGAACGTCGACGTCGCGGCGGCCCAGGCCCGTGGTCTATTCGTCAGCAACACCCCCGGTGCCGTGGCCGAAGATACCGCCGACGTCGCCTTCGCGCTCTTGCTGGCGACCTGCCGGCGGCTGGTGCATGGCGACCGCGAGCTGCGGGCCGGGCGCTGGGGAGGCGGCCAGGTCGACGATCCGCTGGCCGGCCAGCGCGCCTCGGGCAAGACGCTGGGCATCGTCGGCTTGGGCGGCATCGGCAGCGCCGTGGCCCGCCGGGCCCGGGCTTTCCGCATGCCGCTGATCTATCACAGCCGCAATCGCGCAGCCCAGGCCGAGGCGGCCTGCGAGGCGAGGTATTGCGCCCGACTTGACGAGCTGCTGGAGGAGGCCGACATCGTCTCGCTGCACTGCCCGCTGACGCCCGAGACGCACCACCTGATCGACGCCGCGGCACTGGCCCGGATGAAGCCGGGGTCGGTGCTGATCAACACCGCCCGCGGCCCGGTGGTCGACGAGGCGGCGCTGATCGAGGCCTTGCAGAAAGGCACCATCGCTGCCGCCGGGCTCGACGTCTACGAACGTGAGCCAGAGGTACCCCCCGCCCTGGTGGCGCTCGAGAACGTCGTGCTGTCGCCCCACCTCGGCACCGCCTGCAGCGAGGCCCGTTACGACATGGGCTTCCGCGTGCGGGAAAATATCGAGGCTTTCCTGGCCGACGGCCGGCCCCTGGACCCCGTCACGGCCTAACCTATTTGGCGAAAGTTCAAGTCGGCGCTTTCCTATTCGTCCGCGATAATATATATTTTTATTAATTCCAATTTGCTATTCGCAGGTGGTGTTGGCGTGGCCGATATCGCCGATCCTGGGGGGAAGCGCGTGACGGCGAAGATACTGCTCGTTGAAGACAACGAGATGAACCGCGACATGCTGTCGCGACGGCTGATCCGGCGGGGTTACGAGGTGGTTATGGCCGAGGATGGCCAAGCGGGCGTCGAGCTGGCGCTGAGCGAAGCGCCGGATCTCATTCTCATGGACATGAGCCTGCCGGTCATGGATGGCTGGGATGCCACTCGCAAGATCAAATCGGATACTTCCATAGGCACCACACCGGTGATCGCCTTGACGGCCCATGCCATGGCCGAGGACCGTGAGAAGGCGCTGGCCGCAGGTTGCGACGATTACGACACCAAGCCGGTCGAACTGCCGCGTCTTTTGGAGAAAATGGAGCGCCTGCTGGGGACGTCCTCCGGCTGAATGCCGGACTCCTCGGTCAAACCTCGGTGATGGCACGAAAAACCAGCACGCCCCGAACCGCCAAGTCCAAAGCGCTACCGCCATTGGTGGGTCCCAGCCTGGAGNAGCTAAGCCAGGGTTTCGGGATATTCGACCAGAAACTCAATCTGGTGTTCTGCAATCCCCGCTTCCTCGAGGTGCGGGGCTATCCCAAGCGTCTCGGCAAGGCGGGAACGCCGCTATCCGAGATGCTGCGCCACAATGCAGAGCGTGGCGAGTACGGCCCCGGCGACGCTGCCGATCAGGTCGAGGTCCGCCTGCGCCGCATACTGCGCCGCCGCAGGCACGAGGTAGAGCAGGTTCTGGCCGACGGCCGGATTCTCAAGGCCTACTACGATCCCCTGCCCGAAGGCGGCTTGTTGATCAGTTTTTTCGATATCACCGACATCAAGACGGCCGAGCGGCGCATCCAGGATCTCGCCCGCCTGCCCCAGGAGAACCCAAGCCCCGTCATGCGGGTTGGACCTGACGACGTTGTCCAGATCGCCAACGACGCTTGCGCGCCGCTGCTCGAAGGTCTCGGCTGCGCCATCGGCAAACGCCTTCCCAAGGATTGGCGCGCGGCGCTAAAGAGCGCCCGCAATTCCAGCGAGCGCCTTGAGCAGGAGTTCGTATCCGGCCAGCGCACGTACTTAGTATTGCTCTGCCCCTCGCCGGACAAATCAGGCCGGGTCAACCTTTATGGCCACGATGTCACGGCGCGCAAGGAAGCCGAGGCGACGATACGCGGCATGGCCAAGTTCCCCAAAGAGAACCCGGGGCCGGTGATTCGCTTTGCCGCCGACTTCTCTGTGGTCTACGCCAATCCCGCCAGCCAGGCGCTGATGCAGGGCCTGGGCTGGGCGGAGGGCGAAACGGCGCACAGCGATTGGTACCAGCGCCTCGCCGACGTGGTGGCGGCCGGGGAACGCACGGAATGGGAGGTCGTGGCGGGCGAACGCACCTATTCGCTGTTGCTCTGCCCCTCCGAAGACAGTGGCCAGATGAACGTCTATGGCCGCGACATCACGGAACGCAAGCAGGCCGAGATCGAGATCCAACTGGCCAAGGAGCAGGCCGAGCGGGCCAATCGCACCAAATCGACCTTCCTCGCCAACATGAGCCACGAGCTGCGCACGCCGCTCAACGCCATCATCGGCTACAGCGAGATCCTCGAGGAAGAGGCTGGCGATTTGCCTGAAATCGAGGACATCTTCGCGCCCGACCTGAAAAAAATCCATTCCGCCGGCAAGCACCTCTTGGGTCTGATCAACGAGGTCCTCGACCTCTCCAAGATCGAAGCCGGCAAGATGGACGTCTTCCTCGAGTCCTTCACCGTGGAAGAGATGATCGTCGAGGTTCAGGGAACGGTACAGCCGCTGGTCGACAAGAACGGCAATACCCTGGTGGTCGAATGTGACCAAAACCTTGGGGTCATGCACTCCGATCTCACCAAGATCCGCCAGACGCTCTTCAACCTCCTCAGCAACGCCGCCAAATTCACGGAAGGCGGCACCATCACGCTTTCGGCCCGGCGCCAAGAACAGGAGGGTGGAGCGGCGATCGTCATGACGGTCAGCGATTCCGGCATTGGCATGTCGCCGGAACAGCTGGCCAAAATTTTTGATCCCTTCAGCCAGGCCGAAGCGGAAACCACCAGCAAATACGGCGGCACCGGCCTCGGTCTGAGCATAAGCCGACGGTTTTGCAACATGCTGGGCGGCGACCTGACGGTGGAAAGCGAAATCGGCCAGGGCACCAGTTTTCACGTCCATCTGCCGGCCAATGCCGCCACGCGGGATGTCAGCGAGCCGGAGACTCAGGCCCCGGTGCCCATCAACGGCGATCAGCGGCGCCACGTCCTGGTGATCGACGACGATGCCGTGGTGCGCGATCTACTGAGCCGGCACCTGGGCCGCGAGGGCTACCTGGTGGAGGCGGTGGCCGACGGCCAACAGGCGCTGCGACGCGCCCGCCAACAACGACCCGATGTCATCACATTAGATGTGCTGATGCCGCAGCTCGATGGTTGGGCCGTGCTCGAGGCGCTCAAGTCCGAGCCCGAACTGGCCGACATTCCGGTGGTCATGATCACCATCACCGACGACAAGCAACTGGGCTTTTCGCTGGGTGCTGCGGAACACCTGACCAAGCCGGTCGAGCCCGACAAATTGCTCGAAGTGGTGTCGCGCTACGTCAAGACCGGAACCGCCGGCCGGGCTCTGGTGGTCGAAGACGACGAAGCCACCCGCGACGTTATCCGGCGCACCCTGGAACGCCAGAACTGGACGGTGGCCGAGGCGGCCGACGGGCGCCGTGGCATGGCGGCGCTGGCCGAAGCCAATCCTGACGTTATCTTGCTCGACTTGATGATGCCGGAGATGGACGGCTTCGAATTCCTGGCCGAGATGCGGCGCGACAGTCGCTACCGGGCGGTGCCGGTCATCGTGGTCACGGCCAAGACGCTGACCGCCGAAGACCACCAGCGCCTCAAGGGCAACGTCCAGCAGGTCCTGTCGAAGTCGGATCAACCCCTGGAAAGCCTGTTGGACAACCTCAGCGACCGCTTGCGCAGCGAACTGGCACCGCCTTCGGGCGCCCNGCCGTGAGCGTCCAGGCGGCGACCGACGCCAGGGCCCAGCGGGCGGCCTTGGCCAACGTTCGCCAGGCCCTGGGCGCGCCGGTCGAGGCCTTGGTCGGCTACGGCGAGCTGATTTGCGGCGGCCTGGCCGACGAATTGGCCGATCTCAAACCCGACGCCGAGCGCATTCTTAGCGCTGCCCGTGACCTCTCGGGGCAGGTCAACCGACTGCTTGAAGACGATACCTCGCAGGAGCTGTTTGGTAGCCAAAGCGTTGGCGAGGCGGAAAAGCTGCTGCGCCACGACCTGCGCACGCCGATCAACGCCATCAAGGGCTACGGCGAGATGCTGCTCGAGGACCTCGAGGACATGGGCGAGGGCGTGTTGCGCCCGGATCTGGAGAAGCTGCTGGCCGAGGCCGATCGATTATTGGGACAATTGGGCTCGATCGTCGACTTCTCACGTGGCGACCTGGGCGATGCCGGAGCTCGGTTGGGCGCCGACGCGGCGGCCGTGCTCGACGACCTGGTGGCCCACGCCCGAGAGGACGACGATGCTCCTCCCGAGGAGACCGGCCGCATCCTGGTGGTCGACGATATCGAATCCAACCGCGACCTCTTGGGCCGGCGACTGCTCACCGACGGTCACCAGGTGGCGATGGCGGAAAGCGGCGAAGAGGCCTTGGACATGCTGGCCGGCGGGGATTTCGACTTGGTCCTGCTCGACCTCATGATGCCGGGCCTCAACGGCTATGAGGTGTTGGCCCACATGAAAGGTGATCCCCGCCTCAAGGGACTGCCGGTGGTCATGGTCTCGGCCCTCGATGAGACTTCGTCCGTCATTCGCTGCATCGAGGCGGGCGCCGACGACTACCTGCCCAAGCCCGTCAACCCGACGCTGTTGCGTGCCCGCATTCGAGCCGGCCTGGAAAAGAAACATTGGCTGGACGAAGAACAGCGCCAGAAGCGCTTCGTCCGCGAGGCCTTTTCGCGTTTTGTCGCACCGGCAGTGGTCGACCAGTTGATCGAGGATCCCGAACGCCTCAGCCTGGGCGGCCGGCGCCAGGACATCACCGTCGTCTTCACCGACTTGGCCGGCTTCACGGCTCTGATCGAGGGTGCCGAACCGGCCCGTGTGCTGCCAGTGCTGAACCGCTATCTCGACGGCCTTTGCAGCCTCGTGCGCGATCACGACGGCACCATCGACAAGATCGTCGGCGATGCCCTGCACGCCTTTTTCGGGGCACCTTTGGAACAGCCCGACCATCCGGTCCGGGCCATGAATTGCGTGGCCGCGCTAGATGCTTTCAGCGAGGAGTTCCGCCGTCAACCCGAGGCCCGTGAGCTGGGGTTTGGCCTCACGCGCATCGGCGTCCATAGCGGCTCCGCGGTGGTCGGCAATTTCGGCGGCGAGGCTTTTTTCGACTACACGGCCCACGGCGATGTGGTCAATACTGCGGCCCGCATGGAAAGCGTCAACAAGCAACTCGGAACTCGCATCTGCGTTTCCGGCGTCACGGCGGCAGGCTGCCCGGACGTCGATTTCCGGCCCGTGGGCACCTTGGTGCTGGTAGGCAAGGGTGACGGCATTGAAGCCTTCGAGCCCTTCCAGGAAGCCAGCGACAGCTATGCCGAAGCGTTCGCCCTGCTGGCGGCCGACGCTGACGGCGCCGCTGAAGCTTTCAGCCAAGTGGCCACGGCCAGCCCCGACGACCCCCTGGCAGCCTTCCACAGCCGCCGCCTGGCCAACGGCGAACGCGGCCCGGTCATCGTGCTGAGCGAAAAGTAGGCGAGCCTCGATTTCTGCCACTTGCCACGACCAGACGAGAAATCCTGGTTGGTGTATAGATACAATAAGTAGTTTGTTTAGAGAGGAGAGTTGCGATGCAACTCCAGTTCGTCGGCTGCGGCGACGCCTTTGGCAGTGGTGGCCGTTTCAATACCTGCTTTCATGTCACGGGAAGGCAGGCGAATTTCCTGATCGACTGCGGGGCCTCTTCGCTGATCGCGATGAAGAAGCTGGGAATCTCGCCCAACGAAATTCAGGCCATTCTCTGCACGCACTTCCACGCCGACCATTTCGGCGGGTTGCCGTTCTTCATGCTCGAATCGCAATTCTTCTCGAAGCGCACCGACCCTCTCGTCATTGCCGGGCCGCAAGGCCTGGAAGATTGGTTCGTGAGGGTCATGGAAACCGCCTTCCCAGGATCGTCCGGGACCAAGCAGCGCTTCGATCTCACGCTGAAAGAGCTGAAGAACGGTGAAGCGGCGGAGATCGGCGGCCTTCGTGTGACGCCTCATTTGGTCCATCATGGCAATCCCGATGGCCCCTTTATTGCGCTACGCGTCGAGGTCGAGGATCGGATCATTGCTTACACGGGTGATACTCAGTGGACCGAGTCGATCATTAAGGCCGCAGAGAATGCAGATCTTTTTGTCGCTGAGGCTTATTTTCGAGACAAGCAGGTGCCCTTTCATTTGGATCTCGCGACGCTCGAGAAGCATCTGCCAGCGGTCGGCGCAAAGCGCGTGATCTTGACCCATATGAGCGACGACATGCTGATCCAGCGTGGCGACGTGGCCTATGAGGCTGCCGACGATGGCTTGATCGTGGAATTCTGATGGTGGCGCGGCCCGGATCAAACTCGAAAGTCTTTACTCCATGGCGTCGAAGGCGCCTTTCATCTGGCCCAGCGCGTCTTGCAACACGCTCCACTGGCGGCCGCCGATGAGGCCGCCGTCGACGACGATGTCGCGACCGTTGATGAAGGAGGATTCGTCGCTGGCGAAGAATAGCGCCGCCCGGGCGATGTCCTCGGGCAGGCCGGCGCGCTTGATCGGCTGGATGGTCTTGAAGGCCTGCTTGAGCAGTTCCGCGGTGCCTTCCGCCTTGTCGGTCTCGACACCCAGAGCCTTACCGAAAATGCCGGTGGCGATGGCGCCTGGCGAGACCGAATTCACCCGCACGCCCTTTTCGCCGAGTTCCATAGCGACGCAGCGGCTGAGATGGATGACGGCAGCCTTGGCGGCCGAATAGATCATCGACGACGAATATCCCGCCTGGTGGCCGGCGATCGAGCCGTTGTTGATGATCGAGCCCGAACCCTGTTCGATCATCACCGGTGCGGCGTGTTTCATGCCCAGCATGACACCACCCACCAGGACCTTCATGGCGCGGTCGTAGAGCTCGGTGTCGACGTCGGCGATCGAGCCCGTGGGGGCCGGGCCGCCGGCGTTATTGAAGAGCACGTCGAGCCGGCCGTGGCGCTGCACGGTGGTGTTGATCAGGTTGGCCACGTCGTCCTCGACTGCAACGTCGGCGCGGATGAACTCGGCCCGGGGGCCGACCCGATCGGCCAGTGCCCGGCCCAATTCTTCGCGACGGCCGCAGAACACCACCTGGGCGCCTTCCTCGACGAAGATCTCGACGCTGCGCTCGCCGATGCCGCTGGTGCCACCGGTGATGATGGCGATTTTTCCTTCCAGCCGTGCCATGAATTGGTTCCTCCTTTGCTCAAGCCTTTAGGCCTTCGAGGAAGATCGCAGCGAACTGGCCGGCGATTTGCTCCAGCGTGTGGCCCGGGTTGCGGGCATACCACGTCGGCACCCAGTTGCACATGCCCAGCAGCCCCAGCGCCGCCAGTTGGCAGTCGAGATCGGCGGGAAACTCGTTGGCCGCCTGGCCCTCGCGAAAAATCCCCACCACCAGTTCCTCGTATTCGCGGGCGATGCGCTGCACCACGCGCCGGCGCTCGCCGCCCAGGTGTTGGCGTTGGCCGAGGAACACTTCCATGTGGTTTGGCAGCGTTCGTAGCGGCTCGAGGTGGCAGAGGAAGAAGCGGCGGATTTTTTCACTGGCTGGGATGTCGGCAGCAATGATTCCTTCGAGCCGTTGCACTTGGCCCTCGACGCCAAGCCGGCAAACCTCGGCCAGGGCTTCCTCCTTGGAGGAAAAATAGTAGTAGAGACTGCCCTGGCGGATGCCCAATCGCTCGGCAATCTCTTTGGTGCTGGCGCCGTGGTAGCCTTTTTCGGCGAAGACCGCAGCGGCGGCGTCGATGACCTGGCGCTGGCGCTCGCGGTATTTCAGCTCCTTGGCGCTGGCCGCCATAGCCATTAACCGTCTTGGGGTGACCAGGCGGCGGGTACCTGGTCCCACTGGATCTGGTCGCCGTAGCGCTCCTCCTTCTCTCGCATCAGGCCTTTTACGTCGACCTTGCAGAGCTTGGCCATGTTGAGGCCGAGGATCTTGGCCCGGTCGTCTTCCGACATCTCGATGGCCATGACTTGGCGTAGATTCCAGTCCATGTGTAGTGGCAGATACGTGGGTGGTTCGCCGGCCGGGGTGGCAGCATAGGTGCGATCCTTGCCGTAGTACTGGTACGAGATAGAAGTGCCCCAATCGGAGCCGAACAAAAGCTTGTCGGGGCCGATGTTGGGATCATGGAGCACACGCTCGATCTGCTCCTGCTGGCATTGCGACATCTCGAGGTAGACGTTGGGGTGGCGTCCCGCCACCATGGCCGCGTTTTCCGGAAAGTTGCGGTACCAGCCGGTCTGCACCCCGGCATGGCCGACGATGATCGAGACCTCGGGAAAGGCCAGCGCCAGATCGTCGACCAGCAGCGGATCGACGCCGCGCAAACGGCAGGTGTCGGGATAGGCGATGCAGCCGGTGTGGAAGAGCACCGGCGCGCCATGCTTTTGCGCCACTTCCATGATGGGCCACATCAGGCGCAGGTTCTCCTCGATCGGCATGTCCATGCTCTTGGATGGAAGCAGCCCGGTGGTTTCGCCGATGCCGACGAAGCCCCGGCTCAGCCAGTAGTCGACTTCCTCGGCCGCGTCTTCGGCGCTGAAGGGCGCTTCGCCGGCCCACTCGCGGCGCGAGGTCTCGACGTAGCAGCAAAACGGGATGAGGCGTTCGGGGAAGCGTGCCACCTGGGCCGCGATCATCTCGTTGCGCATGTTGAAGGCGGTCAGCACCACCGCCATGTCGACGCCTGTGCGATCCATGTCGGCCAGCAGCATGCGCGAGTTGTCCCAGGGCTGCTGGCTCATGATGACGTCCTCCAGACCGCGGTAGGTGAAGGCCTCGCCGCGCTTTTGATGTCCCGGCGTAAATCGCTGGGTGTGGACGTGGGCATCGATGATCAGTCGCGACATGAATTTTCCCCTTTGCGAATCGTCGATTATCGAATATTCTATAGAACGATTTATAGAATTCATACATCGAATCTGATCCGCTTGTCATTTTCAGTTACGGAAAGATACCCTGAGGGCATGGAGCCGAAGGCAGCAGCAGTGGAGCGCTACCGGGATTTGCGTGGCCAGACCGCGCCGAGCATCCTGGCCCGGCGGGCGAGCCAAACGCCAGAGGGCGTGGCCTATCGGGCCAAGCGGCTGGGCATCTATCACGAGCGCAGCTGGCGCCAGTTCCGCGATTTCGTGGCGGCCGCAGCGGCCGGCCTGCAAACGCTGGGTATCACGGCCGGAGATCGCGTCGCCATCATGGGCGATGCCTGCGAGGAATGGGCGATCTGCGACCTCGGTGCCCAGGCGCTGGGCGCCATCACCTACGGCATCTATCCCACCGCCTCGATGTCCGAGGTGGCCTATCAGATGCGTGACGGCGGCGCCCGGGTTTTCATCGCCGAGGACCAGGAATACGTCGACAAGATCCTGCCGCTGATGGACGAGCTGCCGGGACTGGAGTGGATCGTGGTGGTCGATACCACGGCCATGTTCATGTACGACGACCAGCGGATTCGTTCGTACGACGAATTGTTGCGGCTGGCGCCTTCGTCGCCCGAGGGCTTCGACGCCCTGTTGGCCGAGCTGGACCCGGCGGCGCCGGCCTTCATCGTCTACACATCAGGCACCACCGGCGACCCCAAGGGGGCGCTGGTCAGCCACGGCAAGCACCTGGCGGCCACCCAGACTTTCGTCGAGCACTACCCCCAACTGCGGCAAACGGGCCACCGTACCGTGGCATACCTACCGCTCTGCCACATCATGGGCCGCGACATCACTATCACGTTGCCGTTGCTGGCCGACATCGTGCCGCATTACGGCGAGGAAATCGAAGAGCTGCCGCTGACGCTCTTCGAGGTGGCGCCGACGCTGCTGATGACGGTGCCGCGCTATTTGCAGAAATTCGCCTCGCAGCTTCTGGTCGGCATCGAGAACACCAGCCCGCTCAAGCGCCGCATATACGATTTCGCCGTGCAGCACGCCCGCCGCCATGCCCGCCAGCGGTGGGAGGGAGGCCTCGGCCCGGGCGGGCGCTGGTTCAACCGGCTGCTGCATCAGCTCGCTTTCCGGCCCATCCTCAACAAAATCGGCTTCGACCAGCTCGACCTGGTGCTTTCGGGCGGTGCGCCGCTGCCGCCGGAGACCATGGCGCTGTGGCAGGTCTATGGCGTCAACGTAGTCGAGATCTACGGCCAGACCGAGACCGGAGGTGCCATCATCAGCGGCCAGGACGCCCATTTCCCGAGGCCCGGCGACATCGGCACGATTGCTAACGGCTGGCAGGTGGAGTTGGCCGAGACGGGCGAGATCCTGGTGCGCGGCGAGGACATGTTCGAGGGTTACTGGCAAAAGCCCGAGGCCACGTCTCAGCTTTACGATGCTGAGGGCCGGTTGCAGACCGGCGACATCGGCGCCTGGCGTGAGGGCCGGCTGCAGATCATCGACCGGGCGCGCGATTTCATGATCACCTCGGGCGGCAAGTCGCTCAGCCCGACCCACATCGAGAACACGCTCAGGGCCAGCCCCTATGTCAGCGAAACAGTGGTCTTTGGCGACAATCGCAAGTACATCTCGGCGCTCATCGAGATCGACTTCGACACCGTCTCGAATTGGGCCCGCAATCGCAATCTCGCCTATGCCGGCTTCACCAGCCTGACCGAGACCGAAGAGGTGCGCCAGCTGATCGCCGCTGAGATCGAAAGGGTCAACGTCGATTTGGCCCGGGTCGAACAGGTCAAGGCCTTCCGCATCCTGCCCAAGGTGCTGGACCCGGAGGAGGAGGGCGAACCCGTGACGCCGACGCGCAAGGTCAAGCGCAACCTGATGTACGAGACCTTCAGTGCTTTGGTCGAATCCATGTACAGTGACGAGGAAGCCGGGCGCCTGACGGCCGAAATCGGCGACATCCTCGAGCAAAGGGCACCGGGATAACAAAATTCAACAGGGAGCAAAAGGAGGTGTGTTGTGAAAATGAAATCACTTAAGGCTTTGGGATTTGCGTCCCTGGCCGCCGTTGCGGTCCAGGCTCTTGCGCCGGCCGCGCCGGCGCTGGCCCAGGACGCCTACGTGGTCGGCATTTCGGCGGCCATGACGGGGCGCGGCTCGGCCGGCTATGCGCCGGTGGCCGAGGCCATCAAGATCTATTTCGCGGACCTCAACAAGCAGGGCGGCGTCAACGGCCATCCGGTCAAGATCCTCATCCGTGACAACCAGGCCCAGGCCTCGAAGGGCGCCTCCGATGCCAAGAGATTCGTCAATCAGGATGGCGTGCATTTGATGATGAACGCCAGCCTCTCCAGCACCTATGCGCCGATGGTCGCGGTATCGAAGAAATCCAAGACGCCGCTGCTGTTTGCCGGGGTCTGCCCGCGCGAGGTCTATCCGCCGGCCAACGACCTGCAGGCCTGCGCCACCGCCTACGCCGCAGGTTACGATGCCCGCTTCGCCATGGATTTCATCAAGGCCAAGGATGGCAGCAAGGCCAAAATCGGCCTGGTTTCGATGGCCATTCCGATCTCGCGGGCCGAGGTCGACAAGGCGGCCGAGCTGGCCAATTCCATGGGCATGAAGGCGGTGGCCAACGAATCGGCACCGCCGCCAACGCCCGACTATTCGCCCTTCGCCACCAAGATCATTCAGGCCGGCGCCAACTGGGCCTATTCCTGGGCCCCCTGGGTGACCCAGATCAAGACCTTCCAGGCGCTTAGGAAACTGGGCTGGAAGGGCACCTTCATCACCTATGCCCACAACAACGCCGAGGAGGAGCTCAAGCGCGTCAAGGACGAAGGCCTGCTGGTATACGGCGCCAACGCCATGTTCCAGGACAACCTGCCGGTCCACGCCGAGATCAAGGCGGCCTACGACAAGGCCGGCTCCAAGTTCCCGCTGACCTACTTCGGCGAGGGCTGGGCCCACGCGCTGGCCCTCGAGGGGCTGTTGAAGAACGTCGCCTGGCCGCCCACCCGGGCCAAGGTTGCGGCGGCGCTCGACAATGTCGACGTCGACCTCAAGGGCTTGCGTGGCGGCAATCTGACTTGGACCAGCAGCAACCACTTCCGTACCCGGCACCACTACCGGGTCTACCGCTGGGACAACGCCAAGCAGGGCATCATCCAGCTTCAGGACTGGTCGTCCTACGACATCAAGTAAGGGCAGACCAAACCGTTCCGCTCCCTTTCCCTTCCCTGTGACGGGGAGGGGGCCGGGGCGGAACGGCCCTTCCTCTAACTAGCTCGACGCCATGCAGGTATTTACCAACATCATCGTGCTGACGGCGATCTACGCCCTGATCTGCTGTGGCTACGTGCTGGTCTACCGGGTCAGCCGGGTGCTCAACCTGGCGCACGGC
>NZDS01000060.1 GCA_002690215.1 Rhodospirillaceae bacterium | reverse complement strand
GTGTAGAGCGTCATTGGCGCCTGGGACGGCTCGCCGAACTCGCGGAAAATCTCGTTCTCGTGGCGGAAGGTCACGGCGTAGCCTTGGCCGCAAAAGGTTAACCGAAGAGCGCCAGGATCGACTGCGGTCCGGCGTTGGCGATCGACAGCGCCTGCACGCCGAGTTGCTGCTTGATCTGCAAGGACTGGAGCGAGGCGCTTTCCTCGGCCAGATCGGCATCGACCAGGTTGCCCACGCCCTGCTTCAGGATGTCGACCAGCTGGACCATGAAATCAGCCTGGATTTCCACCCGCTTGGCGGCGGAGCCCAGCGAAGCCAGCGCGTTCGAAACCGACACGATAGCCGTGTCGATCTGGGTCAGTGCCGTGCCTGCATCGGTGGTGTCGGTCAAGCTCGAGGACTGGATGGCGAGCGTGGTGGCATCCATGAT
The DNA here is from genome assembly GCA_002690215.1 of Rhodospirillaceae bacterium. Lineage (GTDB taxonomy): Bacteria > Pseudomonadota > Alphaproteobacteria > UBA2966 > UBA2966. The sequence continues at coordinate 81,032 of NZDS01000060.1, read as the reverse complement.
CCGTTGCGTCACGGAAATCGTCGAGCCCTCGACGGTGCTGAGCACACTCAGCGCCGTGGCGCCCGAGGTGAGCAGGTTTTTGCCGTTGAATTCGGCGCTGAGTACAACGGTGTCGAGCTGGGCCCGTAGTGAGGTGAATTCGTTGTTCAGGGCATCGCGCGAATCGGTATCGAGGCCGGCCTGGTTGGCCTGGACCACCTTGGCCTTCATCTCGATGAGCAGGTCGGATACCGCCTTGCCGGCCGAAATGGCCACGTTGACGGTGGCTTCGCCCATGGCCAGGGCCGATTTGACGGCGTTCATGCCGGCGATGTCGCCGCGCATGTTCTGGGCAATGGCGAAGGTCGCAGCGTCGTCCTTGGGCCCATTGACCTTGAGGCCGGTGGTGACGCGCAACTGGGTGGTTTCAAGACCTTTGTTGGTCTTGTTCAGATTCTGCAGCGCGATCATTGCGCCGACGTTGGTGTTGACGGACATAGCCATCGGATCGACTCCTTCTCCCGCCCCTTGCAAACGACCTTTTGCCGCTGAACCTGCAACCCCCATGCCATCTCGGCAAATCTGTTATTCCAAAAAAATAATTTTTATTATCAAATAGTTACCTACCATTCAGGCGGATTCGACAAGGCTTTCGGGGTTGCCGACGTGACCCCTGGTGGGGCAAGATTTACCCACATAAGAGCACTAACATTGGGGAACTTCGATGACCGTCGAGGAATTTCGCGACCTGATCCGGCCGATCGCCGCCATCATCCTGGGAAAGCCCCTCGAGGCCCAATTGGCCGAAGAGATGAACCACCGATTCCCCGCCGACAGCCCAACCTTTCGGGCCATCGAAGGGGCCTGTCGTCAGGCCATCAAGGCGGGCTGGATGTGCAGCGAAGGCGGCGACGGGCGCCGCTTCGGAAGGGTCATCGAGGCCGGCCCCTTAACCAGCGGCTTGAGTGTCGACGTTGTCGATCTCGACGACACCTCCGGCCCCCACCACCGCCACCCGACCGGCGAAATCTGCCTGATCATGCCGCAGAGCTCTGCCGCTCGCTTCGATGGGCACGGCGCCGGCTGGTGTGTCTTCGAGCCCGGCTCGGCCCATACCCCGACCGTCACCGAGGGCCGCGCCCTGGTGCTTTATATGCTGCCCGAGGGGCGCATCGAATTCAGCGAGTAGGCGGGTCGGCGATGAAGAATTCTTCGATGCCGTCGCCGGCCTCGTTCTCGATCCGTGCGATGAAGCCGCCGTCGGCCCGTTGGAGATCGGGTGACAGTGCTTTCACCTCGATCTTGGCCGCCGCCGCCTGGGCCTCGGCGACGCTGGCCTGACGGCTGAGAAAGCGCAGGCTGCGCCGCGTCGGCACCAGCATGTGATGCTGCCCGGCTTCGACCTCGGTCAGCACTCGGGCGGGCTCGGCCCAAAACGAACGGCTGGCCTCGCCGCCGTCGTGACGGGCCCGCTGGCCGGCCGGTGCCGGCGCCAGGTAGATAATGGCGTCGAAGCGGCGCGGCCGCGAGGCCGGCGTGACCCAGCGGCTGCAGGGCTGCAAGAGATCGGTGGCCAGCTCCAGATCCTCGGCCCGGACCAGGGTTCCCAGGTCCAGAGAATGGTGGCCGTCTTCGAGATAGCGCCGACCCAGGGTCTCGGCCTCAGCGCCTGTCAGCAAATCCTTGGCGCCACGCCGCCGGGCCAGCAGGAGACCGCACTCCTCGAAACTTTCGCGTATCGCGGCAATGCGGAAGCCGCGCTCCTCATCGTCCCAGGCCGCCGCTCCGGCCGAGCGTTCGGCCAGGCCCGGAGCGGCATCGTCGGCATCGACCTTGCCGCCGGGAAACACCAGCGCCTGAGGTGCCACCTCGAGGTCGTCGTGACGGCCCAGCATGAAGACCTCGACCCCGGCCGCTCCGTCGCGCACCAACATTACCGTGGCCGCGGATTCCAGGGTCGCAACCTTCGTCATGCCGGAGCCCTCAACCTGGCAGTCCGTCGAGCGCCGCTTCGATATCCCCTGTAGCGACGTCGACGGCACGGGCGGTTTCAAAGATTTGCTGCCAGGTGGTGTCGTCGAGCGGGATGCCGTCCGCTTCGCGCTCGAGCTGGGTGCGGCGCTCGACGTCGCCCGGCAGCAGCACTTCGCCGCCTTCCTCGATCGGCGGCGAGGCCTGCACCCAGTCGGCGAAACGGGCGGTCTCGCCGGCAAAGAACCCCATGTCAGCGAAAAGTGTCGGATCCATGAGGATCGACAGCATACCGTTCTCCAGCATATCCACCCCCGGCCGGGTGCAGCCGCCACCGGCCATGACGCCGGCCAGCAGATCGGCCATGACGGCCAGCCCCGAGCCTTTGTGCCCGCCCATGGCCAGGATGGCGCCACCGGGATCGGCATAAAGCGTGTTGGGATCGTTGGTGGGCTGGCCGGCGCTGTCGAGCAGCACGCCGTCCGGCAGCTCCACGCCCTTGTTGCGGGCCACCAGGATCTTGCCTTCGGCCAGTACCGAGGTGGCAGCATCGAAGATCAGCGGCTCGCGGCCGCCCATGGGCATGCCGATGGCGATGGGGTTGGTCGAGAGCCGCCGGTCTGAACCGCCATAGGGCGCCACACGATTACCGCGGCCGGTGGTGTTTACGAAATGGATCGAAGCTTGGCCGGCTGCCGCTGCCTGTTCGGCCCAATCGCCGATGCGCCCCAGGTGGCCGACGTTCTTCAGCCCCACCATGGCCAATCCCTGGCGCGCCGCCATCTCGATACCGGCCGCCATGACTTGTCCGCCGATGGTCTGGCCGAAGCCCTTGTTGCCGTCGAATAGCGCGATGACGTCGTTTTGCCACACCGCCTCGGCCCGGCGGTTGGGCATCACGGCCCCCATACGCCAATATTCGATGTAGCGCGGGATGCGCACGACGCCGTGGGAATCGTGGCCCGACAGATTGGCCTTGACGAGAAACCGGGCCACCGTGCCGGCTTCGTCCCCATCGCAGCCGATGGCCGCAAAGATGGTGCTAGCCAGCGTTTGCAGTGCCTCGCTACCGATTTGCATTCGAAATCCTCGGGGGTTGGTGCGCGCCGCAAGAGACAAAGGAATGGTGCGTTCCTGCGGGCTCGTGCTATTTACCCGATGACGGTCACGAGGTCACGCCTGACGAGCATGCCGCAGGAGAAAGACGATGATCGGAGATCCCGCCCCGCTTACCGTGCGCCGTGAATTCCCGCGGCCCAGCGCCCAACAGGTCGCGGCCTTTGCCGGCGTACCGACGGGCTTCGTGGTCGACGCCCAGAACGGTACCGGCGCGCTGGACTACCGCATCAAGCCGCTCGTTGCCGAGGGCCAGTTCGCCGCCCCGGCCATGACCTGCAACCTGGCGCCCAGAGATTCACTGCCGGTGATGCCGGCCATTCACCTGGCCCAGCCCGGCGACGTGCTGGTGGTCGCTTGCCAGGGTTTCGACGGTGCCGCCGTGGTCGGCGACAATGTCGCCATGATGGCCCGCAACAAGGGAATAATTGCCATCGTCACCGATGGCTTGGTGCGCGACGTCGATGGCCTGCTGGCGGTCGGCCTGCCGATCTTTTCTTGCGGCATCTCGCCCAACTCGCCCTATAGGTCCGGTCCCGGCGACGTCGGCCTGCGGGTTGCCATGGGTTCGGTGACGATCGATCCTGGCGATCTCCTGATCGGCGACCGCGACGGCATCGTGGTGGTACCCCGGGCCGAGATCGACACCGTCGGCGCCGCGCTCGAACACGTACGCGCCGCCGAGGCCCAGCTCGACGCCAAGGTCAAAGGCGGCGCCACCTCCATGGACTGGGTCGAGGATTTTCTCTCGTCCGAGCAAACCCGTTACGTCGATTGACGCCAAAATTTCGCACTGCCACGGAGAGAAAGAATGCCGCTTCTCGAAATCGGCCCCAATGACGGGCTCTATTACGAACACGATGGACCCAATCAGGATGGCGCGCCGACCTTCGTCTTCGTCAACCCCATCACCGGCGATACGGCGCCTTGGCAGCTTGAGATCGGCCCGGCGCTCAGGGCCGCCGGCTTCGGCACGCTCGCCTACAATTTCCGCGGCCAGGCCAACAGTCCCTACAGCCCCGGCACGGCACTCGACGACACGCTGATAATCGCCGACCTCAAGCACATCGTCGAGGCACTGGAAATCGACCGGCCGGTACTGGTAGGGCTGTCGATCGGCGGCCTCTTCGCGCTCCGCGCCCACCTCGCCGGACTGGCCTGCGCCGGTCTGGTCCTGGTCAACACGCTACGCATCATCGGCCCGCGCCTGGCCTGGATCAACGAAGCCATCGTCAAGGTCATGGACGTGGGCGGCCCGCAGCTCATGGGCGACATGATGACACCGCTGTTGTGGGGGCCCGACTGGCTACAGGCCAACCGCAAGGATTTTCTCCAGCCCGATGCCGATTACGCGCCGCTGGACTCTAATTCGGGCCCCTACAACCTACTCACCCACATGGGCAAGGCCGACTGGGACGTGCCCTACGAAGACATCACCTGCCCGGTGCTGGTGATGATGGGCCCCAACGACCGCGTCTTCTACGATGCCGCCGTGGTCGAGCAGCTCATGGCCCGCATCCCCGATGCGCGTCGCAGCGACGTACCAACGGCCGGCCACATGCTGCCCATGGAAGCGCCGCAGGAATTCATTGCGGCCGCCAAGGAATTCGTCGCCGGGTTATAGCGGCTCGCCCGCCATCTCCAGATGCAGCCCGTCGCCCTGCCAGGGGTGTGCCCGGGCAACCTCTTCGTCCAGTTCGACGCCCAGGCCGGGGGCCGTGGGCGGAATGACGAACCCCTCCTGCCAGGTGATCGGGGTCTTGAGGATCTCGGCCGTGAAGCCCTGCCACGTAAGAATACCTTCGAGAATCAGAAAATTGGGGCTGCAGGTGGCGAGCTGGATGTTGGCGGCTCCCACCACCGGACCACAATAGAGGTGCGGCGCGATTTGGGCGTAGTGGGCCTCGGCCAGACCGGCGATCTTTTTGGCTTCGAGCAATCCGCCGACGCGGCCCAGGTTGGGCTGCAGGATGGTTGCGGCGCCAGCCTCCAGCAGACGCGCGAATTCGTACTTGCTGGTGAGGCGCTCGCCACTGGCCACGGGGATCGAGGTGGCGGCGGCGACCTGGGCCATGGCGCCTGGGTTCTCGGGCGGCGTCGGTTCCTCGAACCAGAGTGGGTCGTAAGGCTCCAGGCGGCGGGCCAGACGGATGGCGCCGGCCGGCGTGAACTGGCCGTGGGTGCCGAAGAGAATGTCGCAGCGGTTGCCCACGGCCTCGCGGATGGCGGCGACAAAAGTCTCGCAGCGCTCAAGCGCTTCGAGACCGGGCTGACGCGGATCGAAAGCGGAATAAGGTCCGGCCGGGTCGAGCTTGACGGCCGTGAAGCCGAGCCCGGCGTACTCGGAAGCCCGGGTCGCCGCCAGTTCGGCATCGAGGTAGACGTCCGTTTTGTCGCCCTCTTGGGGATAGAGGTAGGTGTAGGCCCGCAGTTTTTCATGCACCCGGCCGCCCAGCAGCGCGTGTACGGGTTGGTCCAGCGCCTTGCCGACGATATCCCAACAGGCCATTTCGAGGCCGCTGAGGATGCCCAACAACGTGGGGTCGGGGCGCAGCGCGTAACCGCTGCCGTAGACGTTTCGCCACAGCGCCTCGATGCGGAAGGGATCGGCGTCCAGGAAATGGCGCTCGAAGACGTCCACGGCCAGGTCGGTGATGCGCTCGGGCGCGAACGATGCGGCGTAGACCTCACCGATGCCGGTAACGCCGTCGGCCGTGGTCAACTTGAGAAAAATCCAGTAGCGCCCGCCCAGGTCGCGCACCGGATTGCCGACGACGAAGGTCTCGAGGCCGGTGAGTTTCATTGGGCTGGTCCCGGTGCCAGGGCCAGCAGCGCGGCGGCGAAGCGCCCGCTATCCGCATCGCTCACTTCCCGGGCCGAGGATCGGCGAATACCGATGGTTTCTGGGGCGCTCATCTCGGCTGCCAGATCGGCCGGCGAAAAGGCAGCGAAGGTCGCCGGCAACTCGCGCTTCACACCGCAGCGTGTCAGCCAGTCGCCGTACCATTCAACCAGCGCGCCGCCGTCGGCGCCAAGACCACAGGCTTCGGCGGCGGCGGCAAAGGGGCCGCTATCCGCTTCGGCCTGCCAGCCCAGCACGACTTCCAGTCCCAACGCCGTGGCCAGGCCGTGCTGCACCGGCGCCAGGGCGGCCAAGGCGTGACTCAAATTATGGGCCAGGCCGGCCGAGCAGTTGTCGATTGCCATGCCGGCATAGGCGGCCCCCAGCAGCATGCGGCCCCGGGCCGCCAGGTCGTCGGGCTGTTGGACGGCCTGCTCCAGCGACCCGGCGACGAGTTCCAAGGCGCGGTGGGCGTAAATGTCGTTGCCGTCGTGGCGGTAGACGTTGGTGCAGGCCTCCAGGGCATGGACGAAGGCGTCGAGGCCGGTCCAGGCGGTGAGGTTGGGCGGCAGCGAGAGCGTCAATTCGGGGTCCAGAATGACCCGCCCGGGCTTGGTCTCGCTGCCCCAGACCCAGACCTTGCGACCGGCCGTGCTGGTGAAGATGTTGGTCGAGGAAAGTTCCGATCCGGTACCGGCCGTGGTCGGGATGCAGATGCAGGGCAGCCGCCGGGCCGGCAGCTTCTCGCCCTTCATGGCATAGGCCGCCGGACCGAGATCGCCGAGCGCCACGGCTGCTGCCACCTTGCCCAAATCCATGGCCGAGCCGCCACCCAGGCAGATGGCCAGGCCGGCATCGTGCCGGCGCAGGAAATCCGTAGCTGCCTCGACTTCTTTTTGCTTGGGCTCTCCGGCAAAATCACTGAACACCGCCACCCGGGCGCCGCCAACTTCGAGCTTGGCGACCAGCGGGCCGGCCAGGCCGAAATCGAAGAGCGCGGCGTCGCTGAACAGCACGACTGGCTGACCTGCCTCGGCCATTTCCGCAGCGTCCTCGGCAATGTCGGCAATGCTGCCGGGGCCGAAGCGGATTTCCGGCACTCGGCGCAAGGAAAAAGACTCAATAGGCACGCTTGCCATCAGGTCAGCCGCATGTCCGTCTGGTCCGTAAGGATCATGGTGTTGGCACCGGGCGTGTAGCGAAACTCGTCCGCCAGAGCCGCGTCGAAGACGACACCGAGGCCGGGCCCCTCGGGTGCAGCGACGCGGCCGTCGTTGATCTCCAGCGGTGCCAGAGCCAGGCGTTCGTTGAGCGGGTGATCCATGAAACAGTATTCGGTAATCGCCACGTTGTTCGTGGCAACGGCCATGTGAATACCGGCCATGATGCTGACTTGGCTGCCCCAGGAATGGATGCCGACGGGCTTTTGATGCAGCCCCGCCAGGGTGGCGATGCGACGGCCCTCGCTGAAACCCGAGGTGGCGATATCGAACTGCACCAGGCCGAAGGCTTCGGCCTCCAGGTAGGGCTTGAAGGCGCGCGCCGTGGGGATGCTTTCGGCGCCGGCCACAGTCAGGCTGGTGGTCTGCCGGAGCTCGCGGTAGCCCTCGATGTCCTCCACCCGGCAGGGTTCCTCGAGCCACATCAGGTCGCAGGGCTCCAGGGCCCGGGCCAGACGCTTGACGAGACTGAGCGGCCAGGGCACGGCGCAGGAGCCCTGCACGGCATCGACCGCCAGGTCGAGCTGGTCGCCGAAGGTCTCGCGAAAGGCCGCTACCAGGGGCGGCGTGGTCTCGGGCCTGACCACGCGCATCTTGTAGGCGTCGAAGCCTCGAGCCTGGGCCCGGCGGGCGTCATCGATAAGCGGCTCGGGCTGGTCGAAAAGGCCGTTGCTGGCATAGATGCGGACGTCTTTGCGGGCGCGGCCGCCGAGCAGCTGCCAAACCGGAAGCCCCAGCGTCTTGCCCAGCGCGTCATGCAGCGCCAGGTCGATGCCGCCCATGACGCCGATACCTACGCCTTCCCGATTCCAGAAAACACTGGACCCATACATCAGCTCCCAGGCCCGGTTGATGTCGCCCAGCTCGTGCCCCTTGAGGACGCGTTCGAAATGCGCCACCAGGCCGGGGATGGGCTCGAAGGTGAACTGGCCGTGGGTGATCTCGCCAAGGCCGGTCTCACCGTTGTCGCAGGTGAGAAGAACCAGGGCCGCGTCCATGTTGTCGCAGCGCCCACCCGAGTAGACGTAGCGGATGTCTTCGGGAAAGGGATAGCGCAGGAAAAAGCAGTCGATGCTTTCGATGCGCGGCATCGCATCCTCCCCCTCACTGCATGGGCGAGAAGTCGGCCGGCAGCATGATCATCGAATGCATTTCCTCGAGCAGCGGCCCTGCCTTGCCCAAAAAGGCCTGCCAGTCCTCGTCCTGGGCGCAGGCGCCACGTGCCTCGAAGCGCTGGTTGAGGCTTTCGTAAACCCACATGTGGGAGACCTCGTTGGGCTGACCGGCTTCGGTGATCCACAGGCCGACGTTGGGCGAATATTTCTCGCGCACCGGAAAGGCACCACGGAGGTTTTCGGCGAATTCCTTCGCCCGGCCGGTCTTGGTCCGGTAGTGGCGGTATTCATAGACGTTGCCCTGGCTGGTCGGCGGGTTGAGCGGTTTGACCGCAGTCATCAGCTTGATTTCCTGCTTCTGGATCAGCGGCATCGCCTGGGGGATGAATTCGTTGGTCCAGGCCTGGTTCTGGCCCAGCCGGGCGCGGGCGTCCTGGCGGGCGTTGAGGTCGGCGTGGCTCCAGAGATGAACGACCTGGTTAAGCGGCCCGAACTCGCTCAGCCAATAGCCCTCCAGCGTGCCGTAGTCGTTGCCCCGGATGGGCCGGGCCACATCGCCCGAAAGCTTGGCGAATTCCGGCGCCCGGCCGGGCTGGATGGTGTAGGCCCTGAGCTCATAGATCATGGTTTGCTCCCTGGTGAAATCGGCGGGTTTCTGGCGCTCTTTCTCATAGGCCATTCTGGCCTGCCCGGGAAGGGTTGCACCAGCCCGCACTAGCTCCTTGCGGCGGGGTTCCGTATCCTGGCGCCGATGACGGACGGCGAGGATCAACAGGCTCTCTTCGAGCGGGCGCTGGCGCTGAGCGAGGCTGGTGAGCACGGCGCGGCGTTGCCCTTGCTGGCGGCGCTGGCCGAACATGCCGCGGCGCTGCCGGTGCTCTATTACTTCCATGGCCGGGCGCTGCAGGAGACCGGCCAGGCGGCAGCCGCCGAAACCCTCTACCACCAGGCCGTCGAGGCCGACGTGGCGCTGGCCGATCTCTGGACCCGGCTGGCGCGGTTGCTGGCGGAACGCGAAGCCTTTGATGAGATGCTGGCGCTGATGCAGCGTAGCGAAAGTGCGCCCGAGGAGATCCAGGCCGACGCCCTGACGGCCCTGGCATCAGCTTTCGAGACGGCCGAGCGACCGGAAGCGGCCGTGGCAGCCGAGCGGGCGCTGGCCCTGGAGCCCGGGCGACCGGTGCCCAACCTGATCGTCGGCGTCCATGCCGCCAATGCCGGCGATACGATCACCGCCGAGCGCCACCTGCGAGCCGTACTGGCCGCCGATCCCGCCCACGCCGACGGTCGCTTCGCTCTGGCCGTTATGCTGGCCGACAACGGCCGGCGCCAGGAGGCGGTAGCGCTTTTCCGGGCCCTCGCGGAGGACTTGCCCGAGGACGTGCGAGCGCTCTGCCGGCTCGGCAGCCTGTGCCTCGAGGACGGGGATCTGGAGGGTGGCGAAGCCCTCTTCCGCCAGGCCGTGGCGCGCCAGCCCGATGACGTCGTGGCGGCTTTCCGGCTGGCCGACGCGCTCGAACGCCAGGGCCGCGATGCCGACTGCCTGGCAGCCTACGAGCGAGTTTTCGAGCTCGACCCCGAACGTCCCGAGGCCCACTTCAACGTCGCCCTCATCCGGCTGCGTCGGGGCGAATACGAGCAAGCCTGGATGGGCTATGAATACCGCTTCGACTGCCCCGACGGCCCCAGCCGGCTCACACCTGCGCCGCCCTGGGACGGCCAGGCCTTCAACGGCCACCTGTTGGTACACACCGAGCAGGGCTTCGGTGATGCGCTGCAGTTCGTGCGTTATATCGCTCTGGCGCGGCCCCGGGTTGAGCGGTTGACGCTGCTCTGCCCGGTCTCCCTGGCCGCCGTCCTGGCCACCTGCCCAGGCGTCGATGCGGTGACCACACCGGCCGAAGAGCTGCCCGATTTCGACCTCCACGTGCCGCTCCTCAGTCTGCCCCGAATCTTCGCGACGACGCTGGGGAACATCCCCGACCGCGTGCCATATCTGTGGCCGCCGCAGCCACTCGGCGGGGCGCTAGCGGCAGCTTTGGAGACCGGAGACGGCATCAAAGTGGGGCTTTGCTGGTCAGGCAATGCCAACAATCCCGTCAACCGCCTGAGGGCCTGCCCGACCGAACTGCTGGCGCCGCTGGCGGGCCGCCACGGCCTGAATTTCTTCGGCCTCGTATTGGCGGCAGCGCCCAGCGATCTCGAACGCCTTACCGAAACCGGCCTTTTCATCGATCTGGCGCCGCACCTGGAGAGTTTCGCCGACACCGCGGCGGTACTCGCGGCGCTCGACCTGGTGATCAGCACCGACACCTCGGTGCCCCATCTGGCCGGGGCCCTGGGCTGTCCGACCTGGTTGCTGCTCCACCACGCGGCCGACTGGCGCTGGCAGGAGCAGCGCCCGGATTCGCCCTGGTACCCGACCATGCGCATCTTTCGCCAACCGGCGGCCGGCGATTGGCCGGCGCTGACGGCGGAGCTTGATTCTGCTCTGGCAGCGCTGCCAATGGTTGCCAGCCCACTGCAGATGCGCTAAATCGCGATCCCTAGGGGGAAGCTGTGACATGGTTTGGGCATGACGCCTGCCGAATTCGTCGACATCATCAAGAAGCATCAGCTTTGGATCCACAGCAAGCGCGGTGGCAAGCGCGCCGACTTGGCCAATCAGGTGTTAGCCGGCCTCAAGCTGCCCGGCATCAACCTCAAGGCCGCCATCTTGACCGGCATCGACCTACATGGCTGCATCCTCAGAGAGGCCGATCTTTCCGAGGCCGACCTCTTCAGCGCCGATCTCAGGAAAGCCGACCTGCGTGAGGCCAACCTGGCGGGTGCCGATTTGCGTGGCGTCCAGCTGCGCGGCGCCAACCTGACCAGGGCCAATCTCGATGGCGTCGATTTGCGCAAGGGAGCGTTGATGCGCAGCGGCAGTAAGGCTGCCGATGGAGCCATTGCCGAGGACGCGCTGGAAAAGAGGCGCCAGCGCATGGCCGCGGCCAACCTTTCGGATGCGGCACTGGAAAACGCCAGTATCACACAGGCCGATCTCGATGGTGCGGTACTACGGGGCGCCAACCTCAAAGGCGCCAACCTGTCCGGCTCGAATCTCATGGGCGCCGATCTGACGGGGGCCGATTTGAGCGGCTCGAACCTGGAAAACACCAACCTCAGCGGCGCCGCCTTGCAAAGTGCCAAAGTCCAGGGCGCCAACCTGCGGGGCGCTGAGATGGTGGGCACTATTCTGGTTGGCGTCGAACTCGAACATGCATTCCTCGACCAGGCCCGTGTGGTGAGCTACGTCGAAAACCTGTCGCAGGACGTGCAGCGAACCATCCGCCAGCATCGCCAGTGGGTAGACACCTTCGGCGCCGAGGGCGAACGCGCGGTGCTCGACGGCCAGGATTTCTCGAACGTCGTCTTTGCCGGTATGGACCTCAGCGGCGCCAGCATGCGGGGCACCGTGCTGGTGCGCTGCGACTTCTCGGGCTGTACGCTCAAGATGGTCGATTTCAGCGACGCCAACCTCAAGCACGCAAATCTCTCCACAGCCGATCTTTCCGGCAGCCGCTTGTGCAAGGCCAACCTGAGCGGCGCCGACTTCAGTAATGTGGTGCTGGGGGCAACCCACATTCGGGACCGCAGCGGCGCCTCGACCGGCGGCGAGATGCGTAGCGATCTCTCCGGTGCTAATCTGGCCGGCGCCCAACTCAAAGGTACCGATCTGACTCAGGCCGTCACCGAGGGCGCCAACCTGCCGATGGACTGGCGGCCGCCAGACACCGCCTCAGACGGCGCATAGCTCCGAAACAACGACTTGGCCTAGTCGGGAACAGAACATGTCAGACCTCGAAATTTTGGGCATACCGCTGAGTTCCTACACTTGGTCGGTGCGTTTGGTTTGTGCCGAGAAGGGCGTCGCTTTCGAAATGGTGGAACAGTTTCCCCAGAGCCGGCAACAGAAGGCACTGCATCCCTTCGGCAAGGTGCCGGTACTGCGCCACGGCGACTTTCATCTTTATGAGACCAGCGCCATTCTGCGCTACCTGGACGACACTTATCCCGAGCCACCGCTGCAGCCCGAGACGCCGCGAGAGCGGGCCGTCATGGAACAGTGGATCAGCGCCATCAACGATGTCTATTACGACGCCATGATGCGGCGCCTGGCCCTGCAACGACTGGCGCCGAGCATCGCCGACCGCCCGTCGGACGAAGCGGTGATCGAGAACGCACTCCCCGACGTCGCATTTCAGCTCGATCTGCTCGACAAGGTTTTTGCCGACACGGATTTCCTCGCCGGCGATCGCGTCAGCTTGGCCGATATTCTGCTGCTGCCCATCATTGCCACTCTGGCAGTGACGCCCGAGGGAGATGATTTCCTCAACAACCGGCCCCACCTCAGGCGTTGGCAAAAAGCTATGGCGGCACGGCCCAGCTTCGTTGCCACCATGCCTTCATTCCTCGACGACTTGCCACTGTAGCGTCAGGTGCGGCACCATCGACCTGGCCGACTGCCATGGTGCCCAGGTTGTCGCCATTGCCGAGATCTGCAGCTGGTTCGGAACCTCGCCCGGATTTCTCTCCTGGGTACGGTATGCGTCGCGCCCAGGCGCGGGTACGAATCGGCGAATTCGCCCGGTCGGTCAAACACAACATTTTGCGCTTGTCTGTCACAAACGACCCATGATGTTGGGGCTTAGGGGATGCAAACTCTGGCATTGCGGCCTTTTCGGCACGCCAAAACAGGCCTTGTGAGAAGAGTCAAGAAAATTCCATAAACATTTGTGTTTTCAGGCAAAATTGTGTATTGAAATTCTGGAAGCTAGCATCTGGGAGGACAGATAGTGTCTGGGCGCCAATCAGTTTTCCGGCGCGCGCTGAGCAGCCTGGTGGCGCTTGCGCTCGTCGTATCACCGGCAATATCGTTTGCACAGACCGGCGTGGGTAACGCTGGCACGGTGGTCAATCAGGTCAGCGGGGCACTGCAAAGTAAGGTGCGCAAAATCGCGCTGAAGGATCAGGTTTACCAAAACGAAAAAATCAGTACGGGCTCGGCCAGTGCGACGGAGATCGTCTTCAAGGACGAAACCAAGCTGACCATTGGACCCGATTCCGATGTCGTTCTGGACAATTTCGTTTACAAACCAGGGCCGGTCAGCGGTAGCCTGATCGTGACCGTGAGCAAGGGCGTCATGCGCTTCACCACGGGCAAGCTTTCGAAAACGTCCTATCTGATCAAGACACCGACCGCCACCATCGGCATTCGCGGCACCATCTTTACGGTCTACGTGGCGGCCAACGGTGCCACCACCGTGACCGTACAGGCCGGTGCGGTATCGGTCTCCAACGCCATCGGCATTTCGCAAAGTGTTGGCGTCGGCCAGTCGACTTCGGTGGCACCAGCGCCGGCAGGCGCTTCGGCTCCGCCACCGTCGCCGCCATCGGCACCGCCGCCGCAGGCCCAGGCCGCTGTATCGTCGATGGACAACACCGTCGCCTCGGCCCCGGGCGGGCCGGCTGGCGCGGGGGCTGCGGGGACGGCAGTTGGTGGCGTGACCGCCGGCGCTCTGGCCGCCGGCATCGCCGTGGCGGCCGCCATCGCCGTGGCCGTCGCCGTGGTAACCGGTGACGATGACGCTGCTGTCACGGACTCGACCACCTCGACCTCAACCTCGACGGCGACTTCTACCGATTGATAGATCAGGCCCCAGCGCCCGCCGGCGCGGCCGAGAAGGCAAAAGGCCCCATCCTCGGATGGGGCCTTTTTCGTGTCTCGCGGCGTGCTCGATTGGCAACCAAAACTCCCAGGTCAGGCACCAAGAACGGTGGTCAGAAGAGCCGTTATCCGGCGTCCTTGAACATGGCGACGGTGCGGGCGCGGCGCTCGAGCCACCAGCCGTAGTTGGGTGGCCAGGCAGCATAAGGCGCGCCGCCGTATCCCAGCTCGTTGGCCGCCCTAAGGGTCCAATTGGGATCGTCGAGCATCTCGCGTCCGACGGCGATGAGGTCGGCCTGGCCGGCAGCCAGGATGGCCTCGGCCTGCCGGGCCTCGGTGATCAGGCCGACGGCCATGGTGGTTAGGCCGGTTTGGCGCTTGATGGCCTCGGCGAACGGTACCTGGTAGCCCGGCCCGCGCGGCACCACGGCGGCGGTGGCGGGGCCGCGGATGCCGCCCGACGAGCAATCGATGACGTCGACACCGCGTTCCCCCAACTCCCGGCACAGCACCAACGTGTCGTCGAGCAACCATGCCCCCTCGCCCTCGCCGTCGACGGCCGAGACGCGGAAGATTAGGGGCTTGTCGGCCGGCCATTCGCGGCGTACCGCCTCGGTCACCTCGAGGGGAAGCCGCATACGGCCCTCACGGTCACCGCCATAGGCGTCGTCACGCCGGTTGACGGCCGGCGACAGGAACTCGTGCAGCAGGTAGCCGTGCGCCCCATGGATCTCGGCCACCTCGTAACCGGCCTCCAGGGCGCGCCGGGCGCCGGCGGCAAAGGCGTCGACGATGGCCTTGATGTCAGCGCTATCAAGCTCAGCGGGTATCGGGCTGTCGTTGTGTTCGGGCACCGGCGAGGGCGCCACGGCCTGCCAGGCCACGTAGCCCAGGCGGCGCTCGTCCTCGGCTGTCAGCGAGCGGCCGCCGTGGAAGGGCGGCTGGCTGGAAGCGCGGCGGCCGGCGTGGGCCAATTGCACTCCGGGTACGCAGCCTTCGCCCTTGAGGAAATCTGTAAGCCGGCGGTGCGCCGCTACCTGATCGTCGCGCCACAGCCCGATATCACCGGGCGTGATGCGGCCGCGCTCCTCAACCGCTGTGGCCTCTCCGATGATCAGGCCGACACCGCCGGTGGCGAACTTGCCGTAATGCACCAAGTGCCAGTCGTTGGGCATGCCGTCCTTGGCGGCATAGACGCACATGGGTGGAATGACCACCCGGTTGGGCAGCGTGACTGAGCGTAATTCGAGTGGCGCAAACAGCAACGGTTCGGACCTGGGAACGTCGTTCACGGGAATCTCCTTGGGCGCATGGGGACGGAGATCAGTCAAACAGGGCGTCGATATCGTCCTGGCTGGTCTTCTTGTCATCCTCTTTTTTGGCCTCCCCCTCGTCGTCGTCGTCGACGAACATGGCGTCGACGTCGTCCTGGCTGACCCCGCCGCCTTCCATTTGCGGTCCATCAAGGACGGTGCCGCCATCGACCGTAACGGTTTCGTCGGCGTCCTCGTCGCCGGCCGCCGGCAGCAAATCGCCATGGGCCTCCAACAAAGTGCTGATGCGGTCCTCGATGTAAGTAAAGGTTTTCACCACTTTGGTTATGCGCTGGCCGGTCAGATCCTGGAACGAGCAGGCCTCGAAGATGCGCATGCAGGCATCGTTGACCAGGGTCTGATAGGCCTCGGCGTCAGCCGTGTCGGCACCCATGATCTCCTCGGCCGCTTCCATGATGGTGTCGGTGGCCTCCTCGGTCGAGCGCACAATGGCGTCCAACTCCTTGCCGGCTTTGGGGATCTTCTCCGATTTGATCTTGTCGGCCCGCAGGCGGACGATCTCGGTGCGGGTCTGGGAGATGTGGTCTGCAAGATCGCGAAACTCAGCGTAGATCTTGGTGTCGACGGCGGCGAAGTAGCGCCGCATGGTGGTGATCAAAACCTCCGTTACCGCGGCCACGTCGGACATGCTGAGACTATCGTCACCGCCCTGTCGCAAGGCATCGACAAGAGACTGAATGCGGCCTGAAAGCTGATCGCTATCGATTTCGTTCACCCGAATCCCTCCGCGGACCAAACCTGATGGGACGCGGAGGCGTCACAGCGCAGCCTGGTCGTTGTCACCGCCTCGATGATACCGGGGCCATCTCGGCACGGTAAACCCCCGACTTGTGAGCCCGCAGCGGCTTCGCTATATTGCGGCGCACAAAAAATACCCCCGAAAGGTTTGGACCCGCCATGTCCGCACAGTCCGGTTACGCTTTCGAAGATCTTGCTCTCGGCATGTCGGCGAAATTCGTCGAGACCATCGAGGAACGCGACGTCGTGCTGTTTGCCGAGATATCCGGCGACACCAACCCCATCCATCTCGACGAGGACTTCGCCGCCCGTTCGGCGGCCGCATTGCACATGGCATGCTGACGGCTGGCCTGATCTCCACCGTCATCGGCACTTTGCTGCCGGGGCCGGGCGCCATCTATCTCGGCCAGAACCTGCGCTTCAAAGCACCGGTGCGGCTGGGCGACAAGGTCGAGGCCGAAGTCACGGTGACCGAACTCGATGCCGCCAAGAACCGGGCCAGCTTTGCCACCCGTTGCAGCGTCGGCGATACTGTGGTTCTGGACGGCGACGCCCTGATCATGGTGCCGTCGAAAGAATAGCAACTGGTAACGGCTGGCAGCTTCGAACGCATGCGCATTTTTCGCCATTTTGAAGATCTGCCGGCCGAATTCCGCGGCGCCGTGGTGGCCATCGGCAATTTTGACGGCCTGCACCGCGGCCACCTGCAAGTCCTGGGCAGGACGGCCAGGTTGGCCGAAGCCGCCGGCACGAAGCACGGCGTGGTCACCTTCGAGCCCCATCCCCGACATCTTTTTCAGCCCGATGCGCCGCCCTTTCGCCTGACACCGTTCCGCGTCAAGGCAACGGAGATCGAGCGCCAGAATGTCGACTTCCTGTTGGCGCTGCATTTCGACGCTGCTTTCGCGGCCCTAGAGGCGGAAGCGTTTGTCGAGCGGGTACTAATCGCCGGGCTCGGCGTGCATCACATCGTGGTGGGCTACGACTTCGTCTTCGGCCGCGGCCGCAGGGGTGACGCGGCATTGCTGCGCCGGCGCGGCGAGGAGACCGGCTTCGGCGTCGACGTAGTGGGGCCAGTGGGCCACGGCGATGCCGCCGCGGGTGGCGAGATCTACGCTTCCAGCCGCATCCGCGAATACCTTCACGGCGCCCAACCGATGCCGGCGGCCGAGCGCCTGGGGCGCTGGTGGGAGGTTGACGGCCGGGTGCGCGAAGGCGAACGCCGGGGCCGACAGATCGGCTTTGCCACCGCCAACCTCAAGCTCGAGGAATATCTGCAACCGGCCATCGGCGTCTACGCTGTGCGTATGCTGATCGAGGATGACGCAGGCGGCTGGCGCCCCGGAGTCGCCAATCTGGGAAACCGGCCGACTTTCGGTAACGGCGAGTTGCTGCTCGAGGTCCATCTTTTCGATTTCGACGCCGATATATACGGCCGTCACGTCCGTGTGGCCTTCATCGAGCATCTGCGTGCGGAAAAGAAATTCGCCGGTATCGACGAACTCAAGGCGCAGATCGCGAAAGACAGCGATGCGGCGCGGAGCCTGCTGGCCGATCCGGCCTACGCCCAGGACCGCTTCTCAGCGTGAACCTCGACAGAGGCAACGACGACTGTTACAAAGCCGCCATGCGCGGAGCAAAATTGCCTCACCCCGGCAGCAGCCGGCGAATTACCGGCCCGGCCCTCGGCTGAGGGTCGGGACACGCACGCCCCTGCTTCCGCCGTCTCCCACTAGCGCAGAACCGCACGCCATGTCCGCCAATCAGAATTCCGGTGGCAACGGCCAGACCGCCGACTACCGACCGACGTTGTTGCTCCCCAAGACCGACTTTCCCATGAAGGCCGGGCTGGCCAAGCGCGAGCCCGAGATCCTGGCGCGTTGGCAAGAGATGGATCTCTATGCCCGCCAGCGCCAGGCCGCCAAAGGCCGCGAAAAATTCATCCTGCATGATGGCCCGCCCTACGCCAACGGCAACATCCACATGGGCACGGCCATGAACAAGATCCTCAAGGACGTGATCAATCGCTCACAGCAGATGATGGGCAAGGACGCCAACTACGTGCCCGGCTGGGATTGCCACGGCCTGCCCATCGAATGGAAGATCGAGGAGAAATACCGCGCCGCCGGCCAGAACAAGGACGAAGTTCCGATCGGCGACTTCCGCCGCGAATGCCGCGACTTCGCCGAGCACTGGATCGGCGTCCAGCGCCAGGAGTTCGAGCGCCTGGGCGTCATCGGCGACTGGCACAACCCCTACACCACCATGACCTTCGCGGCCGAGGGCCGCATCGTATCCGAGCTGCTCAAGTTCCTCATGGACGGCAGCCTGCATCAAGGCTCGAAAGCGGTCATGTGGTCGGTGGTCGAGAAAACCTCGCTGGCGGAAGCCGAGATCGAGTACCACGACCATGTCTCGACAACCATTTTCGTGCGTTTCAAGGTGCGTGACGAGGCCCCGGCCGAGGGCTGCGCCGATCTGCGCGGCGCCAGCATCGTCATCTGGACCACCACGCCCTGGACCATACCCGGCAACCGCGCCATTGCCGCCAGCCCCGACGCCAGCTACCTCAGGCTGCGGCTCAGCGAAGTGGCCGAGGGCTCGCTGGCTGAAGTGGGCGAGGAGATCCTGGTGGCCGAACCGCTCAAGGATCAGGTCTGTGCCGAAGCCGGCATCACCGCCTGCGAAGTGGTTTCTCAGCACACCGGCAGCGAGATCATCGGCTTGGCCTGCGCCCACCCGCTGGCCGGCCAGGGCTACGACTTCTGGGTACCGGTATTATCGGCCGACTTCGTCGAGATGGATCAGGGCACGGGTTTCGTCCACATTGCACCGGGCCACGGTGCCGACGACTTCGAACTGGGCACCGCACACGGCATCGAGGTGCCGCAGACGGTGGACGAGGCGGGCTGTTTTTACGATCCGGTGCCGCTGTTTGCCGGGCTTCACGTTTTCAAAGCCGACGACCCCGTATGCCAGGCGTTGACGGCGGCCGGCGGCCTTTTGGGCCGGGGCTTGATCAGCCATTCCTATCCCCATTCCTGGCGCTCCAAGGCACCCCTGATATTCCGCAACGCACCGCAGTGGTTCATCTCCATGAGCGACACCGGGTTGCGCCGGAGTGCCCTCGCTGCCATCGAAGCGACGCGCTTCTATCCTGCTTCGGGACAGACCCGGCTTTACAACATGGTCGAGGCGCGGCCCGATTGGCTGATTTCGCGCCAACGCGCCTGGGGCGTGCCGATCACTGTTTTCGTTGAGCGCCAAAGCGGCGAGCCTTTGCGCGACCCCGCCGTCAACCAACGCATTGTCGAGGCAGTCACGGCCGAAGGTGCCGACGCTTGGTTCGAGAGCCCGCCGGCCCGTTTTCTGGGTGANGNNTANGANCCGGNCGANTACGACCGNGTCGNGGACATNGTCGANGTCTGGTTCGATTCCGGCTGTACCCACACCTGGGTGCTGGAGGANCGCGACGACCTGGAATGGCCNGCCTCGCTTTATCTCGAGGGCTCGGACCAGCACCGCGGCTGGTTCCATTCCTCTCTGCTGCAGTCTTGCGGAACCCGCGGGCGGGCGCCCTACAACGGCGTCCTCACCCATGGCTTCGTGATGGCCGCCGACGGCCGCAAGATGTCGAAGTCGCTGGGCAACGTTGTCGCACCCCAGGACGTCATCGACCAGCAGGGCGCGGATATTCTCAGGCTCTGGGTGGTCAACTCGGACTATTCCGAAGACCTGCGCATCGGCAAGGAGATCCTCACCGGCCAGGTCGATTCCTACCGTCGACTGCGCAATACACTGCGTTTTCTGCTGGCCAACCTGTCCGGCTTCGAGGCGAGCGAGAAACTCGACCCGGCGGAAATGCCGGAGCTCGAACGCTGGGTGCTGCACCGACTCTGGGAGCTCGACACCGAGGTGCGTGAAGCCTGCCATGATTTCGACTTTCACCGGCTGTTCGTCGATCTCTATAACTTCTGTGTCAACGACCTTTCGGCCTTTTACTTCGACATCCGTAAGGATTCGCTCTATTGCGACCGCGCCGACCAGCAGCGCCGCCGGGCTGCCCGCACCGTGCTCGACCAAGTCTTCACCTGCGTCGTCACTTGGCTGGCGCCGGTGCTCAGCTTCACCTGCGAGCAGGCCTGGCTGTCGCGCTACCCCGACGAAGCAGGCAAGGCCCAAGACAGCGTTCACCTTCAGCTTTTTCCGGAAGTGCCGGCAACCTGGCGTGACGACGCNGTGGCGGCGCGCTGGGCCAAGATCAGACAACTGCGCCGAGTGATTACCGGCGCCCTCGAGGTCGAACGCCAGGAAAAGCGCTTGGGTTCGAGCCTGCAGGCCCACCCGGTGATTTTCGCCGAGGAAGGCTATCGCGAGGCCGTGACCGATCTCGATCTGGCCGAGATCGCCATCACCTCGGGCGCCACGCTGAGCGCCGAGACAGCACCGGCAGAGGCCTTTCGACTGGAGGACGTGCCCGGCATCGCGGTATTGCCCGAAGCCGCCGCCGGCGCCAAGTGCCAGCGCTGTTGGATGGTGCTGCCCGAGGTAGGCGAGGCCGCACCCGACGACCTTTGCGGACGTTGCGCCGACGCCGTGGCCGCGCACCGGACCGGCTCCGCGGCCTGATGGAGCGGCGCCTCGGCCTGGCGCTGGCAGTGGCGGTGCTGCTGCTCGACCGGTTGAGCAAGTGGGCTTTGATTGATGAGCTGGCCGACCTGGGCATTGTCAAAGTGACGCCGTTCTTCAATCTGGTGATGGTCTGGAACCGCGGCATCTCCTTCGGCTTTTTGCAATCGGGCCATGACTGGGCACCCTATCTGCTGGCCGCGTTGGCCTTGGCGGTGGCGCTGGTGCTGGCGGTTTGGCTGTGGCGCAGCAGGCGCCGCCTGACGGCGGCGGCGCTGGGTTTGGTTATCGGCGGCGCGCTGGGCAACGTCGTTGATCGGCTGCTCTGGCAGGCGGTGGCGGACTTTTTCGATTTTCACCTGATGGGTTATCACTGGCCGGCCTTCAACATCGCCGACGCCGCCATCGTGGCCGGTGTCGCCGGATTGCTCATGGATGGCTTGTTCGAGCGGCGCGAAGCGGATAAACAGGGCACATGAAACTTCGATATCTTCTCCTGCCCATCTTCGCCTTGCTGTCAGTGAGTGCCTGCAGCGGCGTGCGCGACGAGCTCGGCCTGGCCAAGAAGGCGCCCGACGAGTTCACCGTCGTGACCAAGGCACCCTTGATCCGTCCGCCCGACTACACCCTCAAACCGCCGCGTCCCGGGGCGCCACGGCCGCAGGCCGTGCCGACGCGCGAAACCGCACGCCAGGCACTGCTGAGCAATACCGCTCCGGCCCGACCGAAGGCCGAACAATCCTCGGCCAGCCGCAGCGAACGGATATTCCTGAAGCGTGCCGGGGTGGNGCAGGTACAGCCCGGCATTCGCACCATCATCAACCGCGAAATGACCCAGGTGGCACAAAAGGGCGAAGGCTTCGCCGACAAGATCCTGTTCTGGCAAAATAAGCGGCCTCCGGGCGAAGTGGTCGATGCCGGCAAGGAAGCAGCACGCATCAAGGAGGCACAGGCCAAGGGCCAGGCGCCCAGCGGCCAGGGCGTGCCGGTGATCAAGCGACGCAAGCGGGCGCTGCTAGAGAACGTTTTTTAGCGCCAGGTTGGCCTGCCATGTAACGCTGCTGTGATGATCACTGCCCTTGCCCAGTTAGGGGGGTGGTATCTATCTTCGTTGCCATGAACGCATTCCGTCACCTACCAACTGTGGCCCCGATTCTGGTGCTGGCGGTTGTCCTGATGTTCGCCGGCCCGGCCCGGGCCGGGCTCTTCAATCCCACCACGTTTACGCTGGAAAACGGCATGCAGGTGGTGATGATCCCAGATCACCGGGCACCGGTGGTCACCCACATGGTCTGGTACAAGGTCGGCGCCGCCGACGAGCCGCCCGGCAAGTCGGGCGTTGCCCACCTTCTTGAACACCTCATGTTCAAGGGCACGGCCAAAGTGCCGGGTGGCGCCTTCTCCAAGACGGTGGCCCGTCTGGGCGGGCGCGAGAACGCCTTCACGGCCCACGACTACACCGGCTATTTCCAGACTGTGGCCGCCGGTCGCCTGGCCACCGTCATGGAGCTCGAGGCCGACCGCATGGTCAATCTCGTGCTCAGCGAGGCAGACGTGCTGACAGAGCGTGACGTGGTCATGGAGGAGCGCCGCTCGCGCACCGACAACGATCCCGGAGCGCTGCTCAGCGAGCACATGGCGGCGGGCCAGTACCTGGCCCATCCCTACCGCCTGCCGGTGATCGGCTGGGCCCACGAGGCCAGCCGCCTGGTGCGGGCCGACGTGCTGGCCTTTTATGACACCTGGTATGCACCAAACAACGCCATCTTGATTGTCGCTGGTGATATCACCGAGACCATCTTGCGGCCGCTCGCTGAACGTATCTACGGCGCCCTTCCGGTAGAGTCCGTGCCGCCCCGTGTGAGACCTCAGGAGCCCCCGCAACTGGCGGCCCGGCGTGTGGTTCTCGAGGATGCCCGGGTGCGCCAGCCAAGCTTCAGCCGCAGCTACCTGGCGCCCAGCCGCACGGCCGGCGAGAGCCGCCACGCGGTGGCGCTCCAGGTCCTGGCCGACATCCTCGGGGGCGGCGCCACCAGCCGCCTCTACCAGGCCCTGGTGGTGGAACAGAAGCTGGCCTCCGGAGCCGGCGCCTACTACCGCGGCAGCACCCTCGACCTTGCGCGCTTCCACATATATGCCAGCCCGCCCCCGGGCGGCGAAGTGGCCGCGCTGGAGGCGGCGGCCGACCGAGTGCTGGCCGAGGTGCTGGAAAAGGGTGTCAGCGAGGCCGAGCTAGAGCGCTCCAAGGCCGGCATGATCGCCGCCGCCACCTATGCCCGCGACAACGTGCGCCGCGCCGCCCGCTTTTTTGGCACGGCCTTGGTCACGGGACGCCGGGCAGCCGACGTCGAAGCCTGGCCCGAACATATCGCGGCACTCACCATCGCCGACATCAATGCCGCCGCCCGACACGTGCTCAGGCTCGAGCGCTCGATCACCGGGCTGTTGCTGCCCGAGCCAGCCAGTTGAGGCCGAGTACCCGCATGTTGCGCATCGCTGCCGCCTTTTGTGTGCTGCTGCTGGCCCTGCCGGCCGCAGCTGCCCCGATCCAAAAGCTCCAAACTCCAGGAGGTCTCGAAGCCTGGCTGGTCGGGGAGCCGAGCATCCCCATCCTGGCCCTGGAGCTGGCCTTCCGCGGCGGCGGCAGCGCCAGCGATCCAGCCGGCCGGGAGGGCCTGGCTAACCTGGTCTCCGGACTGCTCGACGAAGGCGCGGGCGAGATGAAGGCGCTCGCCTTCCAAAAGCGTTTGGAAGAACTGGCCATCAGCCTCAACTTCGATAGCGGCAAGGATACCTTCCGGGTCAGCCTGCGAACCTTGTCCAAGCATCGCGACGAGGCTTTCCGGATGCTCGGCCTGGCACTGACCGCCGCGCGCTTCGATACTGAGCCGCTGGAAAGGGTCCGCAACCAAGTCCTGGCCGGCATCGAACGTCGGGCTGAAGATCCCGATTCCATTGCCGGCCGCACCTGGTTCGCCAAGGCTTTCCCCGACCACCCCTACGGCAGACCCGGCTCGGGCACCAAGGAGAGTGTCAAGGCCATCGACCGTGAGGGCCTCAAGGATTTCGTCAGTACTCGGCTGGCCCGCGACAACGTGCTCGTTGCCGCCGTCGGGGACATAGCGCCAAAGGAACTGGCGCGCCTTCTGGATCTGGCGCTGGGTGATCTGCCGAAGCGAGCCACGGCGCTGGAGTTGCGCCCAACCAAGCTTCCCAGCGGCGGCTCGCTGACGGTGGTGCGCAAGGCCATACCCCAGAGCGTGGTCTCTTTCGGCCTGCCCGGCATCATGCGCCAGGACCCCGACTGGTACGCCGCATACGTCATGAACTACGTGCTGGGGGGCGGCGGTTTTACCTCGCGCCTCTACCAGGAGGTGCGCGAAAAGCGCGGTCTGGCCTATTCCGTCTACACCTATCTCTATCCCTACCAATATGCCGCCGCCTACCTGGGTGGCGTCGCCACGGCCAACGCCCGGGTCGCCGATTCGTTGGCTTTGGTGCGTAGCGAGCTTGACCGCCTGGCCGGCCAAGGCATCAGCGATCAGGAACTGGCCGACGCCAAGACTTTTCTCAACGGCTCGTTTCCGCTGCGCCTCGACAGCAACAGCAAGATCGCCGGCATCCTGATCTCCATGCAGCTCTACCGGCTGGGCATCGACTATCTCGAGAAACGCTCAGGCTACATCGCTGCCGTCAGTGCCGGCGACGTTCGCCGCGTGGCAAAGCGGCTGTTGCGCAGCGACGACCTGATCGTCGTGGTGGTAGGCGACCCGGCCGGCCTCGAGACCGGCGATTCGGCCGACTGACCGTGCCCTATCGCCAGCAGATCGACGGCTGCTTCGCCGAGACCATCGGTGGCGGCGGATTGCCGCAAGCCGACTTCGATACGCTGTGCCGCCCGGCGGCGGCGGCGCTCAGCGCCATCGGCGACGATGTTACAGCCGGCCAGCTGCCGGCCTTCGGCGTCGTCGGTGACGATGACGATCTGGCGCCGCTCGAGGAGTTGGCGGCGCGGCTGCGCGGGGAATTCAAACGCCTGGTGGTGCTCGGCACCGGCGGCTCGAGCCTGGGCGGCCGGGCGCTCGCGGCACTGGCCGATGCCCCGCCGCTTTGCTTCCTCGACAACCTCGATGCCGATGCTCTCGATGCCGTGCTGGCCGACAGTGCTGGCACCGCCTTCCTTGCTATATCCAAGTCGGGCGGTACGGTGGATACGCTGAGCCAGTTGCTGGCCTGCCTGCAGGCGGTGCGGGCAGCGGCCGGCGAAGAGGATCTCTCCCGTCGCTTCGTGCTGATCAGCGAGCCCGGCGACAACCCCTTCCGGCAACTGGCGGGGCGCTACAAGCTGCCCCTACTCGACCACGACCACGACATCGGCGGGCGCTACTCGGTGCTCTCGCTGGTCGGCCTGCTGCCGGCCCTGGTAGCGGGCCTCGATGCCCGGGCCGTACGGGCCGGCGCTCGGGAAGCGCTGGAGCAGGCCCTGTCGGCCGCTCGCGGCGACGACCCGGCGGCCTCCGCCCCGGCCGCCGGGGCGGCCCTGGTGGTGGGACTGGGACGCCGGGGCCGAACCTCCAGCGTGCTCATGCCCTACGCCAGCCGGCTCGCCGGTTTTGCCGAGTGGTATTGCCAACTGTGGGCCGAAAGCTTGGGCAAGCAGGGGCTGGGCACGACGCCGCTCAGGGCCCTGGGACCCTTGGACCAGCACAGCCAACTGCAGCTCTACCTGGACGGGCCGGCCGACAAGATGTTCACCCTGATCGGCACACAAAGCCGCGGCCGCGGTGCCGCCATCGATCCCTCGACGCTAGCCGGCCAGCACGATTATCTGGCCGGTCGCAGCATCGGCGACGTGGTGGCGGCTTCCTTCACCGGTACGTCGGAAACACTGGCCAGCCATGGCCGGCCGCTGCGCACGCTGCACCTCGAGACCCTCGACGAGCACGCCTTGGGGGCGCTTTTCATGCATTTCATGCTGGAAACCGTAGTGGCGGCGCGGCTCTATGAGGTCAACCCGTTTGACCAGCCGGCGGTGGAAGACAGTAAGATACGGGCGCGCCGGATGCTTGGCGCCATGTCAACAGAGGACGCTCCGGCCAAGGACCCGCCTGAATGACCTTGCGCCGCCTGCCCGAAACCCTGGTCAATCGCATCGCTGCCGGCGAGGTGATCGAACGACCGGCGGCGGCGCTCAAGGAACTGGTCGAAAACGCCATCGATGCCGGCGCCCGCCACATCGACGTCACCCTGCAGGGCGGCGGCCGGGTGGCGCTTGTTGTCAACGACGACGGTTGCGGTATGTCGGCGGCTGAGCTCGAGCTTGCCGTCGAACGCCACGCCACTTCGAAGTTGCCCGATGACGATCTGGAACACATAGCGACGCTGGGTTTCCGCGGCGAGGCCCTGCCCTCGATCGCCGCCGTCAGCCGCCTGACCATAACCAGCCGCGCCCGCGGCGAAGCCGAGGCCTGGTCGCTGGCAATCAACGGCGGAGCCGTCGCCGCGCCGCAGCCGGCGGCCCAGTCCATCGGCACCCGGGTCGAGGTGCGGGACCTCTTTTATGCCACGCCGGCCCGACTCAAGTTCCTCAAGAGCGAACGCACCGAACTCAATCACGCCGTCGACGCCGTCAAGCGCTTGGCCATGGCCGAACCGGGCATCGCCTTTAGCTTCGTCGACGGCACGCGGCAAGTGCTGCGCTATGCAGCGCCGCCGCTTACAGCCTCTTTGGACAATCTCGAAGCCCGGCTCGAGCGCCTGGGCCAGGTTCTGGGACGCAACTTCCAGGACAACGCCGTGGCCGTCACGGCCGAGCGCCAGGGTTTGCGCCTTTCCGGATTTGCCGGCCTGCCCACCCTGAACCGCGGCAACGCCCAAGCCCAGTACCTATTCGTCAACGGCCGGCCGGTGCGCGACCGCTTGCTGCTCGGCGCCGTGCGTGGGGCCTATCAGGATCTGCTGGCGCGGGGCCGTCACCCCATGGTGGCACTGTTTCTCGATCTGGCACCGGAGCTGGTCGACGTCAACGTGCATCCAAGCAAGACTGAAGTGCGCTTCCGTGATGCCGGCTTGGTGCGGGGGCTGATCGTCGGCGCCCTCAAGGCGACGCTG
The DNA here is from genome assembly GCA_002690215.1 of Rhodospirillaceae bacterium. Lineage (GTDB taxonomy): Bacteria > Pseudomonadota > Alphaproteobacteria > UBA2966 > UBA2966. The sequence continues at coordinate 54,267 of NZDS01000060.1, read as the reverse complement.
GCCGAGGCCGGACAGCGCAGCGCCACGACAGTGGCGGCCGGTGCGTTGGGGGCCTTCCGGCCGGGCAGCGGCGCCGGCGGGGCCTACCAGATGTCACAATCGCGCCCCGGAACTGGCTTGGCCCAAGCCGCCCTGGCGTACCAGACACCGCTCGACGCCGGCCTTTCCCCCGCCGCCCGCAACGAAGTTCCGCCACTGGCCGACACATCGGCCGGGGCACCCGAGGAACTGGCCACGCGCTTCCCGCTCGGCGCCGCCCGGGGCCAGCTTCACGCCACCTACATCGTGGCCCAGAACGCCGACGGCATCGTACTGGTGGACCAGCACGCCGCCCATGAACGCCTGATCTACGAGGGCATCAAGACCGATCTCTTGGGCCAGGGCGTGGCCAGCCAGGGCTTGCTGCTGCCCGAGGTGATCGAGCTCGACGAGGGCGACGCAGCATTGCTGAGCGGACGGGCTGAGGAACTGGCCAAGCTCGGCCTAGGCCTCGAGGCCTTCGGTCCGGGCGCCGTGGTGGTGCGCAGCACGCCGGCGCTATTGGGCGAGGTCGAGGCCGGGGCGCTAATCCGCGATCTGGTCGACGACCTCAAGGAGCTGGATCAGACGGCGGCGCTGGCCGACCGTCTGACCGAGGTCTGCGGCACTCTGGCCTGCCATTCCAGCGTCCGCGCCGGGCGCCGCCTGACGCTCGAGGAGATGAACGCGCTGCTGCGCCAGATGGAGGCGACGCCCAATTCGGGCCAGTGCACCCACGGCCGCCCGACCTATGTCGAACTCAAGCTCAGCGACGTGGAGAAGCTATTCGGGCGGCGTTGAAGTGCGCAGAATCACCAAGCGCGTGCTGCCATAGCGGCGGTCGTCCAGCAACGCGAAGCCGGGCGGCGCTGCAAAGCTCTCGCGGGTCGAAAGCTCGACGCAGGCGATGGCTTGGGCCAGCCAGCCGCGGTCCTGCAGGGCCTCCAAGGCAGCCTCGCTAAGGCCCTTGCCGTAGGGTGCATCGAGCAGCACCAGATCTGCCGGCAGCCCCGGTGCCGTCGGAACCGGGCCAGGCAGTGTGGCGTCGCGCTGGTAGACGGCAACCCGTTTGGTGCTCAGTCCTTCGGCGTTCTGGCGCAACAGTGGCAGCGTGCGGCGGTCGTTTTCGATGAAGCTGACGTGATCGGCGCCGCGTGATAGAGCCTCCAGGCCCAGAGCGCCACTGCCGGCGAAGACGTCGAGTACCCGGGCACCTTCGGGCAGACTGCTCCCCAGAGCACCGTGAGCAAGGATATTGAAAAGTGCTTCGCGTACCCGCTCCGAGGTCGGCCGCACATCGCGCCCGGCCGGTGCCATCAACCGACGCCCCTTGTGCTTGCCACCGACAATACGCATGGCCGATCCCCTCTCTTCGTCACCCCGCGCCCAGTTGTTCGCGCAGCACCTTGGCCGGCACCTCGCGTACCTCGCCGGCCCCCAGACGTCCGAGCTGGAAGGGGCCGTAGGCGATGCGGATGAGGCGGTTGACGGTGAAACCGAGATGCTCGAAGACGCGCCGGATCTCCCGATTGCGGCCCTCGGTCAGACCCACCGAGAGCCAGGCGTTGGCGCCCTGCTGGCGCTCCAGCGTCGCCTCGATGGGACCATAACGTACGCTACCCACGCTGAGGCCGTGGGCCAGCTTGGCCAGCGCCGCTGCCTCGGGCCGGCCATGCAGCCGCACCCGGTATCGTCGCTTCCAGCCGGTGGCCGGTAACTCCAGCCGGCGCGCCAAGCCGCCGTCGCTGGTCAACAACAACAGCCCCTCCGAAGTCAGGTCGAGACGGCCTACCGAGACCAGTCTGGGCAGGCCTTCGGGCAGGGCTTCGAAGACCGTCGGCCGGCCGCGCGGGTCCCGGTGTGTGGTGATCAGTCCGCTGGGCTTGTGATAGCGCCAGAGCCGGACCCTCCCGGCCGCCGGCAGCGGCTGGCCATCGACAAAAATGCGGGCCTGGTCGCCGACCACCAGGGCCGGGCTGTCCAGCACCACGCCATCGACCTCGACCCGGCCGGCGCTGATCCAGCGCTCGGCCTCGCGCCGCGAACAAAGTCCGGCATGGGCCAGGCGTTTGGCAATGCGTTGGCCCTCTGCCATGACCTCAGGTGGCCGCAATCAGGGCGGCAAAAAGCCGCCCGTCGCCTGGGTCGATGAGATATTCGGGATGCCACTGGACGCCGAGACAAAAGCCAAAGTCCGGGTGCTCGATGGCCTCGATGACGCCGTCGGCGGCTCGACCACTGACCACCACGCCGGGGCCCGGCTCTCCGGCTGCCTGGTGGTGGGCCGAATTGACCGCCATCTCGTTGCACCCGACGATGGCGTGCAGCTTTGTCCCCGGCACCACGGTGACGCTGTGGCCAGCCTCGGTGCGCGGGTTGGGCTGCTCGTGGGCCAGCGCCCCAGGCACCGCGTCGGGGATGTGCTGAATCAATCTTCCGCCCAGCGCCACGTGCAAAAGTTGCTGGCCACCGCAGATGCCAAAGAGCGGCAGCTCGCGGTCCAGCGCCGCTCTGGTCAGTGCCAGTTCGAAGTCGGTACGCCGGTCCTTGGTCTTGACCGTTGGATGACGATCGCTGGCGCCGAAGTGGGCCGGATCGAGGTCGAAATCGCCGCCGGTGATGATCAGCCCGTCGAAGCGGTCAAGGTATTGGGCTGCCAGGTCGGTCTCGTGAGGCAGGAAGAGCGGCAGACCGCCGGCCGCAGTGACGCAATCGGCATAGTTCTGCCGCGCCGCGTACCAGGGAAGTTTGGCGTAACCGCCGGGTTCCTCGGAATCCAGGGTGAGGCCGATCAGCGGACGTGCCATGGCGGGATTCTAGGCCTGCCGTCTGATGGCGGCAATCAAATCCGTACCTCTTGACCCATTTCGGCCAGCCCGGCACGGTGCGGGCATGGCCCAACCTTCCTACATGCTTCTGGCGCTGGACGAAGCGGCGCGCGCGGCGGCGCGCGGTGAGGTGCCGGTGGGTGCCGTGGTGGTGACCGGTAGCGAGATCGTGGCGGCGGCCGGCAACCGCGTGATCGAGCTTAGCGATCCCACGGCCCATGCCGAGATGCTGGCCATCCGGGCAGCGGCGGCAGCGCAGGGCAGCGAGCGTCTGGTCGATTGCGACCTTTACGTCACCTTGGAGCCCTGCCCGATGTGCGCCCAGGCCATTTCACTGGCCCGGCTGCGCCGGCTCTATTACGGCGCCGCCGATGCCAAAGGCGGCGGCGTCGATCACGGGCCCAGGCTTTTCACTCAACCCAGCTGCCATCACCGGCCCGAAGTCTATGGTGGCATCGACGAAGAGCGCGCCGGCCAACTCTTGCGGGACTTTTTCCGCCAAAGGCGTTAGACTCGAACAGCGGCGGGGGGGCGTACAGTCCCGCCGCCCATTTTTGTTTGTACCTTTATCCCGACCGTATCCTCAATCCTAACCAGGTAGAGAAAAGATGGACTTCGAGTATTCCGATCGCGTCAAAGAGCTGCAGGATCGAATCAACGCTTTCATGGAGGCCCATATCTATCCCGCCGAGCCGATCTACGCCCAGCAGACCGACGAGGGCGACCGCTGGTCGCATCCGAAGATCATCGACGAGCTCAAGGCCACGGCCCGCGAGCAGGGACTGTGGAACCTGTTCCTGCCCGATTCGGAGCGCGGTTTCGGTTTGAGCAACCTCGAATATGCGCCGCTCTGCGAAATCATGGGGCGGTCGCCGATTGCCCCTGAGGTCTTCAACTGCTCGGCTCCCGATACCGGCAACATGGAGGTGCTGGAACGCTACGGCACCGAGGAGCACAAGAAAGAGTGGCTGGAGCCGCTGCTGGCCGGCGAGATTCGCTCGGCCTTCGCCATGACCGAGCCCATGGTGGCGTCGTCGGATGCCACCAACATCGAATCCAGTATCGTTCGCGACGGTGACGAATACGTCATCAACGGCCGCAAGTGGTGGACTTCGGGCGCCCCCGATCCGCGCTGCAAAATCCTCATCTTCATGGGCAAGACCGATCCCTCAGCCGACAAATACCACCAGCAATCGATGATCCTGGTGCCGCTGGACACGCCGGGCGTAACGGTGCTGCGTGCGTTGCCGGTATTCGGCTATGACGACGCGCCGCACGGCCACGCCGAGGTCGAGTTCAAGGACGTGCGGGTACCGGCCTCGAATATCCTGCTGGGCGAGGGCCGCGGTTTCGAGATCGCCCAGGGTCGCCTGGGCCCGGGCCGCATTCACCACTGCATGCGTCTGGTCGGCGTCGCCGAACGGGCGCTCGAGGTTATGTGCCGCCGCGCCCAGGAGCGAGTCGCCTTCGGTGGCCCGCTGACCGACCAGGGTGTGGTGCGGCGTCAGATCGCCGACAGCCGTATGGAAATCGACCAGTCGCGCCTGATGACCCTTTATGCCGCCTGGAAGATGGACACGGTGGGCAACAAGGAGGCACGCAAGGAGATCGCCGCCATCAAGGTGATCGCCCCCAACATGACCTGCCGGGTGGTCGACCGGGCCATCCAGATACACGGCGCGGCCGGCGTCTCCAACGACTTCGGCCTGGCCAAGGCCTACGCCAGTTCGCGAACGCTGCGCCTGGCCGACGGCCCGGACGAGGTTCACGCCAACCAGATCGGCCGCCTCGAGCTCAAGCAGTACGGCTGGCCGGCCAACAAGTAATAGAACATGGATTTCGAACACTCGGAACGCGTCCAGGAGCTCAGCAAACAGCTTGCGGCCTTCATGGACGAGCACGTCTACCCGGCCGAGCCGGTCTATGACCGCGAGGTCGGAGAGGGCGAACGCTGGGCCCAACCGGCGGTGATGGAGGAGCTCAAGGCCCGAGCCCGCGAGGCCGGGCTTTGGAACCTCTTTTTGCCCGAATCCGAGGTCGGCGCCGGGCTCAGCAATCTGGAATACGCGCCCTTGTGCGAGATCATGGGGCGTTCGATGATAGCCCCCGAGGTCTTCAATTGCTCGGCCCCCGACACCGGCAACATGGAGGTGCTGGAGCGTTACGGCACGGAGGCCCACAAGAAAGCCTGGCTGGGGCCGCTGCTGGCCGGCGAGATCCGCTCCGGCTTCGCCATGACCGAGCCCCAGGTAGCCTCCTCTGATGCCACCAACATCGAAGCCACCATCGTGCGCGATGGTGACGATTACGTCGTCAACGGCCGCAAGTGGTGGACCTCGGGTGCGCCGCACCCTCATTGCAAGATCCTCATCTTCATGGGCAAAACCGATCCCGGGGCTGACAAGTACCGCCAGCAATCGATGATCCTGGTGCCCTTGGATACGGCGGGCGTCACCGTGATGCGGCCGCTCGAATTGTTTGGTTACGATCATGCACCGCACGGTCACGCCGAGGTCGACTTCACGGAGGTGCGGGTGCCGGCGTCGAACATCCTGCTCGGCGAAGGCCGTGGCTTCGAGATCGCCCAGGGCCGCCTGGGCCCCGGCCGCATCCACCACTGCATGCGCATGATCGGCCAGTCCGAACGCGCTCTTGAAATGATGTGCCGGCGCGCCCAGGAACGCGTCGCCTTCGGCGGCCCGCTGACCGACCAGGGCCTGGTGCGGCGTCAAATCGCCGATTGCCGCATGGCCATCGACCAAACCCGGCTGCTCACCCTGCACGCCGCCTGGAAGATGGATACCGTGGGCAACAAGGCAGCCCGGGCCGAAATCGCCATGATCAAGGTGGTGGCACCCAACATGACCTGCCAGGTGGTCGACACCGCCATACAGGTGCACGGCGCCGCCGGGGTAAGCGAGGACTTCGGCCTGGCCCATTCCTACGCCATCGCCCGCATGCTGCGCATCGGCGACGGCCCCGACGAGGTCCACGCCGACCAGGTCGGACGATTGGAGCTGCGCAAGTACAATTGAGCTAGGTGGGCGGTGCCCCCCCACCCTCACCCTCCCCCACAAGGGGGGAGGGAGGCATGATACGCTCCGCTATCCTCATCAAAAACTTCCCCCTCCCCCTTGATGGGGGAGGGATGGGGTGGGGGTGTATTTTTTTGTTGTCGCCCCTGCCCTAAGCCAACCCCCGCTCAATCACGTTCTGCCAGGCCAGCTCCGCCAGCGGCCGGGCTACAGCGGCGGTTTGTTGGGCGTGGACGCTGGATGCCGTGCCGATCTTTTCGCGCACCAGGATGCCGTGAGCAATGGCCGCCAGCTTGAACATGTTGAAGATGGAATAGACATCGAAATTGGCGATGCCGTCCCGTCCCGTTCGCCGGCAGTAGGCCTCGATGTAACTCTCTTCATCTGGAATGCCGAGCTCCTCGATGTCGATGCCCAGCAGGCCGCGGTGCAGGTTCTGGGGGATGCGCCATTGCATGGTGTGGTAGGCGAAGTCTGCTAGCGGATCGCCCAGCGTCGCCAGCTCCCAATCCAGAATGGCCAGCACCCGGGGCTCGGTGGGGTGGAAGATCATGTTGTCGAGGCGATAGTCACCGTGCACAACCGAGGTTTCATCGAGCTCGGGCAGGCGTTCCTCGATCCAGGCGATGAGCTTGTCCATCTCGGGAATGCGCTCGTAGACCGCTTCCTGGTATTGCCGCCCCCAGCGGTGGGTCTGGCGGGCCACGTAGTTGCCCGGCTTGCCGAAGCCCTCGAGGCCGACGGCCTGGTAGTCAACCGAGTGCAGCTTGGCCATGGTGTCGTTCATGGCATCGTAGATCTCGAAGCGCTGCTGCTTCGACATGCCGGGCAATAGACTCTCCCAGAACACCCGGCCCTCGACGCATTCCATGACGTAGAAGGGCGTGCCGAGAACCTCCGTATCGGTGCACAGCGTATAGGTCTTTGGCACCGGCACATCGGTCGGGCCCAGCGCCGTGATGACCCGGTATTCGCGGTCGACGGCATGGGCCGAGGGTTGCAGCTTGCCCGGCGGCTTGCGCCGGATGACCCAGGCCTTGCCGTCGGCCTCGACCTTGTAGGAGGGGTTGGATTGGCCGCCCTTGAACTGCTTGACCTGAGCCTGGCCGGAGAAATTCCCGACGTTCTCCTCGAAGTAGCGCTGCACCACGGCAACATCGAGCTCGAGGCCCTGGCGCATGGGTTCGGTGCCCGTAAACTGCTCGGTGCGGCTGATCGTCTCCACGGGGTCTCTCCCTAGTCCTTATTGCGCGCGATGGCTCGCCAGCCGATGTCGCGGCGGCAAAAGCCTTCCGGCCAGTCGATGACATCGGCGGCCTCGTAGGCCTTGGCCTGGGCCTCGCGCACGCTGGCGCCCAGCGCCGTGACGCCCAGTACGCGACCGCCATTCGCCCTGATGTTGCCGTTCTCGCGCAACGTGCCGGCGTGGAAGATGGTGACGCCGTCGAGCTCGCCGGCGGCGTTGAGGTTTTCGATGACGCTGCCCTTCTGGTAGTCACCGGGATAGCCTCTGGCCGCCATCACCACGGTCAGCGCCGTCTCGGGCGACCAGTGCAATTGAACCTCGGCCAGCCGGCCCTCGGCCGCCGCCAGCAGAGCCGGCAGCAGATCACCCTCGAGCCTGGGCATCAGCACCTGGCACTCGGGATCGCCGAAGCGAACGTTGTATTCCAAAAGCTTGGGCTTGCCGCCGGCAATCATCAGGCCGGCGTAGAGCAGGCCACGATAGGGTCGGCCTTCGGCAGCCATGGCCGCGACCGTGGGCTTGATGATGTCTTCGAGGATGCGGTGTTGCATTTCGGGCGTCACCACCGGGGCCGGCGAGTAGGCGCCCATACCGCCGGTGTTGGCGCCGGTATCGCCTTCACCCACCGCCTTGTGGTCCTGAGCCGAAGCCAGCGGCAGCACCGTCTGGCCATCGACCAGGGCGAAGAAGCTGGCTTCCTCGCCCTCGAGGAATTCTTCGATGATGAGCTCGTTGCCGGCCGCGCCGAAGCGGCCGTCGAGGATCTCGGCCGCTGCCGCCAGCGCCTCGTCGATGCTTTGGGCGATAATCACGCCCTTGCCGGCCGCCAGGCCGTCGGCCTTGACCACGATGGGGGCACCTTGCCTGCGGATGTAGGCGCTGGCGCTTTCCAGGTCGGCACAGCGCAGGTAGGCGGCTGAGGGGATGCCGTGGCGAGCGCAAAGATCCTTGGTGAAGCCCTTGGAGCCCTCCAGTGCGGCGGCTGCGGCACTGGGCCCAAAAGCCGTGATGCCGGCTGCCTCGAGGCGCTCGACCAGACCACCGACCAGCGGCGCTTCAGGGCCGACCACAACAAACTCGATGCTCTCGGCGCGACACAGTCCGATCAAGCCGTCGAAGTCCATGGCATCGACATCGACGCAGCGGGCCTGATCGGCAATGCCGCCATTGCCCGGCGCGCAAAATAGCCGTTCGACACCCGGCGATCGCGCCAAGATCCAGACCAGAGCGTGCTCGCGGCCGCCGGAGCCGACGACGAGAACGTTGATGGGCGCTGACATTAGTCCGTTTGGCCTCCCTGGCCCACTTTGTCTATTTGCCGCTGCGGGTTGTGTCCCACTTGCTGGTGCTGCGACCTTCCAGCCCAGCGTCACCTTTTGTATCATAGCGTCCCGGCGAGGCAAGAGTGCGACGGCAATGAGTGAAACACCCCCCAATGCTCCCCCCAACGTCCCCGAGTATTCGGTCGGCGAAATCTCGGCGGCGCTCAAGCGCTCGGTCGAGCGGGCCTTCGAGAGAGTGCGGGTGCGCGGCGAAATCTCGGGCTTCAAGCGTGCCGCTTCGGGCCACCTCTACATGAGCCTCAAGGACGATAGCGCCGTGCTCGATGCGGTCTGCTGGCGCGGCAGCGCCGGTCGCCTGGCGATCGCCCCGGAAGACGGCCTCGAGGTCATCGTCAGCGGCAAGCTGACCACCTATCCGGCGCGCTCGCGCTATCAGCTGGTCATCGACAGCATCGAGCTGGCGGGCGAGGGAGCACTGTTGAAGCTCTTGGAGGAACGCCGCCGCAAGCTGGCCGCCGAGGGCCTTTTCGACGACGAGCGCAAGCGAACCCTGCCGTTTCTGCCGCGGGTGATCGGCGTCGTCTCGTCGCCCGGCGGGGCGGTCATCCGTGACATCCTGCATCGCCTGCGCGAGCGCTTTCCCCGCCACGTGCTGCTCTGGCCGGTGCTGGTCCAAGGAGACGGCGCGGCCGAGCAGATTGCCGCCGCCATCGCCGGCTTCGACGGTCTGACAGCGGGCGGCAACGTGCCCCGGCCCGACCTGCTTATCGTCGCCCGCGGCGGCGGCAGCGTCGAGGACCTGTGGGCCTTCAACGAGGAAATCGTGGTGCGCGCCGCGGCGGCCTGCTCGATCCCGCTGATTTCCGCCGTGGGCCACGAGACCGACACCACGCTTATCGACTTTGCCGCCGACCGGCGGGCACCGACGCCGACGGCGGCGGCCGAGATGGCGGTACCGGTGCGGGCCGACCTGGACTACACGCTGAAGGACCTGGATCGCCGCTTGTTCGGGGCGCTGAAACGTAACCTCGACGAGCGCGAAATGCGGCTCAAGGGCCTGGCCCGGGGCCTGCGAGGGCCGCGCGAGCTCATCGAATTGGCGGTACAGCGCCTCGACGAACAGGCCGAGCGTTTGGCCCGCGCCTGGCGCCAGGGTCTTGGCGATCGCGGCCACAAGTTGGCCCAGGCCGCGGCCGGGTTGCGGCCGGCGGTGCTGGGCCGGCGCTTGGCCGAGGAAGGGCGCGGCATCGAGGGCCTGGAACATCGCCTGGCATTGGCCTGGCAGCGCGGGCTGGACCAGCGCCAGGGCCGCCTGGAAGCGGCTGAGCGCCTGCTTGCCAGCCTCAGCCACCAGAGCGTGCTGGCGCGGGGCTTCGCCCTGGTCCACGGCGACGACGGCCTACTCACCTCGGCTGCCGCGCTGCGCTCGGGCCAGGCGTTGGAGCTCGAGTTCCACGACGGCCGCCAAGCCGCCGTCGCCGGCGCCGGCGCCCGGCCGGCGCGACCGGCCCGGGGGAAAAAATCCAGTCCCGCCGACGGCCAGGGCGAGCTATTGTAGGGGTTGGAACAAGGGACTTTGGCCGTGCACAAACCCATGCAACAAGCGGAACTGAGGTACGATTCCGGCGCCTACCAGGTGATCAAGCCGGGCCACTTCGTGGTCTGTGCGGTGACCGGCCGGCAAATAATGCTCGAGGACTTGCGCTATTGGAACGCCGAGTTGCAGGAGGCCTATGTCGATGCCGCGACGGCCACCGGGCGCTACGAGGAGCGGCGCGACCACGAGCGCGAAGCTGCAGGAGAGCCGGCCTGATACGTGCCCTGGCGGTCGCTCTTGGAGTGTTGCTGGCGGCGACCGCGGCGGCAGCTCAGGATCTGCGACTCGCGGGCGAGGCCGTCCAGGGCGGCCTGATACGCGGCCAGGTGCCGCCGGGGACCGAGGTCAGGCTCGACGGCCGGGCGCTCAGGGTGGCCGCTGACGGCCTTTTCGTCTTTGGCTTCGGCCGCGATGCCAAGCCCGATCATAGCCTGGCGCTGCGCCTGCCGGACGGCAGCCACCAGGAGCGCTCCTTGACGGTGGCCAAGCGCAGCTATCGCGTCCAGCGCATCGACGGCCTGGCACCGCGCATGGTGACACCCGACGCCGCTGCGCTGGTGCGCATACGCCGCGAAAACGGCTGGATCGCGGCCGCCCGGCAGCGCGATACGCCTGAGCCCCATTTCGCCGCCGGTTTCGCCTGGCCGCTACGCGGCCCCATTACCGGGGTATTCGGCAGCCAACGCATCCTCAACGGCGAGCCGCGCCGGCCCCACTACGGCGTCGATATCGCCGGGCCGCGCGGCAAACCCGTGCTGAGCCCGGCGGCCGGTCTCGTCGCACTGGTTGAAGCCGACCTCTACTACACCGGCGGCACCATCATCATCGATCACGGCCACGGCCTGACCTCGGTGCTCTCTCACTTAAGCGCTGTCTTGGTGAAGTTGGGAGAGATTGTCGAACAGGGCCAACTCGTGGGTCGCGTCGGGGCCAGCGGCCGAGCTACCGGCCCCCACCTCGACTGGCGCGTCAATTGGTTCGCCGAGCGCCTCGACCCAGCCCGCCTGGTGCCGCCGATGCCAAAGCCCGAGGGCGGTTAGAAAATTCCAAGCCAGATCAAGTACAGTCCGGCCAGCGACGGTGCAGCCAAAACCACTGTTCGGGGCGTTGGCGAATCCAGGCTTCGAGGCGGGCGTTGACGCGGGCCATGGTTTCCGCCACGTCGTCTTCACGCTGCCCGCTCTGCGCCAGTTCCAGCGGCGGCTCGATGGTAATGCGGAAGCGGGCACCGCCCAGGCGTTCGACCCGGGCCGGGATCAACAGGCAGCCGTAACGCAATGCCAGTTCGGCCGCTGCCGGGGCAGTCATGGCGGGACGGCCGAAGAAGTCGACGGCGATGCCGTCGTTCTGTTTCTGGTCAACCACCAGGGCCACCGAACGGCCATGGCGAAGCGCTGCGACCAGGCCGCGGGCGCCGGCCGCACCCTTGGGCAGATGATCGCCACCGACGCGCTGGCGCACCGCCTGGATCAGGGCGTCGGCATGAGGGTTGTTGGCCTGGCGATAGACGGTGACCAGCGCCAGAGGGCGCTGGACGGCCGATAGCGGCGTCAGCTCCCAGTTGCCCAAGTGGGCCGAAAAGAAAATGGCGCCGCTTTCACTTTGGCCGGCCAGGTCGATGTTCTCTGCGCCCACCACCTCGATGCGGCGAACACCGTCGGGGTCGGCCTGATAGCAGCGGAATTTGGCAAGATGGGGGAACTCGGCGGCGACCCGGCCGAGGTTGTCCCACATGCCGCCGACGATGGCTTCGATGCGACCCTCGTCCAATTCGGGAAAGGCCTGCCGGAGATTGCCCCGGGCCCGATCGCTGAGCCCAAGTCGGGGTCCCAGGCGGCGGCCAATCCAGCCGCCCAAGGCCGAGGCGCGATCGAGTGACAGGCGGCCAAAAAACCACAGCGCCAGGCCGAGCAAAAGGGCTTCCAGACGGTGGCGCGGACTCACGATGCCGCCTCGGTCCTGAAAGGCGCCAAGGCGCCCTCGAGCAACGCCTCGAGCGCCGTCTCCTCGGCGAAAACGATGCCCACCTCGACCACCTCGACCATGGCCCGGGCCTCGGGCGGCAGGCGCACCGCGTCCTTGGCCGTGGTCACCGGCCGGGCACCCTTGGCGGCGGCCTCCTCGACGATGCGCATGAGGGTGTCTGGATCGTAGGGCTGGTGGTCGGCAAAGGCATGGCGGCCGACGATTTGGCAGCCCAGTTCCTCCAGCGTGGCGAAGAACTTCTCTGGCCGGCCGATGCCGGCAAAGGCCACGACGGCGCTCTCGGCCAGCGGCAGGGCCGAGATGCTGGGCTCCAACCGAGCCCGCAACAGCGGCCGGTCCGGCGCCAGCGCAGCAATCTCGGCGTCCAGCCCGGAGAGCGTCTCAGCCCCCTCGATCAGCACCACTCCATCGGCCCTACCCAAGCCGACCGCGGGCGGCTCGCGCAAGGGCCCAGCCGGCATGACACGGCCGTTGCCGAAACCATAGGCGGCGTCGACGACGATCAATGAAAGATCCTTTTGCAAACCCGGGTTCTGGTGGCCGTCGTCCATCACCAGCACTTCGGCGCCGGCCGCCACGGCAGCCCGGGCCCCGGCCGGCCGCTGCCGCGCCACCCAAGTCGGCGCCCGGGCGGCCAGCAACAGCGGCTCGTCGCCAACCAGGGCGGCGGCGTGTCGCGCCGGGTCAACCTGCACCGGACCCCGCAACCGGCCCCCGTAGCCGCGGCTGAGGAAGTGCGGCCTTAGGCCCCGGGCGGCCAGGCGGGCAGCAATACCCAGCGCCGTCGGCGTCTTGCCGGCACCGCCGCTGACGACGTTGCCGACGCAGATTACAGGCACGTCCACGCTCTCGGGACTGGCCAGGGTCCGGCGCAGACGGCCCACACCGTCGTAGAGGCCGCTCAACGGCGACAGCAAGGGCGGCAGGGATGTGGCCCAGGGGCCCCGCCCCGCCCAGAATTCAGGCGCCCGCATGCCCATTCTCCCCCGAGCCTTCCGGACGCCCCGGCAACCAGGGCGTCAGCGCAGCCACGACGCCGTCGAGAACGCTGACGTGGCCGTCGCCCCCCATGCCGGTGACGCCGAGGCCGGCGGCGGCGCGCCGATCTCGCAACGCCGCATCGCCCAAAAGGAGGGCCACCTCGCGACCCAATTCTGCGGCGTTCCGCACCATGACGCTGGCCCCGGCAGCGGCCAGGTCGGAGGCTGCGACACGGAAATTCTCGACGTCGGAACCATGAATGACGGCGGCTCCCAGGCGGGCCGGCTCGAGCAGGTTCTGGCAGCCCCGCGGGGTCAACGAGCCGCCCACGAAGACGATCTCCGAGAGCCGATAAAAGAGGCCGAGCTCGCCCAGCGTGTCGGCCAGATAAAGTTCGGTCGCCGGTTCGATCTCCTGGCCGGCCGAGCGTTGCGCGACCTTCAGGCCCCCGGCTGCCAGGCTGGCGGCCAGTTCGTCTCCGCGCTCGGGATGGCGCGGCGCGACAATGGTCAGCAGGCCCGGATGATCGGCGACCACGGCGCGGTGCACCCGGGCGGCGATGGCTTCCTCGCCGTCATGGGTGCTGGCGGCCAGCCATAGCGGTCGTCCGGCGCAGGCACTGCGCAGGCGCTCCAGTTCGCCGTCCTCGGCAGGCAGCGGCTCGGCCGCCTGCTTGAGGCTGCCGCTGACCTCGACCGCCTTGGCACCCAGGGCGGCCAAGCGTTCGGCTTGCTCCTCGTCCTGGGCCAGACAGAGCACGAAGCCGCCGAGCAACGGTCCGATGAGTCCGGGCAGACGCTGCCAACGGCGCTGCGAACGGCGCGACATACGGGCGTTGACGAGCGCCGTGGCGATACCGCGGGCGCGGCATTCGCCGAGCAGGTTGGGCCAGAGCTCGGATTCCACCCAAAGCGCCAAGTCGGGCCGCCAATGGTCGAGAAACCGTCCCACCCAGTCCGGCCGGTCGGCCGGCACGAACTGGTGGATGGCGCGCGGCGGCAGGCGGTCGGCGGCCAGCCGGGCCGAGGTCACGGTGCCGCTGGTGACCAGGATCGTGAGCTCAGCATTCTTGTCGAGCAGGCGCCGCATCAGCGGCAGCGCCGAAGTCAGTTCCCCCACCGAGGCGGCGTGGATCCAGATCAGCGGCCCAGCCGGCCGCGGCCGGGAGGCCCGTCCCTGGCGTTCACTGATGCGCTCCGGATCCTCCTTGCCGCGGCGGCGGCGCTCCGTGAGATAGAGCGCGATCAGCGGCCCCAGAGCGATGGTCAAGCCACGATAGAGACCGGGGGTCATGCCGGATCCGCCGCCACCGGGGTGACGCCGCAGCGCCGGTCGGCATCAATCGAGAGCGCGTTGAGGCTCTGTTCGATCTCTAGGCGCGCCGCCTCCTGAGCCTCGGCGTCGGCATCACGGGGAACGCTGATGGGCTGGCCCCAGACGTAGACGCCGCGGCTGAAGGGAAGACCCACGATCATGCGGTCCCACGACCCCATGAGGCGGCGGCGGCTGATGCCGAAGGCCACCGGAATCACCGGCACGCCGGCCAAGCGCGCCAGCGAAACCACGCCGTCGCTGGCCCGCATGCGCGGCCCGTGCGGCCCGTCAGGGGTAATGCCGATGCAGGTTCCGCTATGCAGCGCCTTGACCATGCTGCGTAGCGCCTGGCTGCCTTGGCGGCGGCTCGAGCCGCGCACAGAGGTAAAGCCGAAATGGCCGATGGTGCGGGCGATCAATTCGCCGTCGCGGTGCTGCGAAATCAGCATTTGGAAGGGCACGTGGCGGGGCCAGCCATAAGCTGCCAGCAACAGGCGGCCGTGCCAGAAGGCTGCGATGAAGGGCTCGCGGCGCTCCCAGAAGGCGGCCGGGATCTCCTCGCCGACCATCTGCCAGCGGCTGCAAAGACGCACCAGGCGGATGTACCCTGCAGCAAAAAAGCACAACACCGCCCGTACCCGAGGATTGGCGAGAAGACGCTTGTCGAGGCGCACGGCCGGGCGGTTGCTGCCGGGAGCCGCGGCCCTCAGGCTCGCGCTCCCACAGATTTGATGGCGCCGTGATTGGCGCCTGCTTCGACCTCAGCGGCGGAGCTTTCCTGCTGGCGGTAGAGCCGGGCATAGGTGCCGCCGCGCGCCATGAGCTCGGCGTGACCGCCGGACTCGACGATACGGCCCTGGTCCATGACGTGGATGACGTCGGCCTCGATCACCGTCGACAGGCGATGGGCGACGACGAGCGTGGTGCGGCCCTGCATGAGGGTGCCCAGCGCGGCCTGGACCTGGCGCTCGGATTCCGCATCGAGGGCCGAGGTGGCCTCGTCGAGCAGCAGGATCGGGGCGTCCTTGAGCATGGCCCGAGCGATGGCGATGCGCTGGCGCTGGCCGCCGGAAAGGCGTGCGCCCGATTCGCCGACGATGGTGTCCAAGCCCTGCGGCAAATCGGCAATGAAGTCCGCGGCCGCAGCCGCCCGGGCCGCCGCCTCAATGGCGGCGTCGTCGGCGCCGGGGCGGCCGTAGGCGATGTTGGCTCGTACCGTGTCGTCAAACAGCGTCGCTTCCTGGCTGACCAGGCCGATGGCGGCGCGCAGGCTGGCCAGGCCGATCTGGCTTACTTCCTGGTCGTCGATCGAGAGGCGGCCGGCGCCGATGTCGTAAAAGCGCGGGATCAGGTTCAGCACCGTCGACTTCCCGGCCCCCGAGGCCCCGACCAGCGCCACGGTCTGGCCGGCCGGCACTTCGAAGCTGACGCCGCCCAGCGCCGGGCGGTCGCCGCCGTAGGCGAAGCTGACGTCATCGAAGCGAATGCCGCCATCCCGCACCTCGAGGGCCGGCGCGCCGGGCTGCTCGCGGATTTCGGGCTCGGCGTCGAACATGGCGAATATGCGTTGGGCCGCCGCCAGCCCCTCCTGCAGGGCGGCGTTGAGGTTGGCCAGGCTCTTGAGTGGCTGGTAGGCCATGATCAGCGCCGCCATGAAGGAAAAGAATATGCCCGGCGTGGTCTCGCCGGCGATCACCCGGCTGCCGCCGTAATAGATCACCGCCGCCACGGCGACCCCGCCCAGGGTCTCCATCAATGGCGTCGCCGCGGCCCTTGCCTTGACGACCTTGAGCACGGCCTGCAGGCGTTGCTCGACGGCCTGGCCGGCGCGGCCGGTCTCGTAGTCCTCCATGCCGTAAGCCTTGACGTGACGGGCGCCCTGCAGGGTCTCGGTGAGGAGGGCGGCAAAGCGGCCGGTGCGTTCCTGGGTGGCGGTCGAGGCCTTGCGCACGCGCCGGCCCAGGTTGCGCACCGGAATGATGGCCAGGGGAAAGACCACGAAGGTGACGGCGGCCAGGCGCCAGTCCTGGTAGAACATGAGCGCAACGAGAAAGATCAGCGTCAGGCTGTCCTTGACCATGCCGGTCAGCGTGCGGGCCACGGCGTCGCGCAGGAGGTTGGCGTCGTTGAGGAAGTTCGACACCAGCCGCCCCGAGGAGGTGTTCTGGAAGTAGGCTAGATCAGCCCGCATGAGGTGGCCGTAAAGGGCCAGTTGGATTTCGGCGATGATGCGCTGACCGACCGCACCCATCAGATAGCCCTGAACGAAGGTGGCGCCGCCCTTGATGACGGCCAGCGCCAGAACCGCCAGCGGAACCAGCAGCAGCAGCTCGTGGTTCCGGGCCAAGAATATCTCGTCCATCACCGGCTGCAGCAGCCAGGCATTGGCGGCCGTGGCGGCTGCCGCCACGACCATGCAGAGCGAGGCAAAAACGATGCGGCCGAGGTGGCGCCGGATATGCTCACGGTAGAGCCGGGCCACCAGGCTGGAGGTCGCCTGCGGGCCAGCCACACGGTCGCTCATCAAGTGATTATCCCCTCGTCGCTCAGGGTGAAAATCTCCTGCGGCCCGCCGACACCACGCAGCCGGTGCCGGCCGAGCGAGACGATCTGACCCCCGAAGCAGCGGCTGAACTCACCCGAGATGAGAATGGAATGGCCGAGCTCGCGGCTCAACGCCTCGATGCGGGCGGCCTCGTTGGCGGCACTGCCGATGACCGTGAACTCGAGCCGCTCGGGCACGCCGATGTTGCCGTACATGACGTCGCCGACGTGCAGAGCCAAGCCATACTCGATCGGTCTCTGGCCGCGGTCTTGGCGTTTCAGGTTGATTCGTTTGACGCGGGCGCGGGCGTCGCGGGCGGCTTCCAGCGAGCGCGCGCAGGTCCCTTCGAGCGGCGTGCAGGCCTCGTCCAACGGGTGGTCGGCACGGTCGATGGGAAAGATTGCCAGGGCAGCGTCGCCGATGAAGCGCAGCACCTCGCCGTCATGGTCCATGACGGCACCGGCCATGCAGGCAAAGAAGTCATTGAGCAGCTCGAGGAACTCCTCCATCGGCAGATTTTCCGCCAACTCGGTCGAATCGCGCAGGTCGCAGAACCAGATCACGGCGTGGATCTTTTCGCCGTCGCCCAGCTTGACCAGGCCGTCCAGCACCCGTGAGCCGGCCTGGCGGCCGACGTAGGTTTCCATCAGCGTGCGGGCGGTGCGCCGCAGCGTATGGGTCTCGACCAACCGGGCCAACACGGCGATGGAATCGTAAACCAGCTCGAGCTCGGCCGTGCTGAAGCCACCGGAGCGGTCGCTGGAAAAGGTGATGGCGTTGATGGTGCCGTCCGAAAAGACCAGCGGCAGCGCCACGTAATCGGTAACCCCCTCGGCCGCCAGCTCTTCCAGGATAGGATAGTCGATCTCGCCCACGCCCTCGAGGCGGCGGCGGATGGCGGCGGCACCGTCTTCGAACAGCGCCGCCATCGGGCTTTCCGTATATTGGCGCGATTCCGTGACGCGATGGGGGGGCGAGAATTCCTCGGTCGTGCCACGCTCACGCCGCCACTCGTAGCGCGTGCCGATGACCTGGGGGTGGAGGGTGCGGATGAAGCACATGAGGCGCATAAGCGGCACCCCTTCAACGGCCAGACGGGCGCCGTAGGCGGCGAAAAGCTCACCCGGCTCGGCGATGCTCCAGGCCTCGGTCAACAACCATTCAATGACCGGGTTGGCACACCAAGCGATCCGCTGCGGCGGCGCACCGTCGATGCTGGGTGTCTCGTGCTGCAGGGCGTGGTCCATCGTCTGCTCTTGGGCGCGCTTTGGGCCGCGAGGGTAGCACAGGCCCCCTGCGCCCCGCTATGCTGCGCCCTAAGTGTCCTTACTGCCCCTGCCTGGGAGGCCCGCGTGCTGAGCAAACCCGATCTCGTTGCTTCGGTCTGTCCTCACGACTGCCCCTCGACCTGCGCCCTCGAGGTCGAACGCCTGGACGACCGCACCATCGGCCGCATTCACGGCGCCAAGGGCAACAGCTACACCGACGGCGTGGTTTGCGCCAAGGTGGCCCGCTATGCCGAACGCGTACACCACCCCGAGCGTCTGACCACGCCGCTCAGGCGCACGGGAGCCAAGGGTTCGGACGAATTCACGCCGATCAGCTGGGACGAAGCGCTCGACGAGGTCGCCGCGGCTTTCGCCCAGGCCACGGAACAATACGGCTCCGAGAGCGTCTGGCCCTACTTCTACGCCGGCACCATGGGCCTGGTGCAGCGTGACGGCATCGAGCGCTTTCGCCATGCGCTACGCTATTCCCGCCAGACCACGTCAATCTGCGTCGGCACCACCCAGCCGGGCTGGCTGGCCGGCGCCGGCCGGCTGACCGGCGTCGATCCCCGCGAGATGGCCGAATCCGACCTCATCGTGCTCTGGAGCACGAATGCCGTGGCCACCCAGATCAACGTCATGAGCCACGTCGCAAAGGCGCGCAAGGGCCGGGGTGCCAAGCTGGTGGTGGTCGATCCCTATCGCAATCCGACGGCCGAGACGGCCGATATTCACCTCTGCCCGCGGCCCGGCAGCGACGGTGCGCTGGCCTGTGCCATCATGCACGTGCTCTTCCGCGACGGCTTTGCCGACCGGGAATATCTGGCGAAATACACCGACGTGCCGGACGAGCTGGAAGCCCACCTCGAGACCCGCACGCCCGAATGGGCGGCCGCCATCACCGGGCTTTCGGTAGACGAGATCGAGGGTTTCGCCACCCTCTATGGCCGCACCGAGCGAGCTTTCATCCGGCTGGGCTACGGCTTGAGCCGCCACCGCAACGGCGCCGCCACCATGCACGCGGTGTCCTGTCTGCCGGCCATCTGCGGCCACTGGCGCCACCGGGGCGGCGGCGCGTTATACACCAACAGCGCCATCTATCCCATCGACCGCACCCTGATGCAGGGCCTCGACGTGCGCGACCGGTCGATCCGCACGCTCGACATGTCGCGCATCGGCCCGGTGCTGAACGGCGACCCCGAAGACATCGGCGAGGGCCCGCCGGTCGCGGCCATGCTGATCCAGAACACCAACCCCGTGGTGGTGGCGCCGGATCAGAACCTGGTGCGTCAAGGCTTTGCCCGCGAGGATCTTTTCGTCTGCGTGCACGAACAATTCCTTACCGACACCGCGCGCTATGCCGACATCGTGCTGCCGGCCACCACCTTCCTGGAGCACGACGATCTTTATCAGTCCGGCGGTCATTCCCACCTCCAACTCGGCGCCCGGATCATCGAACCCCTGGCGGAAAGCCGGCCCAACCACTTCGTGCACTGCGCGCTGGCACACCGTTTGGGGGGCGAGCATCCCGGTTTCGAAATGAGCGAGCTGGAGATCATCGATGCCACGCTCAAGGCTTCGGGCCTGCCCGACCTGGCGACGCTCAAGGCCGAACGCTGGCACGACTGCATGCCGGACTTCGAGCAGGCCCACTTCCTTGATGGCTTCGGCTGGCCCGACGGCAAGTTCCGCTTCAAGCCCGACTGGCCGGCTCAGGGCCGGCTCGGCCACCTGATGCCCGAGCTTCCCGACCACTGGGCGGTGATCGAGGAGGCCGACGCCGAGCATCCCTTCAAGCTGCTGACCTCGCCGGCGCGCAACTTTCTCAATACCTCGTTCACCGAGACGCCGGGATCGTTGCAGCGCGAGCGGCAGCCGACGCTGCGCATCCACCCCGATGACGCCCGCGAGCTCAACATCGGCGAGGGCTCGGGCGTGCGCTTGGGCAACCGGCGCGGCCGCGTCGAGCTCACGGCCATGCTCTTCGACGGCCTGCAACGCGGCGTGCTGGTGGTCGAGAGCATTTGGCCCAACCGTCATTTCAAGAACGGCTCGGGCATCAACAGCCTGACCGGTGCCGATTCGCCGGCGCCGGCCGGCGGTGCCGCCTTCCACGACGTGGCAGTCTGGGTGGAAGCCTTGGAATGAACGCCGGCCGCCGCGTCCTGGTCGTCGACAACCCCATCGCCGGCCGCCGCCGGCGCCGGCCCGGCAGCTTTCGCCGCACCATCGACGCCCTGGCGGCCGGCGGCTGCATTACCACGGTGTTGCCCACCGGCGGCCCCGACCAGGCCGAGGCCCTGGTGCGCGAGGCCCGCGACGATCCCGGCCTGGAAGCCGATGTGGTGGTGGCCTCGGGCGGCGACGGCACGGTAAACGAAGTGCTCTGCGGTCTGCTCGATGGCGCCTCCACCCTGGACGGTGTCTTCCAAGGCCCGGCCTTCGCCACCTTCCCCTTCGGTACCGTCAACGTGCTGGCCTTGGAGATCGGGCTCGAGCCCAAGCCCGCCGATATGGCCGGAATGGTCGCCAATGGCCGCATAATCGAGGCCACGGTGGGCCGCGTCGAGGGTCGGCGATTTCTGCTTTGCGTCGGCGCCGGACTCGATTCGGCGGCCGTCAAATACCTCAAACCCTGGCTCAAATCGGCGATCGGCCGCGGCGCCTATTTCGTGGCGCTGTTGATCGCCCTCATTCGCGACGGCGGCACTATCTTCGAAGTCGAGATCGACGGCCAGCGCCACCAGGCCTCGACCGTAATCGTCTCCAATTGCAGCCGCTTCGCCGGGCCCCACGTGGTGGCCCCCGAAGCCCGCCTCGACGACGGCACCTTGCACGTGCTGCTAGGGTTGCGAAGCGGGCGCTGGAACCTGATCCGCTATGGCATCGCCTATGCGCGCGGCCGCATCCCCTTCCTCGACGACGTGCTGGTGCAGCCGGCACGCCAGCTCCGCATCCTGGAACCCAAAGGCTACGCCGTGCAGGTCGACGGCGATCTGCGCGGCCACCTGCCGGTCGAGGTGGTGGCCGAGGAGGCCCGGCTTCGGTTGCTGGTGCCGCAATAGAGCGTTGCGCCGCCGGGCTCGGCTCTATAGGTTGGCCGCCGCGCTGGCGAGAGGAAGGTTTCGTGCGCTACATAAGTACCCGAGGTGAAACCGCCCAGATCGGTTTCGACGACATGCTGCTGTCGGGTCTGGCACCCGATGGCGGGCTCTACTTGCCCGCAAGCTGGCCAAGCGTGGACGCGGCGGCGATGGACGACATGGCCGGGCGTCCCTATGCCGAACTTGCCGCGTCGGTGATGGCACCCTACGTCACCGGATCGGCCGCGGCAGAGCCGCTTCCGGCCCACATCAAATCCGCCTATGGCACCTTCGAGCACCCTGCCGTGGTGCCGCTCAGGCAGCTCGACGCGGGGCTTTGGCTGCTTGAGCTATTCCACGGGCCGACGCTGGCTTTCAAGGATGTGGCCCTGCAGTTGCTCGGCCGGCTCTTCGATTTCGAGCTGGGACGGCGCGGCACCCGCTTGACCGTGGTCGGCGCCACCTCCGGCGACACCGGTTCGGCGGCCATCGAGGCCTGCCGCGACCGAGCCGCCATCGAGGCCTTCATTCTGCACCCCGAAGGCCGGGTCAGTGAGGTGCAGCGCCGCCAGATGACCACGGTGGCGGCGGCCAACATTCACAACATCGCCATTGAGGGCACCTTCGACGACTGCCAGGCCTTGCTGAAGGCGCTGTTCGGCGATCGCGACTTTCGCCAGACCCACCATCTGGGTGCCGTCAATTCCATCAACTGGGCCCGGGTGATGGCGCAGATTCCCTACTATTTCCAGGCAGCGCTGGCGCTCGGAGCGCCGCAACGGCGGGTCACCTTCTGCGTGCCCAGCGGCAATTTCGGCGACGTCTTCGCCGGCTATGCCGCGGTACGCATGGGGCTTCCCGTCGAACGCCTGATCGTGGCCACCAACCAGAACGACATCCTGGCCCGCTTTTTCACCAGCGGCGAATACCGCAAGGACCGGGTGCGGCCCAGTATCAGCCCGAGCATGGACATCCAAGTGGCGAGCAATTTCGAACGCCTGCTCTTCGATCTCGTCGGCCAGGATCCCGACCGCCTGCGCGGCCTGATGGCGACCCTCGACCAAAGCGGCGGCTTCGCCGTCGAGGCCGGTGAGCTGGCCCGGGCCGGAGAAAATTTCTCAGCCGCCGCGGTGGACGAGGAGGAAACTCGCGCTACCATCGCTGCCGTGCACCAGGAAAGCGGACAATTGATCGACCCCCATACCGCCGTTGGCGTCGCCGCCGCCCGCCGGCTGGCACCTGCAGCACCGGTAGTGGTGCTGGGTACAGCTCATGCAGCCAAATTCCCCGATGCCGTCGAAGCCGCCACGGGGATGCGCCCGGCGCTGCCGCCGAGGCTGGCCGGCATCTTCGAGCGGCCTGAGCGCTGCACGCCCCTGCGGAACGACGTGAGGACGTTGCAAGAGCATATCCGCGAGACCTTGGAGCAGCGGCCGTGACGGTGCAGCTCGCCACATTGGGCGACGGACTGAGGGTCGCCAGCGACGCCATGCCCGAGCTCGAAACGGCGGCGCTGGGCGTCTGGGTCAACGCCGGCGCGCGCAACGAAAGCTCGGCCCAGGGCGGCGTCTCGCACCTTTTGGAGCATATGGCCTTCAAGGGCACCGGGCGGCGCAGCGCCCGCGCCATCGCCGAGGAAGTGGAGGCGGTGGGCGGCCAGATAAACGCCTATACCTCGCGTGAGCAGACCGCCTATTTCATCCGTGTGCTCAAGGAGGACGTCGAGCTGGCGCTCGATATCCTGGCCGACATCCTGCAGCACTCGACCTTCGAGGCGGCCGAGCTGGAGCGCGAGCGCGAGGTGGTGATCCAGGAGATCGGCCAGGTCCAGGACACCCCCGACGATCTTATTTTCGACCTCTTGCAGGAGACCGCCTTTCCCGACCAGCCCATGGGCCGTTCGATCCTGGGCAGCATCGAGCGCGTGCGGGCCTTCGAGCGCCAGGCCCTGGTGGGCTACATGGAACGTCACTACCAGGCGCCACAGATGGTTCTGGCAGCCAGCGGGCGCATCGACCACGAGGCCTTGGTGGAGCGTGTCGGCGAGCTCTTCCGCCTGCCGGCCGGGGCCGCAGAGGCGCGCCAGCCGGCGCGTTACCAAGGCGGCGAGCGGCGCGAAGAACGCCAGCTCGAACAGGCCCATCTGGCCCTGGCATTTCCCGGCCTGGCCTTTGATGACGAGGATTTCTACGCCATCCAGGTGTTGTCGACGGTGCTCGGCGGCGGCATGTCGTCACGCCTCTTCCAGGAACTGCGCGAAAAGCGCGGGCTTTGCTATTCGGTTTTCTCTTTCGCCTCGGCCTATCTCGACGCCGGGCTCTTCGGCGTCTACGCCGGCACCGGCGAGGGCGAACTCGGCGAGCTGGTGCCGGTGCTCTGCGACGAGATCGCCCGGGTTGCCGAAGATGTCGATGAAAGCGAAACAGCCCGGGCTCGGGCCCAGCACAAGGCCGGCATCATGATGGGACTGGAGGCGCCGATGGCGCGCTGCGAACACCTCGGCCGGCAGCTCTTGATTTACGACCGAGCCATCCCTACGGCCGAACTGATCGCCGAGATAGATGCCGTCGACGCCACCGCGCTTAAGCGCGTAGCCGGTCGCGTACTGGCCGGCGGGCCACCGGCACTGGCGGCTATCGGGCCCATATCTCGACTTGAAAGCTACGACGCGGTTCGGGCAAGATTTTCCTGAGGGGCAACTTCCCGGCCCCAAAAACAGACAGCAGCAACCGGGCGCCACCTTTGACGTCGATCCTGCGCAGCCTCGTCGAACCCGCCGTCTCCGCCAAGCTGATGGGGGAAAAGGTCTATTTACGGCCGCCGGAGCTCGGCGATTGGCGGGAATGGCAGACCTTGCGCCACGAATCGCGGGATTTCCTCATCCCCTGGGAACCCACTTGGCCCGACGGCGTGCTTAGCAAAAGCGCCTACCGAGCGCGGCTCAAGCGCTATGTGCGCGAAGCCCGCGAGGACCGCGGTTATGCCTTTTTCATCTTTCGCCGCCAGGACCGGGCACTGGTCGGCGGCCTCAACCTCAACCATGTGCACCGCGGCGTCTCGCAGTATTGCTCGGTCGGTTACTGGTCGGGCCAGCGCTATGCCCGGCGCGGCTATATGCGTGACGCCCTAAAAGTCATCGTGCCATTCGTGTTCGACGAATTGCGTTTGCACCGCCTGGAAGCCGCCTGTGTGCCTTCGAACGCCGCCAGCCGCGACCTCTTGCGCCAGATCGGCTTCACCGAGGAAGGCTATGCGCGGCAGTACCTGCGCATCGACGGCGCCTGGCGCGATCATTTGTTGTTTGCTTACCTGGCCACCGACCCGCGGCCTTAGGCGTGGCCGAATTCGCCCGAAAGGAGCGACAAATCAACGCCGACCGAGGCCACCGCGGCCTGCCACTTGCGCTCTAGGTCGCGCTCGAATATCAGGCGCAAGTCGGCCGGGGCATGCAGCCAGCCGTTGGCCTGGATTTCGGCGTCGAGCTGGCCCGGTCCCCAACCGGCGTAGCCCAGCGCCAGAATGGAGTGGCGCGGTCCCTGACCGCTGGCGATGGCCTTGAGCACGTCGAGCGAGGCGGTCAGGGCGATGGTCTCGTCGATCACCAGTGAGGAATCTTGAATGTAGTCGCTGGAATGCAGCACAAAGCCGCGGGTCTGCTCCACCGGACCGCCGAAATGGACCTGGATGCGCTGCTCAAGAGTCGACTCCTCGATGCCGAGCTGCTCCAGCAAATCGGGGAAAGTGATGTTGTCCAGCACCTTGTTGATGACCAGCCCCATGGCGCCCTGGGCGGAGTGCGCGCACATATAGATCACCGTGCGCTGAAAGCGGCTATCGCCCATGGTGGGCATGGCGATCAGCAACTGGCCGGGCAGATATCCATCGTCGCTCATGGCGCCTCGCAACTGCGGCCTTGGCGCATCCGCCTGCCACATGATCCTAGCATAACTGGCAAATCCTTAACATCCACTGTATCTCTAGATATGGACACGACGGTGGCTGATTGCCACAGGATGATATCATGCGGCAGTGCAACATCGGCATGGCAGCGCTTCTCGGTCTGGCGTTGCTGCCAGTCGGCGGCGGGGCGGCGCAGGCCAAGGCGACACCTTGGATCAGCGTCGAGATGGCCCAGATCCGCATGCTCAGCGCCCAGGCGGCGGTAGCCGGGCGAAACACCCTCGATCTCGGCTTCCAGATCCGTCTGGAGGCCGGCTGGAAGACTTATTGGCGCTCGCCGGGAGCGGCTGGAATTCCGCTGCGGGTGAGTTGGACGGGGTCCGAAAACGTGGCCCGGGCCGAGCTACGCTGGCCGGCCCCCAAACGCTTTTCCCAGGGCGGCATCGATAGCTTCGGCTATGCCGACGAAGTGGTGTTGCCGATCAGAATCGAGATAGCGCAGCTGGACGCCGGGCTGCGCCTGCAGGCCCAGGTCAGCTACGCCGTCTGTCGCGAAATCTGCGTGCCCTTGGAGGCGAAGCTGGCGCTCGACCTACCGGCCAACGCCGGCGGCGAAACGGCGGACCGGGCCTCGGAGTTTCACCGGCGATTGATCGAGCGCTTTCAAGCGCGGATTCCGGGGGATAGCGGCCTGGAAATCGAGGGTGCGGAATTGCTGGTCGGCAAGCCGGTGGTGTTAGCCGTCACCGTGCGCTCGCCAGTCCCCCTGAAGAACCCCGACTTGATCGTCGAGGGGCCGCCGGAGTACGCCTTCGGGCGGCCGATCTATGAGCGACTGACTGCCTCAAAAGGTATTTTGCGCCTGCCCATAGAGCCCGATCTGGGAGCACCGCCTTATGCCGGCGGGCGCCTCACCCTGACCCTGATCGACGACTCCCGGGCGCTCGAAAAGTCCCTATCAGTGGGCCGCTAGTTCGCAACTGGAAAACGGGCGTGATCGGCGTATCTCTGTGAAGAGTTGAACGCAACACGCACTTTCGAGGGAAGGAAAAGCGGCATGACGATCAAGGTGGGGGACAGGATTCCCGAGGCCACGCTGGCCGTAATGCAAGACCAGGGGCCAGCGCCGGTGAAAAGCGGCGAGCTCTTTGCCGGCAAGAAGGTGGTGATGTTCGGCCTGCCCGGCGCCTTCACGCCGACCTGTTCGGCCCATCACCTGCCCGGCTTCGTGCAAAACGCCGCCGCCCTCAAGGCCAAGGGTGTCGATGCCATCGTCTGCCATGCCGTCAACGACGTTTTCGTCATGGCGGCCTGGGGCAAAGACCAGAACGTCGGTGACGACGTGGTCATGTTGGCCGACGGCTCGGCCGCCCTGACCCAGGCCATGGGAATCGAGCTCGACCTTGTAGAGCGCGGCCTGGGGCTACGCTGCCTGCGCTATTCGCTGATCGCCGAGGACGGCGTGGTCAGCGCCCTCAACATCGAGGAAGGCGGAGCCTTCGAGGTTTCCAGCGCGGAAAAAATCCTCGAGCAGCTCTAAGCTGGAGCTGTCGGCCGCTCTGGCCGCAGCCGACCCCCCACCCTCACCCTCCCCCACAAGGGGGGAGGGATACTTCACCAGCTGTCACACATCGCCCCCTCCCCCCTTGTGGGGGAGGGATGGGGTGGGGGGAATGACAGCCGCCTGGACACCCTCGCGGGCCAGGGCATCGGCGCGTTCGTTGCCGGGATCGCCGGCGTGGCCCTTGACCCAGCGCCAGTCGATCTGGTGCTCTCCAAGCGCGGCTTGCAAACGTTGCCAGAGGTCGGCGTTCTTGACCGGCTTCTTGGCCGCCGTGCGCCAGCCGTTTTGGCGCCAGCGCTGGATCCATTCGGTGATGCCGCTGCGCACGTAGGTGCTGTCGGTATGCAGCCGCACCCGGCAGGGCCGCTTGAGGCTTTCCAGGGCCTGGATGGCGGCCATCAGTTCCATGCGGTTGTTGGTGGTGTCGGCTTCGCCACCTGAGAGCTCGCGTTCGTGTCCCTTGTAGATCAGCAGAGCGCCCCAGCCGCCCGGGCCGGGATTCCCCGAGCAAGCGCCATCGGTATAGATCTCGACTAGATTGCCCAAGGCCGCCAGTCCAGACCGTAAGCGGCAGGGCTGCGCACGCTCTGGTGAAAACGCAGTTTCTGGAGATATTCCAGCGGGTCCTTGGGCTTCACAAAGGCGCCCTCGACGTGGTTGAGCCAGTCATAGAGCCGGGTCAGCAAAAAGCGCAGCGCGGCGCCGCGGGCGAGCAGCGGCAGGGCTTTGAGCTCGGCCTCGGAAAAGGGCCGGCGACGGCGGTAGGCGGCCAGCATCAGACGGGCCTTGGTGATGTTGAACTGGCCGTCGGGCTCGAAGCACCAAGCGTTGAGTAAGATCGCCAGCTCGTAGGCGAAACTGTCGTTGCAGGCGAAATAGAAGTCGATCAGTCCCGACAGGTGGTCGGCCAAAAAGAAGACGTTGTCGGGAAAGAGGTCGGCATGAATGACGCCGGCCGGCAGATCCTGGGGCCAGTCCCGTTCCAGCACCTCGAGTTCGGCGCTGATCTCGTCGGCCAGGCCCGGCTCCACTTCGTCGGCACGCCCGGCGCAGCTCTCGAAAAGGGGCCGCCAGGCGTTTACCGACAAGGCATTTGGCCGGGTTAGGGTAAAATCGCTGCCGGCAATGTGCAGCCCGGCCACGGCGTCGCCGAGTTGACCGCACTGATTGGGCCGCGACCGGCGCGGCCAGACACCGTTGAGGAAGCTGACGATGGCGGCGGGCCGCCCGGCCACCTGGCGCAGCGCCTTACCGTCGCGGCCCTGAAGTGGCGTCGGACAGGGCACGCCCTGCGCCGCCAAGTGTTCCATCAAACCCAAAAAGAACGGCAGATCGGCAGGCTCTACGCGCTTTTCGTAGAGAGTCAGGATGTAGTTGCCGGTTTCGGTCTGCAAAAGATAGTTGGAATTTTCAATGCCTTCGGCGATGCCCTTGCACGAGACCACTCGGGCGATGTCGTACTGGGCCACGAAGGCCTCGAGTTCCTCGTCGGATACCTCGGTGTAGACAGCCATGGCGCTCAGGCCGTAAGGGCCAGGGGGAGCTTGAAATGGATGTTCTCTTGGGCCGCTTCGAGGAGTTCGACAGTAATGGTATAGCGCTCGCCCAATGCCGCCAGCAATTCTTCGACCAGTTGTTCGGGGGCCGAGGCACCGGCGCTGACGGCCACCGATGCTGCGCCTTCGAGCAGCGCCCAATCGAGATCGGCGGCGCTTTCCACGAGTTGGGACCGGGGACAGCCGTGGCGCCGCGCCATCTCCACCAGACGCAACGAGTTCGACGAGTTGGGGGCGCCCACCACGAAACAGACGTCGGCCTCTTTCGCCGCCAGGCGAACCGCCTGCTGGCGGTTGGTCGTGGCGTAACAGATATCTTCCCGGGCCGGCGCCTGGATGCCCGGGAAGCGGCGCTCCAGCACCGCGATGATATCGGCCGCATCGTCCACCGAAAGCGTCGTTTGAGTCAGGTAGGCCAGCTTCGTCGAGCCCGGCTCCAGGCTTTCGGCCGCGGCCACGTTTTCCACCAGCAGCACGGCGCCATTGGGCAACTGGCCCATGGTGCCGACAACTTCGGGATGGCCGGCGTGACCGATCAGCAAGCACCGGCGGCCGGCGGCATGGTGTGCTTCGGCCTCGCGGTGGACCTTGGAGACCAGTGGGCAGGTGGCGTCGAGCCATTCCAGGCCGCGGCGCGCCGCCTCGGCCGGTACCGCCTTGGCCACGCCGTGGGCGGAAAAAATCACCAAGGCATCATCGGGCACTTCATTGAGCTCATCGACGAAAACCGCGCCTTTTTGTTCGAGGCCGGCCACCACGGTGCGGTTGTGCACGATCTCGTGGCGCACGTAGACCGGCGCCCCGTAGCGCTCCAGCGCCGCTTCGACGATCTGGATAGCACGGTCGACGCCGGCACAGAAGCCGCGAGGGCTGGCAAGCAATACGGTCAGCGGCGCTTTGGCCATGGCGATCGAACCCGGGAACGGCTGCGGTGCGGCATATTACCCTAACTCTCCTGACCTGGGGACCCTGCTGCCGAGCGCCTCGATGGCTTTCCTTGCGCGGCGTCCGGGGCTCACATACAGTCCCCGGGAACACAGAGGCACGCACTGGGCGAGCCTCGAGAGGTGAAGGAAAACGGCATGCTGAGGCGGCACCGGGGCGTTTATGCCGCATTGTTGACGGCGCTGCTGCTGGCCGGCTGCGCCCCGGGCGGGCTGCTGTCCAAGCAGACCAACATCCCTTGCCCCAGCATCATGCTGCTGGGTGAGGCCGAGCGGCTGACCCAGTTCAAGGAAGGCGAGGGCCGTGACCTGATCGACGTGCGCTACGAGGCGACGATCTCCAACCTGACGCTGCAATGCGTCTTCAAGGAGGGCCGGGTCGAAGTTATCGCCAGCTTCGATCTGGTGGCCACACGAGGCCCGGCGGCCCGCGGCCGGATCGGCGAATTCCCCTTCTTCGTCGCCGTCACCGGCCCCGAGGACGGCATCATGGCCAAGGAGGTCTTTTCCAGCCGCCTCGAATTCGGCCCCAACCGCCGCCGCGCCGGCGTCGTAGAGCAAATCGAGGAAATCATCCCTCTGGCCGAAGGCCAGAAAGCCGAAGACTTCGAAGTGCTGATCGGTTTCCAGCTCGCCCCCGACCAACTCGAATACAACCGCCGCCGCCGCGGGCGTTGACACGCCCGGCGGCCCGGCTATCATTCCGAACATCGCGTGGCACCCCGGTGCCCGCGACCAGACAGATGAAGCCTGCGGGAGAGATCGGTTCGCCGGCGCCGAAGGAGCAACCGCCCCGGAAACTCTCAGGCAAAAGGACCGCAGGCGGATGGCACTCTGGAGAGTGGGCGCTGGCTTCGACCGGCGCCCCACCGAAGGGGTAAGCCGGCCGGTGCCGACGGCGCTGGTCTGGTGAATCTCTCAGGTCCCGGACAGAGGGGGCTAAGGTCGCGTTCCGGCAACCAACATTGCCGGTGCTGACTTGGCGCAACCTCGGGTCGGAGGGATCGGTGAACGAGAGCCCACAGAAGACCGCGCTATACGACCTGCATCTCGAATTGGGCGCCCGCATGGTGCCCTTCGCCGGCTATTTGATGCCGGTCCAGTACCCCTCTGGCATCCTCGCCGAACACCGTCATACGCGCGCCAGCGCCGGGCTTTTCGATGTCTCGCACATGGGCCAGATCTTGCTGCCCGGCCCCGTGCCCGAGGCGGCGGCAGCACTTGAACGCCTGGTGCCGGGCGACATCGCCGGCCTGGGATCGGGCTGCCAACGCTATACGCTGCTGACCAACGAGGCCGGTGGCGTGCGCGACGACCTGATGGTGACGAATGCCGGCGACCACCTCTATTTGGTCGTCAACGCGGCCTGCAAGGAAACCGACGTGGCGCATCTTCGGGCCCATTTGGATGGCCTGGGCGGCGCGCTCGAAGTGCTCGAGGATCGCGGTTTGCTGGCGCTGCAGGGACCATCGGCCGCTGAGGTACTGGCGCGCCATGGGGCGGTCGGCGACATGGTGTTCATGACAGCCGCCATGGTGGAGATCGCCGGCCTTTCGTGTCGCGTCTCGCGCTCGGGCTACAGCGGCGAGGACGGCTTCGAGATCTCGGTGGCCAACCAGGATCTTGAAAACCTGGCTCGCATCCTGCTGGCCGAGCCCGAGGTCGAGGCTATCGGTCTGGGGGCCCGCGACACGCTCAGGCTGGAGGCCGGGCTCTGCCTCTATGGCCATGAGCTCGACGCCGAGACCACGCCCATCGAGGCCGGGCTAGCCTGGACCATCGCCAAGCGCCGGCGCCAAGACGGTGGCTTTCCCGGGGCCGATGTCATACTCGATCAATTGGCTCGGGGGCCGGCCCGGCGGCGCATCGGCCTCAGGCCCGAGGGCCGTGTCCTGGCGCGCGAAGGGACCGAAGTGATGGCCGAGGAAACGGTGGTCGGCCGGGTTACCAGCGGCGGCTTCGGGGCCAGCGTCGAGGGGCCCGTCGCCATGGCCAGCGTCGACGCGGGGCGGGCCGAAGTCGGCGGCGAACTCGGCTTGATGGTGCGCGGTACCAATCAGCCGGCCCGAGTGGTGGCGCTGCCCTTCGTGCCGCATCGCTACGCCAAAGCTTGAGGAATTTGCAACCGGAGAGGTTCGATCATGTCTGAGACCCGATACAGCGAAGACCACGAGTGGATCAGTCTGGACGGTGACGTCGGCACCGTCGGCGTCAGCAACTATGCCCAGGAACAGCTCGGCGACGTGGTCTTCGTCGATCTGCCCGCCGTCGGCGCCCGCTTCGCCAAGGGAGACGAGGCGGCGGTGGTTGAATCGGTCAAGGCAGCCAGCGAGATCTACGCCCCGGCCGGCGGCGAGGTGACGGCGGTTAACGAGGCTCTGGCCGATGACCCCAGCAAGGTCAACGAGGCGGCCGAGGGCGAGGGCTGGTTCTTCCGCCTGCGCCTCGAAGATGCCGCCGAACTCGAGGGCCTGATGGACGCCAGCGCCTACGCCGCATACGTCGACGGCCTCGACTGATGCGCTATCTGCCGCTGACCGCCGCCGACCGGGCCACCATGCTGGCGCGTGCGGGCGTTGCCTCGGTTGACGAGCTGTTCGCCGATGTGCCGGCGGAAGCGCGGCTCAAAGGCCTGCTCGACTTGCCCGCCGGCCAGGGCGAGATGGCGGTCGAACGGGCCCTGGCAGCGCTGGCGGCGGAAAATCGGGCGACCGATAACCTGGCTGCCTTCATCGGCGCCGGCGCCTACCGCCACCACCTGCCGGCCAGCGTCGATCATCTCATCCAGCGCAGCGAATTCCTCACCGCCTACACGCCCTACCAGCCCGAGATCAGCCAGGGCACGCTGCAGTTCCTCTTCGAATTTCAGACCCAGGTGGCCCTCCTCAGCGGCCTCGACGTAGCCAACGCCTCGCTCTACGACGGCTCGACGGCAACCGCCGAAGCCATCTTGATGGCCGGCCGCGTCACAAGGCGACGCCGGGCCGTGGTCTCAGGCGGTTTGCACCCCCACTATCGCGATGTGGTGGAGGCGTCCTGCCAGTTCATCGATCTCGATATCGATTTCGCCGACCCCGACCCGCGCGCCGATGAAGATCTGGCAGCATTGGTCGACAGCGACACAGCCTGCGTCGTGGTGCAATATCCCGATTTCTTCGGCCGCATCCGCGACTTCGCACCGCTGGCTGCGACCTGCCACGAGGCCGGGGCACTGCTGGTGGTCGTGGTAACGGAGGCAGTCTCGTTCGGAGCGCTGAAGTCGCCGGGTGAGATGGGTGCCGACATCGTCGCTGCCGAGGGCCAGTCGCTGGGCAATCCGCTGGGCTTCGGCGGACCCTATCTCGGACTGCTGGCCGTACGTGACAAGCACGTGCGCCAGATGCCCGGGCGCCTGGTCGGCGAAAGCGTCGACGCCGACGGCCGCCGCGCCTTCACGCTGACCCTGGCGGCACGCGAGCAGCACATCCGGCGCGACAAGGCGACCAGCAACATCTGCACCAATTCGGGCCTTTGTGCACTGGCCTTTTGCATACACCTGACGCTGCTCGGCGAAGACGGGCTCAGGCGCCTGGCCCGGCTCAATCACGCCACGGCGGTGCGGTTGGCTGGGCGGCTGGCGGAGGTTCCGGGCATGGAAGTGATCAACCATCGCTTCTTCAACGAGTTCACCGTCGACCTGGGTCAGCCGGCGGCCGCGGTGGTCAAGGCCCTGGCCGAGCGCAGCGTCCTGGCCGGGGTGCCGCTGTCGCGCTTTTATCCCGACCAGGAAAGCCTGGCCAACCTGGCCGTGGTGGCGGCCACCGAGACCAACACGCCGGACGAGATCGAGGTCTTTGCCGAGACCCTGGCGGAGGAACTGACATGACCGACAGGCCCCAACCGGAAACGGCCAGCCGGCGGCGAGCGCTGGACCACGAGGAGCCGCTGATCTTCGAACTCGGTGCACCGGGGCGCATGGGCGTCGACCTGCCCGAGCCCGAGAACTTCTCCGACCGCCTCGGCGATCTTAGCCGCAGCCGCGAGATCGGCCTGCCCGGTCTTTCCGAGCCCCAGGTGGTGCGCCATTTCGTCAGGTTGTCACGAAACAATTATTCAATTGATGCCGGGCTCTACCCGCTGGGCTCGTGCACCATGAAGCACAACCCCCGCCTCAACGAAAAACTGGCCCGGCTTCCGGGCTTCGCCGAGCTGCATCCGCTGCAGCCGGCCGCCACGACTCAGGGCGCGTTGGCCCTGATCGATGCCGTTGGCCATTGGCTCAAGGTCATCACCGGACTGCCTGGCATTGCCATGTCACCGGCTGCCGGGGCGCACGGCGAGCTTTGTGGCCTGATGACGATCCGCCGCGCCTTGGAGGCCCGGGGCGACGCGCGCTCGCGCGTGCTGGTGCCCGATTCGGCCCACGGCACAAATCCCGCCACCGCCGCCATGTGCGGCTATGCCATCGACGCCGTGCCGGGAAACGCCCGCGGCCGCATCGACCTGGAAGCATTGAAAGCCAAGCTCGACGACGACGTGGCGGCGGTGATGCTGACCAATCCCAACACCTGCGGATTGTTTGAGGACCAGGTGCTGGAGGTGGCCGAGGCCATCCACGGCGCCGGCGGTTTCTTCTATTGTGACGGCGCCAACCTCAACGCCATCATGGGCCGCACACGGCCCGGCGACCTGGGCGTCGACGCCATGCACATCAACCTGCACAAGACCTTCTCGACGCCCCATGGCGGCGGCGGCCCGGGCGCCGGGCCGGTGGTGCTGAGCGAGGCCCTGGTGCCGTTTGCGCCGCTGCCCTGGGTGGTGGAGCAAGGCGAGGGCTTTGCGCTGGTCGAGCACGCTGTCGGCGAGGCCGCCCAGTCGCTCGGCCGCATGCGCGCCTTCCACGGCCAGATGGGCATGTTCGTGCGTGCCTATGCCTACATGCTCAGCCTGGGCGCCGAGGGTCTGCGCCAGGTTTCCGAGGACGCCGTGCTGGCCGCCAATTACCTGCTGGCGGAACTCGACGGCGACCTCACACCCTCGTTCCCCGGGCCCTGCATGCACGAGGTGCTGTTTGATGAGCGTTTCCTCAAGGACACCGGCGTTACCACGCTGGACTACGCCAAGGCCCTGATCGACGAGGGTTTCCATCCCATGACGATCTATTTTCCCCTGGTCGTCCATGGAGCGCTGCTGACGGAGCCGACCGAAAGCGAAAGCAAGGAAAGCCTGGACCAACTCATCGCCGCCATGCGCCGCCTGGTGCAGCGCGCGCGCTCAGGCGACACCGAGTTTTTCCAAATGGCCCCTCGCCACGCCCCACGCCGCCGCATCGACGAGACCCGCGCCGCACGAAACCCGGTGCTGCGTTGGCGCCCACCGGGCAAGGACCAGCCGGCGGAATAGGGGAAACCAAAAAAACACCCCCTCCCCACCCTCCCCCATCAAGGGGGAGGGGAAAATCGGCTCCCTCCCCCCTTGTGGGGGAGGGTTGGGGTGGGGGGTGGTGGCGGCCGAGCCCGAAGTCTTATTAGTGCGCGCTCTTGCCCAATTCGCGGATGGCGTCGTCGATGATGGTGTCGGCGGTTGGTTGGTCGAGGTTCTGCTTGATCAGGGTTTCGGCGGCGCGCAGCGAGATTTCAACGGCGCTGTCGCGAACGTCCTTTAGGGCCTGGGCCTCGGCCTGGGCGATCTTGGCCTGGGCTAGCTCACCGCGTCGCTTGACTTCGACCTCCATGGCAATTTCGGCCTCGGCGGCCAGGCGTTCGGCCTCCTGGCGGGCGTGCTCGATGATGTCCTCGGCTTCCTGCATGGCATCGCGCTGCTTGCGCTGGTAGCTGGCCAGCAGCGCCTGGGCCTCCTCGCGCAGCCGAACCGCTTCGTCGAGCTGGTGGGAGATGGCCTGGGCCCGGGCGTCCAGGGCGTCGATGATACGCCGGTAAGCGAACTTGGCCAGAATGGCGCAAAAAGCGACGAAAGCGATGGCAACCCAAAAGGCGGCGTCGAACATCTAACGTCCCTCCAACTCGCCATCCAGGGCCGCGGCGGCGGCCTCGGCGCTGGGCTCGCTGCCGATCAGCCGGGCGGTGATGGCCTGGGCTGTATCGATGGCCACCTGGCGCAGGTTGGCTAGTGCGGCCTGGCGGCTCTCGGCGATACGCGTCTCGGCCGCAGCCATCTCTGTGGCCAGCTCGGCTTGCAGGGCGGAGCGCCGAGTCTGGGCCTCCTGGGCCGCCCGGTCNCGNGCCNNGNTGGCNGTGTCGTGGGNCTTGGCCCGGGCCTNGGCCAGNGCGGTTTCGTATTCCNNGATGGCNGTNTCGGCCTCNGNCTTGAGCCGCTCCGCCTCNTCCAGGCCGTCNGTGATNCGGCGNTGGCGCTCGTCCANNACCTCGGCNATNCGCGGCANNGCCACCCGCCAGAGGATCAGGTAGAGCNCCACGAAGGTGATGACCAGCCAGATCAGCTGGGGCGANAAGTCGCTGANGACGAGTTGCGGCATGNNGGNCTCTTGCGNATGGCGGTNTTGCCCGCCACCCCGCAGGCGTTGCTATCCGAAGAGGATCAAGAACGCGATGACCAGNGCATANAGCGCCACNGCNTCGGTCAGCGCGAAGCCCAGCAACACCTGGCCGAACATGCCCGGCGCCGCCGCCGGATTGCGGATGCCCGCGGCGACGTAGCTGGCGAAGATGTTTCCAATACCGACACCGACCCCGGCGAGGCCAATGGTGGCAAGTCCGGCACCGATCTGCTTGGCGGCTTCAGTTTCCATTTCCATGAGTCCTTTAGTTCCTGTGATACCTGATGATTGAAGGGGTTCGCCGTGCTGGGTACCTAGTGCAGGTGCAGCGCGTCGTTGAGATAAAGGCAGGTGAGAATGGTGAAGACGTAGGCCTGCAACACGGCGACGATCAACTCCAGCGCATAGAGCGCCACCACGAAGAGCAGCGGCGCCACGCCGAAGATGCCCAGCACCACGACGAAGCCGCCGAACACTTTGAGCAACGTGTGTCCGGCCATCATGTTGGCAAACAGCCGCAGTGACAGGCTGACCGGCCGCGCCAGGTACGAGATCACCTCGATCGGCACCAGGATCGGGATCAGCGCCATGGGCACGCCCTTGGGCACGAAAAAGCTGAAGAAGTGAAACTTGTGCTTGATCAGGCCGATCACCGTGACGCCGAGGAAGACCACGATGGCCATGGCGAAAGTGATGACGATGTGACTGGTGACGGTGAAGGAATANGGCAGCAGGCCCAAGAGGTTGCTGGTGACGATGAACATGAAGAGCGTAAAGACGAAGGGGAAATACTGGCGCCCTTCGGAGCCGACGTTCTCGCGCAGCATGTTGGCGATGAATTCGTAGCTCAGCTCGGCGATCGACTGCCAGCGGCCCGGCACCATGGCGCGGCCGCGCATGCTCAGTGTCAGCAGCGCCGTCACCAGCACCAGCACGATGACCATCATCAACGACGAATTGGTGAACGAGACGTCCAGGCCGCCGATATCGATATCGACCAGGCGCTTGATCTCGAATTGTGTGAGAGGACTGTGCTGTTCCGCCACCGGATCTATTCCTTAATCTTCGCCTTCTTCCCCACTTCGCCCCCCGCCCCTTCCGCTGCGTCAGCCTGCGGGCCGAACCCCGGCGTC
The DNA here is from genome assembly GCA_002690215.1 of Rhodospirillaceae bacterium. Taxonomy (GTDB): domain Bacteria; phylum Pseudomonadota; class Alphaproteobacteria; order UBA2966; family UBA2966. The sequence continues at coordinate 17,490 of NZDS01000060.1, read as the reverse complement.
AAGCGCATGGCAACGCGATAGGCGTTCAAAGTACCGGCCGCCGCACCGAGAAGCAAAAACACCACCAACAACCACGGCCTTGTCTCAAACCAGCCGTCGAGGAACCAACCCAAACCGCCGCCGACCAGCAGAGCCGAAACCATCTCGACCGCCAGCCGCATGGCCTGACCCAACGGCATCCCCGGCGCCGCGCCCCCAGTGGCCTGTGCGGCCTGATCCATTTGCGAGCCTGGCCGGCCGGCTTCCCGGGCTTGACGCAAACGGGCATCCAGGCCTTGCAGGCTCGGAGGCTGCCCTTCGCCGCTCATGGAATTCTCGCCGGAAATCTCGCCAGATAGCACGCCAATTTGCTCGCCCGCTCAGATCCGAGACGACCTTCGCCAAAGAGGCCCGGCCACCTCGAAACCGCGTGAACAATAGGGGCATGGGAGGGCGCCTGTCAAGCTTTGGTGCAGCTGCGGTAAGCTATTGAATTATAAAAGAAAAACGTCGTTTCGTTGGGGCCTAGGCGGTGGCTCGCAGGTGCTCGGCGTGGCCCAGATCAACCGACACCAGCCGGCTCACCCCGCGTTCCGTCATGGTGACACCGAAGAGCCGGTCCATGCGCGCCATGGTCAGAGGGTTGTGGGTGACGATGAGAAATCGCACTTCCGAGGCCCGGGCGATCTCTTCGACCAGCCCCAGGAAACGTTCGACGTTGGCATCGTCCAACGGTGCGTCGACCTCGTCGAGGACGCAGATTGGCGACGGGTTGGTGAGAAAGACGCTGAACAGCAGCGCCAGCGCCGTCAGCGCCTGCTCACCGCCCGAAAGCAGCGACATCACCTGCATACGTTTGCCCGGCGGACTGGCCATGATCTCCAGTCCGGCCTCCAGCGGGTCTTCCGATTCGGTCAGTGCCAGGTGGGCCTGGCCGCCGCCGAAGAGTCGTTCGAAGAGAGCCTGGAAATGTTCGTCGACCTGCTTGAAAGCAGCCAGCAAACGCTCGCGGCCCTCGCGGTTGAGGCTGCCGATGCCCTGGCGCAACCGCGCGATGGCGGCTTCGAGGTCGGCACGCTCGGTGTTCAGGGTCTCCAGACGCTCGTTGATCTCGGCCGCCTCGGCGTCGGCCCGCAGGTTGACCGGACCCATGTTGTCGCGCTCGCGCTTGAGGCGCTCGAGGCGGCTCTCGGTTGGCTCGATCTCGGGCAAGTCGTCAGGATCCTTGAGCTCTGCGATCTCCGGAGCTTCGGCCGGCGTGCACGAAAGCGTCTCGCGCATGCGCTCGGCGACGTCGCTCTGCTGCTGCTCGGCCTGGCTGACCTGGGCCTCGATGCGCACCCTATCTTCGCGTGCCGCGGCCAAGCTTTGTTGGGCCGCCTGCGCCGCCTTGTCGCGCTGGGCCAGTTCGCTTTCGGCCTGGGCCAAGGCATCGGCGGCGGCGTCGCGTTCGGCCTCGGCGGCGGCAATACGCTCGAAAAGCTGGGCTCGCTCGCGGGCGATTTCGTCAGGTCGTTCGGAAAGCGCCGCCAGTTCCACCTGCGCCGCGCTACGGCGTTCGCCGAGCGCCGCGATCTGGTTCTCGGCAGCCCCCCGGCGGCCGGTCCAAGTTTCGCTCTCACGGGCTATGGCGGCGCTGCGGGCATCGCGGTTGCGGCTCTCGGCGACCAAGGCATCGCGTCCGGCGCGGGCCTCGGCGTGGCTCTCGCGGGCCGTCACCAGGGCGCTGCGCAGCTCCTCGATAGCGGCGGCGGCAGCCTCGGGCGGCGGCAGCGCTGACAGTGCCTGATCGGCCTCGGCCCGGCGCCCGGCGCCTTCCTCAAGATCGTGGTCCAGCGCCGCCAAGGCTTCGGCGACGGCAGTCAGGCGGGCCTGGCGGGCGGCCCGCTCCTCGATGGCGGCGGCATGGCTCTCCTGCTGGCCACGCAGGTAATCGTCGGCCTCGCGCGCCCGGTCCCGGGTGCTGGCCGCCTGGCGGTTCTGCTCGGCCAATTCCTCTGCTGCCTCGGCATGTGCCTCGCGAACCCCGTCCAGGCTTTGGCGCTCAGCCACCAGGGCCTCGTTGAGCTCGTCCAGGCGGTTGCGCTGGGCCAACCGGGTGGCGGCGGCGGTGGGGGCGTCGGCGGCGGCGGTGAAACCGTCCCAGCGCCACAGCGCACCGTCGCGGCCAACCAGACGCTGGCCGGGTGCGAGGTGCTGGCGCAATTCGGCACCACCGGCGCCGTCGACGACACCGATCTGGGAGAGCCGGCGTTGCAGTGCCGGCGGCGCTGCGACGTAATCACTCAAGGGCTTGCTGCCTGCCGGCAGCGCTGAGGTGGCGTCATAGGGCGGCAACTCGAGCCAATGCACCGGCGCCCCGGCATCGGCCGAATAGCCCAGCTCGTCCCCGAGTGCCGCGCCCAGCGCCGTCTCGAAGCCCGGCTCGACAGTGATGGCGTCGATCAAGGGCGGCCAGAGCTCGTCATCGGCCACTGCCAGCAGGCGGCCCAGCGCCGCTGCTTCGGCCTCGTTGCGCCCGTTGGCGGTTTCCGCCAGGTGCAAATCCTCGCGCCGCGCCGCCTCGCTTTCCTGGGCCTGCAGCCGGGCCGCCTCGGCCCCGTCGGCGGCCTCGCGGGCAGCGGCGGCCGCCACCCGGGCCTCGGCCACGGCGGCGTCGCCGGGGCTCTCGGGACCGTCCGGGCCAAATTCTGCGCCCAGTGCCTCTTGTTCTTGGCGCAGCTCATCACGCCGCGCCTGCTGGCGTTCGCTGCGCCCGGCGATTTCGGCCAACTCGGCTGCCAAGCTGCGCCGCCGGCCGGCCTCCTCGGCGGCCTGGCGGTTGGCNTCGTCCAGCGCCTGCTCGCGNTCNGNCAGCCGGCCGNCNCTCTCGNTCACCTNGGCCTCGGCCNCNGCCNTGNCNTCGGNCTCGCCNTCGCGGGCCGCCACCAGGGCTTGGGCTTCGCTCTCCAGGCGGCCGGCGTTGTCGGTGGCGTCGGCCAGCAGGGCCTGCTCGCGCTCGCCGTCACCGGCGATCTGGGCAAGCCGTGCCTCGAGCGCCGCCTTGGCCTCACGGGCGCGCTTTTCCTCGGCCTCGAGGCCGTCGCGAGTGACCGCCAGGTGGTGGAGCCGGGCAGCACTTTCGGCCTCGGCCTGGCGCAATGGCGGCAGCGCCTCGGCGGCGCCGGCCTGGGCCGTCGAGGCGGCGGCTGCGGCGGCGGTGAGGTCGGCCACCTGGCCGGTGGCCTGTCCCAAGCGTTGCCGGGCGCCGCCGGCTGCCGTCTCGGCCTGGCGCCAGCGTAGATAGAGCAGCATGGCCTCGGCGCGGCGGATGTGGCCTGAAAGGTTGCGGTAACGCGTGGCCTGGCGGGCCTGGCGCTTGAGGCCGCGCAACTGGTCCTCCATGGCCGCCATGACGTCGTCCAGGCGTTCCAGGTTGTTCGCGGCGGCGCGCAGCCTGAGCTCGGCCTCGTGGCGCCGCGAATGCAAGCCGGTGATGCCGGCCGCCTCTTCCAGAATGCGGCGCCGATCAACCGGCTTGGCAGCGATCAGGGCGCCGATCTGGCCCTGGCTGACCAGCGCCGTGGCGTGGGCGCCGGTGGCCAAGTCGGCGAACAATAAATGCACGTCGCGGGCCCGCACGTCACCACCGTTGATGCGGTAGCCCGAGCCCGATTCGCGCTCGATGCGACGCACGATCTCGAGCTCGTCACCGTCGTTGTAGGCGGCCGGAGCGTCACGCCCGGCGTTGTCCAACAAGAGCGAGACCTCGGCGATGTTGCGCGCCGGCCGCGCCGTGGTGCCGTTGAAGATGACGTCGTCCATGGCGCCGCCGCGCATCTTCTTGGCCGAGGTTTCGCCCATCACCCAGCGCAAACCCTCGATGAGGTTCGACTTGCCGCAGCCGTTGGGGCCGACGACGCCGGTCAGGCCGGGCTCGATGGCCAGTTCGGTGGGTTCGACGAAGGACTTGAATCCGGCGAGGCGAAGGCGGGTGAAATGCACGAAGGGCTCCGGCTGGCTATTTCAGCAGGGGTTTCAGGAGTTCGTCGAACTGCTCGAGGGTCGGTGCGCCGGGTTGGGTCTTGCCGCCGATGACGAAGCTCGGTGTCGATTCGATCTTGTGCTTCTGCTCGCCGGCCAGGCGGGTGGCGAGGATGGCGTTGCCGAGATCGGAATTGTTCATGCAGGCATCGAATTCCTTCTTGCCGACTCCGCCCATCAGCCCGATCTTGCGCAGCTCGGCGATGGGGTCGCGCGATCGTGACCATTTTTCCTGCTGGCGAAAAAGCAGGTCGACGAAACCGAAATAGCGCTTCTCGCCGCTGCAGCGCGCCAGGATGGCGGCCCAAAAGGCGGTGCGGTCGAGGGGAAATTCGCGAAACACCAGCCGCACCTTGCCGCTGTCGACGTATTTCTTCTTCAGCTCGGGGAGCGTCTCGATGTGAAAATGGGCGCAATGGGGACACGACATGGAGGCGTATTCGATAATCGTCACCGGTGCATCGGCGGCACCAATGGCCATCTCCTCCGTGCCCTTCAGGGGCTCAGCGCTGGCTGTCGCAGGACCCAGAGCCAGGCCCAGCGCCAAAACCAGTGAAACCGGCGCCGCAAAGCGCAAGCATGCCTTAATTAGCGCAAACATGTTCTCCACCCACAAGATGTTGTGGCAAGTATAGGCACTCGCCATTTGCTGCACAAGACGGCGCAAGGCCCAAAATATGGATTTTGGGGTGCCGCTACGGATCTTTGCCCTGGCGCTCGGCGATAGCGATTCGCCGGCCCAGCGCCGCCAAGGCCCCTTTGAGACCGGGTTGGCGGGGCACCGTCGCGCCGTCGTCTCCGCCCGACGCCGGAGCCGCGGGACGGCGTCCTTTGTCTTGCAACGGCGCCTGAATCAGGCTCAGAGCTTCTACTGCACGATAACCGAAATAGCCATTGATGCGCTCGATGATGGCCGGCGAACGGTGTTGGATCTCCGGCCCCAAGCCGGCCTCGACCCGAACCTTGAGCGTGGCGCCGCTGCCGTCGCGCTTGAAGTTGAGCCGTTCGGGCTGGCAGCCGGCCGCCAATTCCGGTCCGACGATTTCGGCCCAGCGCGACAGAATTTCGGCCCGGGCGAAGCCCTGGCGGCGCATTGCGGGCTCGGTGATGGCCGGCAGAATGCCCTGCAACCGCCGCGGCCCGCGGCCCGTGCGCTTTTTGCTCATAGCGCCCATTGTGCGCCCAATCGACAGCCGCGTCACGCCGCCAACCCTCACAATAAATTGTAAACTGAAGGTATGAGCCCCAATCCTGCACGAGCCCGTTTGGTGCGCCTCTTACTCGCCTGGTACGACCGCCACGGCCGCCAACTACCCTGGCGCGACAGCTCGCCAGATCCCTATGCCGTCTGGCTCAGCGAGATCATGTTGCAGCAAACCACGGTGGCGACGGTGATCGGCTATTACCGGCGCTTTCTCGAGCGCTGGCCGACTTTGGCGGCGCTGGCGGCAGCTGAGCGCGACGAGGTGCTGGCAGCCTGGGCCGGGCTGGGCTACTACGCCCGCGCCCGCAATCTGCACAAGTGCGCCCAGGAGCTGGCGGCCCGCGGCTTTCCCACTGAGGAATCGGAGCTTCTGCGCCTGCCCGGCATCGGCCCCTACACAGCCGCCGCCATCGCCGCCATCGCCTTTGATCGCCCGGCCACGGTGGTCGACGGCAACGTCGAACGCGTGATAGCGCGGCTGCATGCCGTGAAATCAACGCTGCCCGGCGCCAAGCCCCGGCTGCGCGAACTGGCCCACGCGCTGACGCCCAGCCGTAGGTCGGGTGACTACGCCCAGGCGCTGATGGACCTGGGGGCGACCGTGTGCCGGCCGCGGACACCGGAATGCCCGGCCTGCCCCTGGCAAGCGGACTGCCTGGCCCGGCAGCAGGGCCTGCAAGGCCAATTGCCGCGCCGCAGCCCGCCGACGGCGCGGCCGCTGCGCCACGGCGTGGTGTTCTGGATCAGCGACGCCGAGGGCCGCGTGCTGCTGCGACGGCGCCCCGACCGGGGTCTGCTGGGCGGCATGATGGGATTCCCGACCACGCCCTGGCGCGAAACGGCCTGGAGCCCAGCCCAGGCCCGCCGCCAGGCGCCGCTAAAAAGCCGCTGGCGGCAACTCGGCCAGGTGGCCCACGGCTTCACCCATTTCCGTCTGGAGTTGACGGTGCTGGCGGGAACCTGCCCCAATGCCGACCTCGAAGGCCTCTGGTGCCCCCCAGTCGAGCTTGACCATCACGCCCTCCCCACCCTGATGAAGAAGGTCGCCAAGCTGGCGAAGGAAAACTAAAGAGCGGCCGTGCCGCCGGTTTCGGCGCGGATTTGTTGGCGCAGGAGGTCGATGGGTTTGAGACCATCGTCGCTTTCGAAGTGCCAAAACGTCCAGCCGTTGCAGGCCGGCGCGCCCTGGACGTGGGCGCCGATCTGGTGGATCGAGCCCGAGGCGCCGTCGACAACGAGGGTACCGTCGGCCCGCACCTTGGCGGCATGGCGGCGGCGCTGGTCGAACAAAAGCACACCTGGGGACAAAAGGCCGCGCTCCACCACCTGGCCGAAGGGCACGCGCGGCTGATTGCGCTTCGACGGCGTCACGACGAGGCTTTCGGGATCGGCCGGCACCACACGGCCCAGACGCCCGGTGGCCAGCTTGACGTAGTCGGGTTGGCGTTCGATGCCGATGTAGCGCCGGCCCAGACGTTTGGCCACGGCGCCTGTGGTGCCCGAGCCGAAGAAGGGATCGAGGATCACCTGGCCGGGTTGCGAGGCGGCCAGGATAACGCGGTGCAGCAGCGCTTCGGGTTTTTGCGTCGTGTGCGCCTTGCGCCCGCCGACCTTGAGACGTTCGCCGCCCGAGCAGATGGGCAACAGCCAATCCGAGCGCATTTGCAGGTCCTCGTTGAGCGCTTTCATGGCGTCGTAGTTGAAGGTGTAGCGGGCTTCGCGCCCCTTGCTGCACCAGATCATGGTCTCGTGGGCGTTGGTGAAGTGGCGGCCGCGGAAATTCGGCATGGGATTGGTTTTGCGCCAAACGACATCGTTGAGGATCCAGAAGCCGAGATCCTGCAGCCGGCTGCCGACACGGAAGATGTTGTGGTAGCTGCCGATCACCCAGAGTGTGCCGTCGTCCTTGAGAATTCGTCGTGCCGCGCTGAGCCAGGCCACGGTGAAGTCATCGTAGGCGGCGAAATCGGCAAAGCGGTCCCAGGCATCGTCGACGCCATCGACGCGGCTGTTGTTGGGCCGGTGTAGGTCCTGGGCGAGCTGCAGGTTGTAGGGCGGATCGGCGAACACCAAGTCCACCGAGCGCTCGGGCAACCCTTGCATGAGTTCGACGCAGTCGCCTTCCAGGATGGCATCGACCGGCAGGCCATCGGGTGTCTCTCGCGGCATTGCCGCGCAGCATGAGTCAAGGCGCCGTTTACGTCAAGACTCCATTTGGATTCAAGGTCTTAGGGTGAATTCTCCCTAGCCGCATCGAGTGCCCGGCGGACCGGCGCGAAGGAGCGCCGGTGATGCACTGTGGGGCCCAGGCGATCGAGTGCGGCGCGGTGCTGGGCCGTGCCGTAACCGGCGTTTTGCCGCCAGCCATAGCCTGGGCAGTCCTTATCCAGTTCGGCCATCATGGCGTCACGGCCCACCTTGGCGATGATCGACGCAGCAGCAATGGAAAGCGACAGCGCGTCACCTTTGACCACGGTGCGCACGGTGCAGGCAAGTTCGGGCGCCCGGTTGCCGTCGACCAGCGCTAAATCGGGCAGCATCGGCAAATTGTCGACGGCGCGGCGCATGGCCAGCAGGGTGGCAGCCAGGATGTTGAGGTCGTCGATTTCAATCACTGAGGCAGTACCCAAGCCAACTCGGGCGCTGGCCCGGATGGCCGCCGCCAGATGTTCGCGCTGGGACCGCTTGAGGCGCTTGGAATCGTCGATGCCCGGCGGCAGGTGGGCGGTGTCGAGAATAACCGCCGCCGCCACCACGGGCCCGGCCCAGGGCCCGCGGCCGGCCTCGTCGACCCCGGCCACGACACCGCCGGCGGCGGCTTCAAGGCTGAGGTCGGGCATCCTGGCGCTCGCTTTCGCGATAAAGCGCATAAAGGCCGCTGGCCACCACGATGGCGGCGCCCAGCAGCGTCAAAGGATCGGGGAAGTGATCGAACACCAGATAGCCCATGACCACGGCCCATAGCATCAGGGTGTAGCCGAAGGGCTGCAGCACCGAAGCCGGGGCCAATTCAAGCGCCCTGATAACGAGAAAATGGGCTAGTGCCGCCATCAGACCAAGCAGCAACAGCAGGCTCCACCCAACGGCATCGGGCGCCTGCCATTGGCCCAGGTACAAACCCACCCCGCCCCACACCAGAGCCGCCACCAGGGCCGTGTAAAGTGTCGTCGTGGCGGCGCCGTCACCATCGCTGACCATGCGTACCAGGACCTGGTAGATGCCCCAGAAAAAGGCCGCCAGCAGCGGCAGCAGCGCCGTCCAATGGAAGACGCCGAGGCCCGGCCGAATGATGATGAGGACGCCGACGAAACCCAGCACAACGGCTGTCCAGCGCCGCGCGCCAACCCGTTCGCCGAGCAGCGGAATAGCCAGCGCCGTGGCGACCAGCGGCGCCAGAGCGGCCACGGCGTGGACGTCGGCCAGTGGCAGGTAGCGGAAGGCCACGATGAAGGTGGCGGTCTCGACCACCAGGATCAGCGAACGCACGATCTGCAAAACCGGCCGAGCCGATACCAGTGCCGTGCCCAAGCGCCGCGGCCGCGCCACGGCCACGGCGAAGGCGACGAAAACCACGGCGCGGATCCAGAGGATCTGCGGCACGTCGTAGATCGCCACCAGGTACTTGGAAATTGCGTCCATCGAGGCCAGTACGAACATGGCCAGGATCATCACCAAAATGCCGGATTTGTTGCTACCCGCTGTCATCACGGCGAACACTATCCCATCGCCCGGGCCGCCGCGAGAGGCGCTTGGATTTCAGAACAGGCTGAACTGCCGGCCGACGGAGGGCGGTGGTTGGAAGTGGCTGGTATCCAACTCCGGCGGCTCGGTGGCCAAGCCTTGGCGGCGGCAGGCGACGGCGAAGCGCTGGGCGATAAGATCGGCTTCCGTACCGGTGCCCCCATCTGAGCCCCTGTGGCGCAGAAAAAAGCGGCTCTCGTCGGCCTGCCCTTGGCGCAACGCCCTGAGCCGGTGCATGACCTTGACGGCACGGGCCGGTTCAAAGGCACCGAGCCATTGGCAGAAGAGTTCCTTGACGGCGCCCGGCAGGCGCAACAGCGACCATTTGGCGAAAACTGCTCCGGACCGTGCCGCCGCCTCGAGCAGGGATTCGAGCTCCCAGTCGGTCAGCGCCGGAATTAAGGGCGCCACCATGACACCTGTTGGGATGCCGGCGGCGGATAGGCTGGCGATGGCGGCCAAGCGGCGGGCGGGTGTCGCGGCACGCGGCTCCAGGCGGCGGGCCAGGCGGCGGTCGAGCGTGGTCAGCGACAGCGCCACCCGCACCAGGCCCTCTTCGGCCAGCGGCGCCAGCAAGTCGATGTCGCGGGTCACTAAATGCGATTTGGTGACGATGCTCAGGGGATGGCGGCACTCGACCAGTAGCTCGATCACCTGGCGGCTGAGGCGGCGCTCTGCTTCCAGCAGCTGGTAGCAGTCGGTGTTGGTGCCTAGCGCCAGCGGCTGGCAGCGGTATCCGGGCTTCGATAGGTCGCGCGCCAAAGCCACCACCAGGCCGGGTTTGGCCCACAGTTTGGTTTCGAAATCGAGCCCTGGCGAGAGGTCGAGAAATTCGTGGCTGGGACGGGCGTAGCAATAGGCACAACCGTGTTCGCAGCCGCGGTAGGGATTCAGCGACTGGTCGAAGTCGAGGTCGGGCGAACGGTTGCGGCTGATCGCACTGCGCACGATCTCCTCGCTGACCTGCGTGGGCGGGCTGGTCGGCGCTTCGCCGTCGGGCCAATCTGCGGCGTTGGCGTATTGCCACTGGCGGTCGGCACGTCGGCGCTGGGCGGCCACAAAGCGGCTGTCGGGGTTGAGCGTGGTGCCACGGCCGCGGCGCTCGTCAGGCGGCAGGGTGTCGGGTGAAGGAATGAAGTCGTCGTTGGCGTGGCGGGGCATGGGGAGACTCTAGGAGGTCGCCACGGAGAGTCAAGAACATTTCAAGAACATCCCACTTAAGCCCCATCTCCGCTGCGTCTGGACTATCATCTGGTCATGAGCGCGAAGCACCCAGGATTAGCTGTCGTCATTCCGACGCTCGATGCCGCAGCGACCTTGGCGGACACGCTGGCGGCCCTGGCTGCGGGCGACCGGCTGCTGCACGAGATCGTAGTGGCGGACGGCGGCTCGAGCGATGCAACGATTGCCCTCGCTACCATAGGTGGCGCCCGCGTCGTTGCGGCGCCTCGGGGTCGCGGCCGCCAATTGGCCGCCGGCGCCCGGGCGACAAGTGCCGAATGGTTGCTCTTCGTGCATGCCGATACCCGGCTCGGAGCGGGCTGGGCCAATGAGGCTGCGGCTTTCATGAACACCGGGAGCACAGCAACCGGGAATGAAGCCGCCGCGGCGTTTCACTTCGCCCTCGACGATGCCGATCCGGCGGCCCGTAGGCTGGAGGCCGCGGTGGCCTGGCGCTGCCGTGTGCTAGGACTGCCCTATGGCGACCAGGGGCTGTTGCTCAGTCGAGAATTCTACGACCGCCTGGGCGGCTTTCGGCCCTGGCCCTTAATGGAGGACGTCGATTTGGTGCGGCGCATCGGGCGCCGCCGATTGCGTCTCCTCGAGAGCCTCGCCCTGACCTCGGCGGCGCGCTACCGGCACGGCTACCTGCGCCGCAGTGCGCGAAACCTGAGTTGCCTCGGGCTTTACTTTCTTGGACTGCCGCCGACCTGGCTGGCGCGGCTCTATGGCTGATCCGTGAACGGTCCGCAACCTCACCTCGTTGTCTTCGCCAAGGCGCCCCGCCTGGGCGCCGTCAAGAGCCGCCTGGCCCGCCAGGTCGGCGCCGTTGCGGCCTGGCGCTTCTACCGCAACAGCCTGGCCCAAACGCTTCGCCGCCTTGACGACCGGCGCTGGCGCACCTGGCTCTGCCTCACCCCCGACACCTTCGCGCCCGGCCCGCTCTGGTCCGGGGATCGCTTGGCCCAGGGCGGCGGCGACCTGGGGGCCCGCATGGCGCGGCCCTTCGTCAATCTGCCACCGGGGCCGGTAGTGCTGGTGGGCTGCGACATCCCGGCGCTGGAGCGCCGCCACGTTAGCACCGCTTTCGCCGCCCTGGGCCGCCATCAGGCCGTCTTCGGACCGGCTCGTGATGGCGGTTTCTGGCTTGTCGGGTTGCGCCGCAGACCGGCCCTGCCGCGCCACCGGCCCGGGCTTTTTACCGCCGTGCGCTGGTCGGGGCCACAGGCCCTGGCAGATACTCTCGACGGCTTGCGCAACCAACCTGTGGCGCTCCTCGAAATCTTGGCCGACGTCGACAATGCAGTCGATCTGAAATAACGAGAATTTTTTGACGCGACTTTCGGCCGCAGGTCTAGAAAGCCGCGTTGGTCCCACTTTTTGCTCAGTCGGTAAGGGTTAACTAATTGAAATAAAGTAAATTTTTCCAATTCGCCCGATTTTGCGGAAGAACCGGGGAAAGTTTAGGGTTTTCCCTGGTTTTGCTCGACATTGGAATCAATTCAGGTTATGGTCCGGATCTGGGCGAGGGGTCTTTGACCACCAGATGATTCGAGGATATCAAATGAAGCGCATCGTCGTTTTACTCTTTTTGGCGCTGTTCGCCAGTACTGCCAGCAACCCGGCGCTGGCCGATTTTAACTCCGGCAAAAAGGCCTACGACCGCGGTGATTTCGCCGTTGCCGCCAAGCTCTGGCGCCAAGCCGGCCAAGCCGGTGACGCCAAGGCCCAGACCAATCTGGGTGTGCTCTATGCCTCGGGCCGCGGCGTCGAGAAGGATGCCGAGAAATCCGTCTTCTGGTACCGCAAGGCGGCCCTTGCCGGCTATCCCAAGGGACAGTACAACCTCGGCCTGATGTATCGCTCGGGCCGCGGCGTCGAAAAGGACGAAACCGCAGCCGCCGGGTGGTTCCGCAAGGCTGCCAAGCAGGGCCTGGCCAGCGCCCAATACATGCTCGGCCTGGCGCATCGCTATGGCCGCGGCGCCGAGAAAAGCAACAACAGGGCGGCGTCCCTGATCATGAAGGCAGCCAAGACCGGCTACGCCCGCGCCCAGTACGGCTTGGGCCGGCTTTACGAAACCGGCCGCGGCGTCGCCAAGGACCTGACCAAGGCCGCCAACTGGTACAGACAGGCAGCAGAACAGGGCTACGGCCCGGCGCAGTACGAACTGGGCCTGGCTTTCAAGCGCGGCGAGGGTGTCGAAGCCAATATCGTCGAGGCCTACAAGTGGCTGGCACTGGGTGCCAAGCGCAGTCGCGGCAAGATCAGCGAGCGCGCCAAAGCCGAAGCCCGCGAAATCGCCGCCGCCCTCAATGAGAAGCAGATCAGCCAGGCTATGGCGCTGGTCGCTAGATGGAAACCCGAGAGGCTTTAGATTCGATAACCTAAAGAACTTGGGGGAGACGGACCGATCCCCCCGGTCCCGATCCAAAACCGACCGCCCGCCGCTCCCGCGGCGGGCGGTTTCGATTCGAGGCTAGCCCCTTGCGAAAGAAGACGGTCCCGGCCATCCGCACCCTGGTCGAATAGTGCCGAGAACTATTCCAGTCTTGTTGCCCGGTAGTTGAATACAGGGCGATCAACCGCTATTGTGAGGAGGTTTGGGGGCTTCGCTGAATCGCGCGGGAAATACTTTGGGGAGTGCAGCGCCGTCGTCGGATGCTGGAAACTTCAACTGGCAGTGGCGTGAATTGCAATGGGGGGAACGCAGATCTTCTGCGGCCCGCGTTTGTTTTGTGTGGGGCGGGTAGGACACGTTTGCCATGGCATCGATTATTCTCATCGAAGATGAGAGGCCGATCAGGATCGCCCTTGAGAGAGGTCTAACCTCCGTGGGACACAAGGTGCGTTGCGCAGCCAACGGCCAAGAGGGTCTGGATATGTACCAGGCCACTGCGGCCGATCTAGTCATCACCGATATCGTCATGCCGGTGATGGACGGCCTCGAAGCCATCCAGGCCATCCTGGCACTTGATCCTCAAGCCACCATCATTGCCATGTCAGGCAGTTCCAGTGGTTCTACGGGCTACGACTATTTGACCGCGGCGCGTAAATTCGGAGCCGCCCGCACCTTGCCCAAACCGACCGGCGTGCGGGTCCTGCGTGAGATAATCGAGGAATTGCTGGCCGCCAAACCCGAGACATCCACAGCCTAGAGCCGGCTCCCCTTTCCGCCCCCCCCTGCCCAAGCCGTCTGCGGGGAATTTCCATGCCAAATGACCGCATCGACTTCTTCGGTTTCGGCGAGGTCGGGTCGACGCTGGCCGCCGAAGCATTGGCAGAGCTATTTCGTGAGGGCCCGCCGGCAGACTACAGCGCCGTCGTGGCAGCCATCCGCGAGGCCACGGGCGGGGACAAGCCCAGTACTACCTGAGGAACCTCTTCTCGTTGGCCTTCATGGCGGCGACACCCTGCAGTTCGAAAAGACGCTCGACCGGCACGATGTCGCCGTCGACGTTGTAGATGCCACCGTCCGCACGGATGCGGCCGAAGACCTCTTGCAGCGCCGTCACCACGGCCCGCACCCCGTGGTTGCCATAGATCACCATCCGCACCTTGCCCAGCGCCTCAATGTCGGATTCGCTTAGCTGCGGATAGGCCGTGGGCACGATGACCAGCGGCGTCGGCAGCCGCCAGTTGGCCACGAATTCGACGATCTCGTCGGGCGTCTTGGCCTTGGAATGGATCAGGATGGCGTCGGCCCCGGCCTCGACGTAGGTCTCGCTGCGCTGACGCGCCTCGTCCTGGCCCAGGCCGGCAATCAGCGCTTCGCAGCGCGCGATGACCATGAAGTCGGATTGGCTGCGGCTGGCCACGGCGGCCTCGATCTTGCCGGCGAATTCGTCGGGGCGCAAAAGCTCCTGGCGGCCGTCGGCCAGCAGGCTGGTGTCCTTGGGGAAGGTCTTGTCCTCGATCACCAGGGCGGCCATGCCGGCACGCTCGTAGCGCTGGACGGTGTCGATGACGTTGATGGCGTTGCCGAAGCCGGTGTCGACGTCGGCCACCACCGGGATCTCCGACGCCTGGTTCATGGCCGCCGCCACCTCCAGGTGCTGGCTGGCCGTGACGATGCTGGCATCGGGCACGCCCTGGGCTGCGGAGAGCTCGAATCCCGAGGCCCAGATGCCATCGAAGCCGGCCTCGGCGGCCAGCCGGGCACCCAGCGGATTGTGCGCCCCGATGATGTGGACCAGCGGCTTCTCGGCCAGCAGTTGACTGAGGCGGGCGGCCTTCGACATGGCGATTCCTTTCGCTTGATCGCGGCCCGATACTAAGGCCAAACAGAATTTTCGGTGAGTTGTTCGATCGGCCTATTTGCGCTCAAATACCACCATGAAAAACGCTCTGATAATTTATGCCCATCCCGAGCCCAAATCCTTCAACGCGGCACTTTGCGACCGCGCCGTTTCGGTGCTGTCCGAGGTTGGTTACGAGGTTGTCGTCAGCGACCTCCACGCTCAGAACTTTTCGCCGCTGCTGGACAGGCCCGATTTCACCTCTGCCGCAGACCCCGACTACTTCAAACCCCAAACCGAACAGATGCAGGCTGTCGAGGGTGACAGCTTCGCGGCCGAACTCAAGTCCGAGATGGACAAGCTCGAGCGGGCCGATCTGCTGATCTTCCAGTTTCCGCTTTGGTGGTTCGGCCTGCCGGCGATCCTCAAAGGCTGGGTCGACCGGGTATTTGCCATGGGGTTTGCCTATGGCCCCGGCATCGGCAACTACAGCCGCGGCAGGTTCAAGGGCCGGAAGGCGATGCTGTCACTGAGTACCGGCGGGCCACTCAGCCACTTCGCTAACGACGGCCTCAGCGGCGCCCTGGATGTGGTGCTGTGGCCGATCCAGAACGGCATGCTCAATTTCACCGGCTTTTCCGTGCTGCCGCCTTTTGTCGCGCCGGGACCGGCGCGGATCGGCGACAACGAACGGGCCGCTCTGCTGACAGCATGGGAAGCGCGGCTACGCAGCATCGACGAGACCCGGCCGCTGAATTTCCATGACCTCGATGACTTTGACCTCAAGGGCCCCGAGCCCGGCCGCCTCAAGCCCGGTATTACCGGCCGCACCGTCGGCCAACGCAGTGGACTCTAGCCGCACAGGAACATGCGGGTGGCTTTCGACGCCGCGATTCCTTTCGCTTGATCGAGGCCCGGTACTAGAGCAAAGCCCGGTTGCCGCAGCAGGGAATCCGCCGTGAAGACCGCTTTGTTCGTCTACGCCCATCCCGGGCCCAAATCCTTCACCGCCGACTTGCGCGACCGGACGGAGCCGGCGCTGACCGAGCTTGGCTACGACGTCGTGGCCAGCGACCTCCATGCCCAGAACTTCCCGCCGCTCCTGGACCGCCACGATTTCATGCTCGCCGCCGATGCCGACGACCCGCGGGTTGCCTCTTCAGGCCGCGATTAACTGCCCGGCCGGGATGAAGCTCTCGTTGAGCGCCTGGGCCACCGCCGGGTGGACGATGGCGCCTTGGTGAACGTTGAGGCCGTCGCAGAGGTGGGGATCCCGGCCACAGGCCCGTTGCCATCCCTGGCCCGCCAGGTCCAATACGAAAGGTAGCGTGGCGTTGTTGAGCGCCGTCGTCGACGTGCGGGCGACGGCTCCGGGCATATTGGCGACGCAGTAGTGGATGACGCCGTCCACCTCGTAGGTCGGATCGTCGTGAGTGGTCGGCCGCGAGGTCTCGAAACAACCACCCTGGTCGATGGCGACGTCGACCAGCACGGCGCCAGGCCGCATTCGAGCCAAATGTTCACGCCTGATCAACTTCGGCGCCGCGGCGCCGGGGACCAGGACGGCACCGATCACCAGATCGGCACCGAAGATCAGTTCCTCGGCCGCCTCGAGGGTCGCATAGCGAGACTTGAGGTGGAGGCCGAATGCCTCGTCGAGCTGACGCAGTCGGGAGAGCGACTTGTCGACTACGGTTACGTTCGCCCCCATACCCAGGGCCATGCGGGCGGCGTTGGTACCGACCACACCGCCGCCGAATATGACGACGTCAGCAGGCGGCGTACCGGGCACGCCGCCCAGCAGCACGCCCCGGCCGCCGGCGGATTTGTGCAGCGCCGCCGCACCAACTTGTGCCGCCATGCGCCCGGCCACCTCGCTCATGGGAGCCAGTAGCGGCAGGCCGCCGGCAGCATCGCTTACCGTTTCGTAGGCGATGGCGGTGCAGCCCGATTGCTGCAAGAGCTCCGCCTGCCGGGGATCGGGCGCCAAATGGAGGTAGGTGAACAGCACCTGCCCCTCGCGCAAAAGAGCGCATTCTCCGGGCTGGGGTTCCTTGACCTTAACGATCAACTCGGCCTCGGCAAAGACACGGGTGGCGTCTTCGACGATGTCGGCACCGACCGCAACATAGCTGGCGTCGTCGAAGCCGATGCCGGCACCGGCGCCGCTTTCGACCAGAATCTGGTGGCCATGGTGAACGGCTTCGCGAACAGAAGCCGGGGTCATGCCGACCCGGTATTCGTGGTTCTTGATCTCGCGGGGCACGCCGATGCGCATTTCGGTCTCCGGGTTGTGGTTCTGGGTGAGACTTCGACGATGCCTGAAGCGGCTTCGAATGGGATTGCAAATTTACGAAGAATTTGTAAGAAATTGGATTATTATTCTAGATTTTGGATGATTCATCGGAGAAAATTCGAAAATGCCTCTTGATACGCTGAATCGTCGTATACTCGCGGCGCTGCAATCGAACGGCCGGCTTTCCAACACCGAACTGGCCGAGCAGATCAACCTCTCGGCCTCGGCCTGCCACCGCCGGGTGCGCAATCTCGAACGCTCCGGTGTGATCGAGCGCTATGTGGCCGTCGTCAACCAGCGCGCCATCGGCAAACCGAGCAACGTTTTCGTCGAGATCTCTCTGGAAAGCCAGCGCGAGGATGCCCTGGAGGCCTTTGAAAAGGCGGCCCGCGACTGTCCCGATATCCTGGAGTGCTACTTGATGGCCGGCGATGCGGACTATCTGTTGCGCGTCGCGATCGCCGACGCCGAAGACTACGAGCGCTTCCACCGCCAGCACCTTTCCAAGTTTCCGGCCGTGGCGCGCATCCGCTCGAGCTTCGCGCTGCGCGAGGTCAGCCGCAAAACGGCCATTGCCCTTTGATGCTGCCACTGGCAGCCCACACGCTTGCTCAGCCGGAAACGCCCACGCCGGTCGTCACAGTGCTGGCTCTTCATGCGAAAAGTAGCGCCGAAAAGTAGGGACGCGGACCACTTTTCCCGTAAGAATTCGGGGTCGCGGAGGCAGGCCCGGAAGCGACGCTTCAGCCGCTCAGGAACAGGCGGCCGACCTGCGGGTTTTCCAGGAG
>NZDS01000059.1 GCA_002690215.1 Rhodospirillaceae bacterium | reverse complement strand
TGCCGACGGCGCCATGACTTTGCTGACGCGGGCGCCGGACCTGCGCCAGGCCCGTCACACCTCGGATATCGAGGATGTCCGCGTCTGGGTCGACGACGAGGGCGCCGAGCCGGCTCTTGAACTTCGCCGCATCATCGAGGAACACGGTCTTCGCGGCCGCCACTTAGGCATCGAGCTCGAAGCCTACGGCCTGACCGGGCGCAGCTGGCAGGGTCTGCGCCAGACGCTCGAGGGCTATTGTTCCTGGTCCGACGCCTCCGACCTGGTCAGCCGCCTCAGGCTGGTCAAGAGCGAGGCTGAGCTGGCCTACGTGCGGCGCGCGGCCGAGTTGGCCGACGAGGCCCTCGAGGCGGCCCGCCAGACGGCCCGGGCCGGCGCCCAGGAAGGCCACATCCTGGCCGAAATGCAAGGTGCCGTGTTCCGGGGTGGCGGTGACTATCCGGCTAACCGTTTCATCATCGGCTCGGGCCCCGGCGCCATGCTGTGCCGCTATTTCACCGGCCGCCGCCAGTTGNCCGATGACGACCAGTTGACGCTGGAGTTCGCCGGTGTCTATCGCCACTACCACGCCTGCCTGATGCGGCTGGTACGCATCGGCGAGCCGCCGCCCGAACAAAAGCGCATGGTCGAGGCCTGCGCCGACGCCCTGCAAGCGGCACAGGCGGCGCTGCGGCCCGGCCGGGCCATGGGCGAGGTCTTCGCGGCCCAGGCCGAAAGCCTCGACGGCGCCGGCTTTTCGGCCCAGCGCCTCAACGCCTGCGGCTACAGCCTGGGCACCACCTTCGAACCCAACTGGATGGACTGGCCCATGTTCTACGCCGGCAATCCGGTGGAACTGGCGCCCAACATGGTCTTTTTTCTGCACATGATTCTGTTCGACGACGAGGCCGGGTTGGCGGCCACGCTCGGCGAGACCGTGCTGATCACTACGGACGGCTACCGCCGGCTGAGCAAGGCATCGCTCGATCTGATCATTAACTAGACCGGCCGGAACAATGCCCTATGCCGTATTCTTCATCGTGCTTTTGTTGTTGGGACTGCTGTCGACGTGTTTTTTCTGAACTCGGACAGCGCTACGCGACGGCTGCCGCATGGGTCGTTTACAGGCTCTGGCCGCCCTGGTACATTCCGCCCGCCACCACCTTGGTCGCGGCTCCCCTGAGCCGCCCGAGCAAAGGAATACCGCCATGAAAGTGGTCGCCGGCAACAGCAACAAACCGCTTGCCGAGGCCATTGCGGCCAGCCTCAANATGCCGCTGACCAAAGCCAGTGTGCGCCGCTTTTCCGACATGGAGGTGTTTGTCGAGATCCACGAGAACGTGCGTGGCGAAGACACCTTCGTGATCCAGTCGACATCCTATCCGGCCAACGACAATTTGATGGAGGTGCTGGTCTGCATCGACGCCCTCAAGCGGGCCTCGGCGCGCCGCATCACGGCCGTCATCCCCTACTTCGGCTATGCCCGACAAGACCGCAAACCGGGACCGCGAACACCGATTTCGGCCAAGCTGGTGGCCAACTTGATCACCACGGCCGGAGCCGACCGGGTGTTGACGCTGGACCTTCACGCCGGTCAGATCCAGGGCTTCTTCGACATTCCCACCGACAACCTCTTTTCGGCCCCGGTGTTCGACAAGGACATCTCCAAGCATTTCGACGGCGACAATCTGATGTTCGTCTCGCCCGACGTCGGCGGCGTGATCCGCGCCCGGGCACTGGCCAAGCGACTTGACGCCGACCTCGCAATCATAGATAAGCGGCGCGANCAGGCCGGTGTCTCCGAGGTCATGAACGTGATCGGCGACGTGACCGGCCGNCAATGCGTGATCGTCGACGATATCGTCGACTCCGCAGGGACGCTCTGCAATGCCGCCGAGGCGCTCAAGGAGTGCGGCGCCGAATCTGTTTCGGCCTANGTCACTCACGGCGTGCTTTCCGGCGGTGCGGTGGCCCGCGTGGCCAGTTCGGAACTGGAGACGCTGGTAACCACCGACAGCATCCTGGCGACCGAAGCCGTCAGGGTGTCGCACAATATCCGGCGGATCTCGATCGCGCCCCTGATCGCCGATGCCATGAGCCGCATCAGCGAGGAGCGGTCGGTTTCCAGCCTGTTTCACTGAGCAGGGGCCNAGGCCCCGGCGCCGCATGCGAGGAGTTTGAGGGATGGCGGAAATTGCCACCATGACAGCCGAGCCCAAGGAAGGCACCGGCAAGGGCACGGCCCGGGCCATGCGCCGGGCCGGCCGCGTACCCGGCATCATCTACGGCGGCGACGCCGANCCGTTGATGGTCTCCGTCGACTACCGCGAATTGGTTCGCGAAATCGAGCGCGGCGGCTTTGCCAACCGGCTCTATGATGTCGCCGTGGCCGGTGGCAGCGAACGCGTGCTGCCCCGCGAGATCCAGCTCCATCCGGTCAGCGACTCACCGATGCATGTGGATTTCCTCAGGTTGTCGGCGGANTCGCGCATCTCCATCATGGTNCCGNCGGTGTTCATCGACGACGAGGAGTCGCCAGGCATCAAGCGTGGCGGCGTGCTCAACGTGGTGCGCCACGAAATCGAATTCTGGTGCCGCGCCGATGCCATCCCCGAGACCATCACGGTCAGCCTGGCCGGCCTCGACATCGGCGACTCGGTGCACATCGAGGAAATCGACCTGCCTGACGGTGTCAGCCCGACCATCACCGACCGCAACTTCACCGTCGCCACCATAGCGGCGCCGACCGTGGTACTCGACGAGGCCGCCGAAGCCGCCGCCGCCGCCGAGGCCGAAGAACTCGAGGGCGAAGAAGGCGAAGAGGGCNTCGAAGGCGAAGAGGGCGAAGCGGCCGAGGGCGAAGCGGCCGAGGGCGAGGGCAGCGAGGAATAAACCCAAACCATGTTGCTCCTGGTCGGCCTCGGCAACCCGGGCACAAAGCATCAGAACCACCGCCACAACCTCGGCTTCATGACGCTGGACCGGCTGGTCGAGCGCTATTCCTTCGGACCTTGGCGGCGGCGCTTCCAGGGCCAGGTGGCCGATGGCCGTCTCGGCGGACGGCGGGCGATGGCGCTGAAACCGGGAACCTTCATGAACCTCTCCGGCCAGTCGGTCGGGGCTGCGGCACGTTATTTTCACGTCAGCGGTAAGGACATCGTCGTCTTCCACGACGAGATCGACCTGGCGCCGGGCAAGATCCGGGTCAAGCTGGGAGGCGGCACGGCCGGTCACAATGGCTTGCGCAGCATCGACAGCCACATGGGACCGGATTTCCGGCGTGTTCGGGTGGGTGTCGGCCATCCCGGCAACAAGGCCCAGGTTCAGCGCTACCTGCTGCGTGACTTCCCCAAGCGCGACAAGGTTTGGCTCGATCCTCTGCTCGACGCCGTCATCGAAGCCGCGGAGTACCTAGCCAAGGACGACGATCCGGGGTTTTCCACCAAGGTAGCGTTATTGCGGCAACCACCGAAGCCCAGCAAACCGGCGCCCACCTCCGCCACCACCCCGGACTAAGCCCCATGGGATTTACTTGCGGCATCGTCGGCTTGCCCAACGTCGGCAAGTCGACGCTCTTCAACGCTCTCACCGCCAACGCCACGGCCGAGGCGGCCAACTATCCCTTTTGCACCATCGAGCCCAACCTGGGCCGGGTGCCGGTCCCCGACGATCGCCTGCGCCAGATCGCCGAGTTGGCCGGCTCGGCGCGCACCATTTCCACTTTCCTCGAGTTCCTCGACATCGCCGGCCTGGTGCGCGGCGCCAGCACCGGTGAGGGTTTGGGCAACCAATTCCTCGGCCAGATCCGCCAGGTCGACGCTATCGTCCATGTGCTCAGGTGCTTCGAGGACGCCGACATCGCTCACGTCGAGGACCGCATCGACCCGGTGGCCGACGCCGAAACCGTCGAGACCGAGCTGCTGCTGGCTGATCTGGAAAGCCTCGAGGGCCGCTACCCGCTGGTCGAAAAGCGGGCGCGCGGCGGCGACAAAGAGGCCAAGGCGCGGGTTGGCGTCATGGGGGAGGCGCTGGAGGCGCTACGCCAAGGCCGGCCGGCCCGCGAGATGACGCTGGCGGCCAACGACCGGCCGGTTTTCAAGTCGCTGCATCTGTTGACCGCCAAGCCGGTGCTTTACGTCTGCAACGTCGACGAGGCCACGGCGCTTTCAGGTAACGGCTACGTCGCCGCGCTGCGCCAAAAAGCAGAAGCGACCGGATCCCAGGTCGTGCTCATTTCGGCCGCCTTGGAAGCCGATGTTGCCGCCCTCGACGATCCGGCCGAGCGGGCCGAATTTCTGACTGATGCCGGCCTTCAGGAGACCGGCCTCAACCAAGTGGTGCGGGCCGGCTACCGGTTGCTCGACCTCATCACCTTCTTTACCGCCGGTCCCAAGGAGGCCCGCGCCGAAACGTTGCGAAAGAGCTCGACGGCGCCGCAAGCGGCAGGCCAGGTCCACAGCGACATGGAGCGCGGCTTCATCCGCGCCGAAACCATCACCTTCGATGACTATCTGGCCTACGGCGGCGAACAGGGCGCCCGCGACGCAGGCCGTATGCGCTCGGAAGGCCGCGACTATGTGGTCGCCGACGGGGATGTATTTTTGTTCCGCTTTAACGTGTGAATCCGACAGCGCACAGAAACGTTGCATCCTCGTCGTCCTTGTGGCGAACTCCCGCCAACCCCCTCCCTGTCCCTCCCCCTGGAAGGTGGAGGGAACACGAGGGGAGCAGAATCTGACGGCTGGTGCCAGCCCCCTCCACCGCTTGCGGGGGAGGGTGAGAGTGGGGGTCGAGCGGCGTTTCTACCGACCTCCATAGCAGGGAAAAGACATGACCGCATTCGCCGAACGCCTGCAAAAGATCGCCGCCGAGCACTCGACACTGTGTCTCGGTCTCGACCCCTCGCCCAGACTACTGGCCGCCTGGGAGCTGCCGGACAGCGCTGCCGGCGCCCGTGAATTCTGCCGCCGCGCCCTCGATGCCGCCCAAGGTCTGATCGGCATCGTCAAACCCCAGGCCGCCTTTTACGAGCGCTTCGGCGCCACCGGTGTGGCCGTGCTCGACGAGGTGGTGGCCGAGATTCGGGACCGCGGCCAGCTCTCGATCGTCGATTGCAAGCGCGGCGACGTGGCCCACACCATGGTGGCTTACTGCCAGGGTCTGAAGGGCAATGCCATGACGCTGACGGCCTATCTCGGCTTCGCCGCCTTGCACGATGGTCTGGGCGAGCTGGTGGCCAAGGGCGCCGGTGCCTTCGTCGTCGTGCGCTCGTCCAACCCCGAGGGCTCGGCACTGCAGCGCGCCCGCCTGGAAAGCGGCGACACTGTGGCCGAACACCTGGCCGACGAAATCACCGCCTACAACCGCGGCCTCGACGCAGACCCGAAGCCGGGGCCCATCGGCGCGGTCATCGGCGCGACCCTGGAGGACGAAGCCCTGGCGCTGGTTGAACGGCTGCCCCTGTCCTACATTCTGGCCCCCGGAGTGGGTGCCCAGGGCGCCACGCTGGGCGACCTGCAAAGCCGCTTCGGCGGCCACCTCGGGCGCCTGGTACCGACGGCCAGCCGCTCGCTGGTCGGGCCGGGGCCGGACATCGCGGCCATGCGCCGGGCCATGGCCGGCGCCGCCGAGGAATGGCAGCGGCTGCAAACCGACTGAACGGGCCGACTGAACGGGGCAACTGATACCGAATTCGAATGATCAATTCGAATGCGGTATCAAGCCGCCATTGAGGCGGCGGCCAAGTGCGCGGATGCGCACGCCTGGCGAGGGAAAAAGGAAATATGATATGAAATCTGAACAAATCGTTCAGAATTCGTATCAGCAGGAGATCCAACGTGGGTGGTATGTTTTACGAGGACTTCGAGGTCGGCAGGACCTATCGCTTCGGCCGTCACACCATGAGCCAGGAAGAGATGATCGATTTCGCCAGCGAGTTCGATCCCCAGCCCTTCCACATCGACCCCGAAGCCGCCAAGGATTCGCATTTCGGCGGCCTCATTGCCAGCGGCTGGCACACTGTCTCAACCAGTATGCGCTTCGTCATCAAGGATTTCTACGGCGACGAATCCGGCTTCATCGCCGGTTGGGGCATCGACGAGCTGCGTTGGCCCGTGGCGGTGCGGCCCGGCGACACGCTGAACTTCTGGCTCGAAGTAAAAGAAGCCGAGATCTCCGAACGCCGCCCCGACCGCGGCCGTCTCAAGCTCAAGTTAGCCGCCGACAACCAGAACGGCGACACCGTGGTCAGCATGCTCAGTACGGTGTACTTTTTGCGCCGCGAGACCTGACAAGACCCCCGCGCGCCTCGCCTATCTCGCCGTCTTCGCCGTGCTCTCGGACATCTCGGGACCCGAGACCGCGGTCTGGCGGTATCTCATTGGCGGCGCCGGCTGCAAACCGACTGAACGGGAGATTCAACGTGGGTGGTATGTATTTCGAGGACTTCGAGGTCGGTAGGACCTACCGCTTCGGCCGACACACCATGAACCAGGAAGAGATGATCGATTTCGCCAGCGAGTTCGATCCCCAGCCCTTCCACATCGACCCCGAAGCCGCCAAGGATTCGCATTTCGGCGGCCTCAT
>NZDS01000058.1 GCA_002690215.1 Rhodospirillaceae bacterium | reverse complement strand
CACCGACCGTCTGCCAAGGAGTCATTCCTCGGCCCCGGGCATGAAGGGAAGGTCGGTGTCCGGAAGAGTCTGCCCCGCCGCGGTCATCATGGCATGGACCTGGCCGCGATGGTGGGTCTGGTGGTTGAAGACGTGGCCAAGCAAGGCACCCAGCGGCTGCTCATAGGATTCGCCGGCCAAGTTCTGGTAGGCCACCTGTTGGTCGAAATCGTCCTCCCCCAAATGCCGAACGAAGGCTTCGATGCGGGCGTCTTCGGCCACCCGGGCAACGCGCAGGCCGGCCAAATCGCCGTAGAGCTGCTGGTCCAGCGCTGTGACGGCCGGCTGGCGCCCCTCGAAGCGGGCGAACCAGATGCGATCGCCCACCAGGATATGATTGAGAGTGCCGTGGATACCGCCGAAAAAGGCGGCACGGGATTGGAGGTACGCGCTTTCGCTTAGCTCGTCACAAGCCGCATAGAGGCGCAGGTTGGCCCAGGTGTTGTAGGCCGCCAGGCGGCCGAAATAGCTGCTCCAAGAGCCTGACACGGGACCCCTCAAAACGAAGCTGGCGGCCCTTGAGAATGGGGCCGCCTGCGGTTGGCGTCAATCCGCTAATCGCGGATTGTTTTTAGTTGACCCTCACCGGGCGAGCGCCGCCACAGGCGGCTTTTTGTAGACCCTCGCCGGGCGGCCGCATCCGCGCCCTTGGCCTCCGCCCCCCATCCGGGGGGCGGCTTAGAGCCTCGTGCGTTTAATCGAACGCATATCCGTCTGCCTTGAAGTAGTTCCAGCACTCTTGAGGCTCGTACAGAAGGCAGATGTCTCCGATGGATTGCCAGAGTTCATCGAAGGTCCGCGCGGCGGTAGCCCGGAGATGGGCCTTGAGCTTTGAGAAGGCCTTCTCGATGGGGTTCAGGTCGGGCGAGTACTGCGGCAGGAAGAGGAACCAGGCGCCGCGTTGCCTGATGGTTTCGGCGGCTTTGGCGCTTTTGTGTGCCGAGAGATTGTCGAGAATGACGACGTCACCGCGGGCAAGTGTCGGCGCCAACTGGGTGTCGATGTAGGTGTCGAAAGCGACCCTGTTGATAGCCCCCGAGATCACCCAGGGCGCGGTGAGGCGGTCACAGCGCAGCCCGGCGATGAATGTCTGCGTGCCCCAGCGTCCGAACGGTGCCTTGGCCCTGAGCTGCGTTCCCCGCCGGCTGCGGCCTCTGAGACGGGTCATTTTGGTATTCACGGATGTCTCGTCGATAAAGACCAGACGCCTCGGATCAAGCCGCATCCGGGGCTGGCGACGGTAGATCCAGATGCGCCGCCTCAGCTTGACGTCCTGGCGTTCGCACTCCGAGGCCTGCAGGGTTTTTTTTATAGCTGAAGCCAGCCTGGCGAAGCGCTCGCGACAGCGACGCCGGATGGGCCACCACCCCTCGCTCAGCTGCCAACAGGGCTGCCAGCTCGGGCATCGTGATATCGGGACGCGCCTCCACCCAGGCGATCAGATCAGCCAAGTGCGGCGACAGCTTGCCGCTCCCCGGGGGACGGCCTTGCCGCGCCGGCGCGACAGAACCCGTCCTCTCATGACGGCACACAACCTTAACCGCAAAGCTCGCACTCACATCAAACCGCGACGCCGCCTCACGTCGCGAACGACCCGATCCGACAAAGGAAACAACCCGCTCTCGTAGGTCCAACGAATAGCTCTTGCCCATGATCCACCTCCAAACATGGTGAATCACATTTCAGAGCGTTTGGGAATCCCCTTTGCGATTCCGAATAAACGCTTGGCGCTCTAGACGATATTGCCCGCAGCAGCGTGCTTGCCCGCCGCCGCCATGATCCGCTGGCCATGATCCTCCAGCGCCCGGTGCAATACATCCTCACGGCTCCGGCCATAGATGGCGCCGGTGCCGAGGTTGGAATGGTTCAGCACCTGCCCGATCAGGTGCAGATCGCTGCCGGCCTGAGCCAGCGAACGCCCGACCGTACGTCGGAGGTCGTGGAGCCTCACGTCCTCGATTCCGGCTCGGCGTCGGATCTTGCCCCAGGGCTTGGCGATGTTGACCAGATGCTGCCCGGCCTTCGCGCCAGGCAGGATGTAGGGGTTGCCATCCTGGCGGGGCAGTGACTTCAGCACCGCTACAGCTGGACCACTTAGCGGCACGCAGTGGGGGCTGCCGGCTTTGGTCTCGCCCAGGCGGAGTTCCTTTCGCTGCCAATCGATCCCGTCCCACCGGGCGGCCAGCAGCTCGTTCTGCCGCGCACCGGTCAGCAGGTAAAGCCACAAGGCGCCCCGGACGTAGGTATTGGTTTCCTCATCGACGGCCTTGGCGAGGCAGGGTAGCTCTTCTGTTGTCAGCCACCGCTCCCGGGGCTTCTCCGGATGGAGGGCAATGCCCGTGGCCGGGTTCGGGCGGCCCTCCTCCAGCAAGCCCCACTGCCGGGCACAGTTGATCATCTTACGGACAAGGGCCAGCACCCGGTTGGCCTCATAGGGCGCCCGTTTGCCGATCTTATGGTGCAGGGCCGCGATCTCGGCACGGCCAATCGCTTGCAGCTTCAAATTGCGCCACTTGGGCAGGATGTAGTGGTCGATCCGCCGCTGGTCGTCGCCCCTGGATAGCTTCCGGCTGCCGTGGCGCTCCATATAGACCCGGCAGAGCTCGGCCATGGTGCTGCCAAGGGCCTCCGCCTGTCGTGGCCCCTGTGGGTCCTTGCCGTCGAGCAAGGCGCTGAGATGGCGCCGCGCCCGATTTCGGGCCAGGTCCACGTTCAGAGGGCCGCAGCGCCCCAGCACCAGCAAGCGCTTGCGGCCGGCGGCCCGGAACGACAACACGAAGGACTTCTGGCCACTGGGGTAGATCCGGACGCCGAAGCCCGGCAAGGCGCCGTCCCAACGCACGTCGCGGCTCTTGCCGTCGCCCTGGTACGTGAAACCGTCTATCGCCTTCTTCGTCAGCTCCATGGCGGCTCGTCCATTGTCGCTGGCGCCCCTTTTTGCCACCCAGGGCGCCAAATGCGATATTTTATATCAAGTCACCAATAAGTCACCACAAAATAATTCAAATTTGTCGCCAGACTATTTTGGCCAATATGGTTGGATTATGCCGAATTTTTGGCAAATGAAGGATTTTTCAATTAGAAAACACGAGTAAGAAGCGGTGANAAAAAATCAGTGGGTCCAATTTCCAATTTCGATCTGCAATGGGGCGGTTTCGGCACCACCTTGGACTCAGGCGGCGAACCAGCGGCGCCTGGGGAACGACTTGGTTATCGGCCCGGGGATCTTGTCATGCATGCGACCAACCACCTCGCCCCGTTCGATGACGCCGGGCCGATCGTGGATGGGGCAGACGAAACGGCAGGAGTTGACGATCTTCTTCATGGCCAATTGCTCCTGGCGTTTGGTGGTGCCGTGGTTGCCGGTAACGGCGGGTTCCATCTCGAGCACGCCGTGAAAGGGATCGAGAAGCTGATCGCTGATATCGTAGATCACGTCGCCGCAGATGTTGGCGATGCCTTCCGCGGTTTCGACCAGGATGTTCATCGAGCCCTCGGTGTGGCCGCCGGCCGCGACGCAGACCACACCGGGTATGATCTCGATACCGTCGGATCCCTCGAGATCGAGGAAGCGCAGGGCGCGTGGCGTGTGCAGACGGTCGATCAGGTGCTTGATGTCGGGGGCCGGGTATTGCCCGCCCATCAACCCCGAGACCGCGTATTCGAGCTCGCGCCGGTTGATGACCACCGTCGTCGACATGGGAAACTGATCGTCCTTGCCGGCGTGGTCGATGTGCAGGTGGGTGTGCAGCAGGTAGCGCACGTCCTTGAAGGTCAGGTCGTACTTGGCCAACTGGTTCTCGATCAGCTGCTCGCGGTACTGCAGGCCGCGCATGCCCAGCGTCGACATGATCTCGGGATTGCGGAAGCCGCTGTCGATCAGGATCGGATCGTCACCCAGGATGAGATAGCCGAAGGTCGGCACGCGGGCGTTGGAGCCGCAATCCCGGGCCTGCACGAGGAAGCTTGATTCCAGTTCGATATCACCGAGGTCGAGAAGCTTGATTTCCAGCGCCATGGTCGCACTCCCTGTTTTCGCGGCGGTCTAGTTGATCACACCCGACAGGCTCTAATGCCGGATTTTGCGCTGGCCGAAGGTGGGCTGCGCCTCGGGGATCGGCGGCATCTGCCAGGTGCCGGTCAGCGGCACCGGGACGTCGCGATTGACGATGACATCCAGCACCGTCGGTTGATCGGAGGTGAGGGCCTCGCGGTAGGCGTCGGCGAACTGGTCGGGATGATCAATGCGCAGGCCCCGGGCGCCCATCGATTCGGCCATTTTGGCGAAATCCGGGTTCCACAGCTGGTCGGTGTTTTCCTTGACGAAGCTGGTGCCGATCTCACGCCCGTCGTAGTAGAAGAGCTGAAGATCGCGGATGCAGCCGATGGCGTAGTTGTTCTGGATCACCCAGACGGCCGGGAGGTTGTACTCCACCGCCGTGGCCACGGCATGCGGCGTCATCATGAAGCCGCCGTCGCCACACAGCGTGACGCAGGGCGAATCGGGGCGCGCCAGCTTGGCTCCGAGCACGCCGCAGACGCCAAAGCCCATGGCGGCGAAGCCACCGGCGGTGAGGTGGTTGCCCGGCATCTTGGGCTCCCAGTACTGCTCCGACCAGGCCTGGCTGTTGCCCACGTCCACCACCATCACGGTATCGTCGGGGCTGACCTTGTTCATGTCGTGCATCATGCGGCGCGGGTCGATCGGCACCTCGTTGTTTTCGGCATAGGGCTCGATGAAGTTGCGCCAATCGGTCTTGTACTTCTCGACTTCGCTCTGCCAGGTCTGGCCGAAGGCGCGCCGCCGGCCCTTGGCCTTGGCCACCTTGAGCATCTGCGTCAGGAAACTCTTGGCGTCGGCCACGACGCCCAGTTCCACGGGATAGTTGCGGCCGATTTCCTCGCGTTCGATGTCGACCTGTATGAGTTTGGTGGGCGGGATATTGTAGACGTAGCCGGGCAACCACGACGCCGTGTGCAAGTCGTTGAAACGCGCCCCGATGGCCAGGATGACGTCGGCGTTCTTGGCCGCTTCGTTGGCCGGGTACTGACCCCAGCAGCCGGCCACGCCGAGGTAGAGATCATCGGCGCCTGGCATCACGCCCTTGCCCATGAAGGTCGAATAGACCGGGATGTTGAGGTACTCGGCCAGGGCCTTGAGCTCCTCGCGGGCATCGCCCAGGTGGACGCCGCCACCGGCCAGGATCAGCGGCCGGGTGGTGTTGATGAGCATGTCCAGCGCGCGCTCGATGGTGGCGTCCGAGGCTGAAACCGGCTCGTGGGCCTGGGGCAGAGCGGTCTCGGGTTCGGGCACCTCGACGGCGGCCGAGGTCATGTAGAGGTCGTAGGGCATGTCCATGTGCACCGGACCGGGCCGGCCGCTGCGCATCAGCGAAAAGGCTTCCGGTAGCGCCCGGCACAAATCCTCGACCTGGCGCACGCGCCACGACTTCTTGACCACGGGCGCGAAGATGCTCGACATGTCACCCTCGAAGCGATAGTCGTCCTGCAGCGCACCGGAGCCGAACTGCGTGGTTGCCACCTGGCCAGTAACGAGGAAAAAGGCCGAGAAATCGTAAAAGGCGTTGGCCACCGAAATCATCATGTTCATGGGACCGGGCCCGGTCGAGGTGTAGACCGCCAGGGGCTCGCCGGTCAGGCGGTAATAGGCATCGGCCATGAAGCCGGAACACTGCTCGATGCGCGGCGAAATGTGGCGGATCTTGTCGGTGCGGTCGTAGATCGCGTCGAGCAGGCCGATGGCACCGTGGCCGCCGTAGCCGATAAGATAGGGCACACGCTCCTTGATCAGGTACTCGGCGATGATCTCGTTGCCTTGGATCTCGTTGCTGCGCTGATACGCCGTTGAGCGATATCCGCTGATACTGTCGCTAGCCATATTCCGACCTCATATGTCCGCTGTTACCGAAAGTGGGTATTAGTTCAGGGCGGCGATGACCTTGTCCACAGTCGTCACCGTGGCGACGTTCTGGCAGGCGAAGTTGATCGACGCGTTGTGCCATTCGGCGTTCATCGTCGAACAGGCATTTTCCGGCATGATCATGACGTAGCCCTTGTCGGCGCCGGTGCGCGCCGTGTGCTCGATCGACATGTTGGTCCAGGCGCCGGTGACGATGATGGTGTCCCGGCCCTCGGCCTTGAGCACGGTCTCCAGCCGCGTGCCCTCCCAGGCGCTCATGCGCATTTTTTCCACCACGTGATCGCCGGGCAGCGGCTCCAGGCCGGGCACCGGCTGGGCGCCCCAGGTGCCGCGGACCAGGGCGTTGCTCTCCTTCAGTCCCTCGAACAGCGGCGCGTTGGTGGTGAAGCCCGGCGCTCCGGCCTCAACGACGAACCAGACGTGGATGATGGGGATGCCCTTGGCGCGGCAGGCCTGGGCCAGGCGGGCGGCGTTCTCGATGACGTTTTGCTCGGCGGCGTGGGCCGGGGCGCCCGAATCGGCGAAGGCGCCGCCCGCCATGATGACGTCGTTCTGCATGTCCTGGATGATCATGGCGCAACGCCCGGGCTCCAGCCGCAGGCTGTCTGCCGTCTGCACCGGCGGCGCGGCTTGCGGCGCGGCTTGCGGCGCGGGCTGCGGCGTGGGTTGTTGTGCCGCGGCCGCTGGCGGCGGCGCATATTCGGCGGCGCCAGCCACCCCGCCCAGCTTCATGTAGGGCTCGATGCGCGGCCCGACCAGCGTTTGCAGGGCATAGACCGAGGTCGAGGCACACATGAACAGCGTGCGCCAATCCTCGCCGCCCCAGGCCAGATTGGCCACCAATTCAGGAACCCTGACGCAGCCCAGGTGGTTGCCGCCGGGATCGAAGATCCAGACACCGCCCGGCCCGGTGACCCAGATGTTACCGAGATCGTCGCATTTCATGCCGTCGGGCACGCCGGCCTCGCTCTCGGACTTGAGGCCCTCGGCGAAGAGCTTGCCGTTCCTCAGGCTGCCGTCAGGGTTGCACTGGAAGACTTTGACCTGGGCGTTGGTGGTGTCGTTGATGTACAAAAGCGATTCGTCGGGCGAAAAGCAGAGCCCGTTGGGCATGTCGAACTCGTCCTGCTCGACCACCAGTTCCGGCCCGCTGCCGTCGGGCGCGATGCGGAACACACCTTGCCAACCGAGTTCGCGTTCGCGCTCGATGCCGAATACCGGCATCCTGCCGTACCAGGGATCGGAAAAGTAGATTGATCCGTCGGAGCGCATGCAGGTGTCGTTGGGGCTGTTGAGTTCCTGGCCCATGTAGTGCGAGGCCAGCACCTCCCGGCTGCCGTCGGGACGAAAGCGGGCCAGCGACGAGGTCACGTGTTCGCAAACGATCAGATTGAGAGCCCCGTCGTAGGTCATGCCGTTGCCCTTGTTGGACGGGCGCATAACCTCGCTGATGCCCTCGCCGGAACGCCACATGCGGCGCACGTCGCCGGGCATGTCGGAGAACAGCAAATGATGTTCGCGCGGGTGCCACACCGGGCCCTCGGTGAAAGTGAAGCCCGAGCCGATCTGGGACAGTTCGGCGCTGGCCTCGACCAGATTCCAGAAAGCGGCAGAACGCGCAAAAAAAATCATCGAGGCCCCTCTCCCCTTTGCCGGCGGCCCGGATTGTCATCGATTGCTCCAGCCCAGGGCAATGTCGATACCATAGCTGGCGGCAGAAAATAGTACTACGGGCCATCTGTCGCGGGAGGCCTGTGGCGCGATGGTATTGGCGGTGCCTCTTGCCTGCGAGCGCCAACGGCGCCTATGCTTATTTTGATGCCCGGCGACCGAGTGCGCCGGGTGAAGCACTATCAAACAAATACAATCGCCGAGCGATTCTTTGACAGGAGGGTATGTTGGGCTACGCAGTCAACGTCGATATCCCCTTCGAATCCCTCGATCCCCTGACCATCGGATCATGTGACGATCCCAGTCTTGTTTATCGCGAGCGGATCTCCCTCGAAGTGCTGCAACGCAACCTCTGGGCCTGGATCAAACCCAACGAACCGCCGGCCCTACGCGACGTTTCGGCGGCCGCGGCGGCGGCTCTCGAACGGCCCTACGGCGGCGCCAAATTTTCCCAGCTGATCGGGCCCGACAAATCGCTCTGCATCATCATCGACAACCAATTCCGGCCGACCCCAGCTTCGAAGCTGCTGCCGCCGGTCTTCGATGCCATCGAAAAACACGGCGTCAAGGACGCCCGGGTGATCTGCGCCAACGGCAAGATCTTCCACATGTCGAAGCGCGACATCGAATTGAAATTCGGCCGCCAGAACCTCGACCACATGCAGCGCCTGGGCATCCCGTTTTTCCAGAACGATCCGCGCAACCCCGAGGTCTACACCTTCATCGGCATCTCATCCCGCGGCACGCCGGTTTGGCTGCACAACGAGGTCGCCAAGTGCGACGTCTCGATCTCGATCGGTCAGGCCCAGTCGAACCATTGGGGCTACGGCGGCGGCGGCAAGCTGATCATGCCGGGCGTGGTCTCGGACGAATCGATCGAATCGAACCACGCCGCCTTCGTCATGACGCCGCACACCCATTACGGTGCCATGGCCGGGCCGATGCGCTCGGACATNGACGAGGTCGCCACCATGTGCAAGCTGAGCTGCACCCTGAACTCGGTGCTCGACACCCAGGGCTCGGTCTGCTTCCTCAACTTCGGCAGCCACCCCGAAGCCCACCGCGAAGCCATTCGGATTTTCAACAACGCCTATGCCTACCGCCGTCCGGCCGGCGGACCGGCCGATATCGCCGTCTGCGGTGTCTTCGCGCCGACCGATCATCTTTTCTTCCACACCGGCTGGGGCTGCATGTCGGCCGACATGATCCTCAAGGACCAGGGCGACATCATCTATTGCTCGCCCAGTCCGGGCGTCAACACCGAGCTTGGCGATTTTCCCGGGTTCGCGCTCTTNGACTTGATGAAGCCCTACATGCCGCCCTCGCCGCGCAACCTGGAACGGCTCTATCGCGACATTCATAACCGCCAGGTCGAGATGTGGGCGGGCTGCATCTGGGCGCCGATCTACGAGGTCATGTCGCGCAAGTACCTCACCGTCGTCACCAGGCAGGACAACCTAGCCATGGCCCGGGACATCGGCTTCAACGTCACCGACTCACTGCCCGAGGCTTTCGCGGCGGCGATGGCGCGCCAGGGCCCCGACGCCAAGGTCGTGGTGCTGCCCTTCGCGCGCTACCAGATGCCCAGCGACGTGATCAGGATGCCGGCCGCGACCCCCTATTCCCAAGCGGCGCAGTAGGAGCGGTGAAGGTGGCGCAGCGCATCTCCGGATCGACCAAAATCGTCGAGCTGATCGTGATGTATCCCAACGGCCGCGCCGTCGAGTTGATGGCCCGTTTGGGTTGGCCCTGCGGCCAGTGCGGCGCGCGGCAGAACGAGCCCTTGTCGCTGGCCGCCAAGCGCCACGGCAATCCCGTGCACCCGACCATCGCCTGTTTTCGCGCCCTCGAGGGGGACGGGCCGACAACGGACGAGCTCGCTGCCGCCCTACCCAGGCCCCGGCGCAGGGCGGATCCGCTGGTTGCCTGGAAGGCCTCGGCCCGGCGCTCGGCCGGCCTGCCCTGAGCGGCCCGACCCGGTCTCAGTCGGCGATCCGGTATACCTTGGCCGCCGTTTCCCGGAAAACGGCGCTCTGCTCGGCCGCGCTCAGAGCCGCCACGGCGTCGCGGTGCGCCGCCAGCAACGAAGCATAGTCAGTCCACAATTTCTCGATCGGGAAGTTGGAGCCGAAGAGGCAGCGATCGGCGCCAAAGAGCGCAGTGGTCTGGCCCACCATGTCGGCGATATGGGCCGGATCGTTCTGGTGGCTGAAGGTGCCGAAGGCCGAGAGCTTGACATAGACGTTGGTATGGGTTGCCAGCTTGGCCATGCCGGCCCGCCATGCGTTGCGCCCGGCGGCCGAGAGGTCTTCCAGCATGCCGGCGTGCTGCAGGATGAAATTGGTCTGCGGGCAGTCGGCGGCGAGGTCGGCGGCGGCGGCCATCTGGCCGGCGAAGACCTGAAGGTCGAAGGACCAGCCGTAGTCGGCGAGCCGGGCGATGTTGCGCCGGAACAGCGGCTCGCTCATGACATCGGGGCGGGCGGCGAAGCGGTACATTTCGTTCTCGTGCCAGTGCAGCTGCATGCGGATGCCGCGCATCAGCGGGTATTTGGCCAGCCGGTCGAGCTGCGGCCGCACGTCGTCGGTCAGGAAATCGGCGTAGCCGACGATGGCGTGGGGCCAGCCACTGTGCTCGGCGGTTTGGCTCACCCAGGCGACCTCGTCCTCGAATCTCTCTTGGGCCCAATTGACCTGGACATAGACCGATTTCTCGACGCCACTGCCGGCTAGGTCGTCGAGATATTCGGCGATCGGATAATCGCGCCGGATGGCTTCGTAGGGGCCGAAGATGCGCGGCTGCATGGGGCCGAGCAGCCAGGGCAGGTCCTGTTGCTGCCAGATGTGGTGGTGGGCGTCGATGAGCGGCTCNCTCATGGCAGCGCCGTCCAGCGCGCCGCCGCAAAGCGCTCCTCATCGCGGCTGCGTGAGAGAACGTAGTCGCACAGGCTTTCGACAGAGCCGCCGTCGCCAAGATCGTCGAGCCAGGGCAGAACGGCCTTGAGGGCCGCGGTCTCGGGACGGAAGCGGTTGTCCGCGGCGAGCGGCGTCAACCAGGCGAGGCGCCAGGATCGGCGCGCCAGACAGCGCACGGCATCGAGCATCAAAGCGTGTTTGCCGCGTTCCAGGCCGTCGGACAGCACCACGGTCAGGGCACCGCGGGCGTAACCGGCGAAGCGCGGTACGGCGAGAAAGGCGCCCAACGCCTCGCCGATGCGGGTGCCGCCGTCCCAGTCGTCGACGATGCCGCCGGCCCGCTCCAGGGCGCGGCCGCGGTCACGCAGCCGCATGGCCCGGCTGATCCGGGTCAGCCGGGT
This sequence comes from Rhodospirillaceae bacterium, assembly GCA_002690215.1. Classification (GTDB taxonomy): domain Bacteria; phylum Pseudomonadota; class Alphaproteobacteria; order UBA2966; family UBA2966. Next base: position 18,843 of record NZDS01000058.1, on the reverse strand, counting down.
GCCGAAGGTAAAGCTTTCGACCCGGTCGGCGGCCTGGGTCACGGCATGGGCGAAGCAGAGATAGTCTTCGCTGTGGGCCTTCATCGATCCGGAGACGTCGATCAACAGCAGGATGTTGCGCTGCCGGGTGCGCCGTCGCGAGCGCACCAGGATGGGCAAGTCGCCCTCGTTGCGCAGCGCCGTCCGCAGTGTGCGGCGCATGTCGATGGCATCGCCGCTGCTCGCCGGCGCCCGNCGGAAGGCTCGGCGGCGCGGCAATTCGCCGGGCGCGCGGCGGCGCAGGCGGCGCCAGCGCTCGTCGTCGCTGAGGGCGCGGAAGCGGCGCCCGGCGAGGATTTCCTGGGCCGAGGCAGCCTTGCCGGATTCACCGAACCGGCGGGCCTCGGGCGCCGTCGTGGCGCCGCCGCGGTCGTCCTTGACGACGGTATCGCCTTCCTCCCTGCCGAGGCCCGGGAGCACCTCGTCTTGGTGCCAAAAAAAGGCCTTGAAAAGGGCATCGAATTCGCCCTGGCGTTCGGGCGCAGGCGCCAGCGTGGCGTGGGCGGCGCGATGGATGTCGGCCATGTGGCGCGGTCCTAGCAACGCCACCGCGGCCATGAAGGCGACGGTCTGGTCGCTGGCCAGGGCGAAACCGAACCCGCGCAGGAAAGCCGGAAAGGCAGCCAGCGGCCGGGCCGCCCGGGGCAATTCGGCCAGCTCCATCAGGCGCAGGCCTTGTCGAGCAGCTCGTCGAGTTGGTCCTCGAGGTAGATCATGTCCTCTTCGTCCTTGATGACGACGCCGATGCTGGCCCGGAAAGCCTCGGGCCAGCGCCCCCGGCCCTGCTCCAAGAGCGTCGCCGCGTCGGCCCATTCCACGGCTTCCGAGATGCCCGGCGGCTTGGCCAGCGGCAGGGCGCGCATTTCACTGACCGCGGCGGCCACGGCAGCGGCGGTGGCCCGGGCCACATCACCGGCCCGCAGCATGATGATCTCGGCTTCCTGTTGCGGGCTGGGGTAGGCGATCCAGTGATAAACACAGCGCCGGCGCAGGGCCTCGTGCAGCTCGCGGGTGCGGTTCGAGGTCAACACGATGACCGGCGGCGTGGCCGCACGCAGCGTTCCCGTCTCGGGAATCGAGACCTGGAAATCGGAAAGGAATTCGAGCAGAAAAGCCTCGAATTCATGGTCGGAGCGGTCGATCTCGTCGATCAACAGGACGNTCTTGCGGGGTGACCTCAAGGCCTTCAACAGCGGCCGTTCAATGAGGAATTCGTCGCTGTAGAGATCGACCGCCTCGGCGCCGTCGCGGTGCAGCGCCAGCAACTGGCGGGGATAGTTCCATTCATAAAGGGCGTGGTTGGCGTCGATGCCCTCGTAGCATTGCAAGCGCACCAGCTCACGTCCCAGGACCTCGGCCAGGGCCTTGGCGGCCTCGGTCTTGCCCACCCCGGGCGCACCTTCGAGCAACAACGGCTTGCCCAGATGCAGGGCCAGATAGGCCACCGTGCTCAAGCCCTGGTCGGCGACGTAGGCGCACTCGTGCAGCGCCTCGGCCAGCGCTTCCGGGCTCTCGAAATCGGCGCTTTCCGGCAGCTTTGCCATGGCCGCTTAGGGCCCCGCCGCCTGCGCCTTGATGGCCTGGAGAATCTTCTCCGGCGTGAACGGCATTTCGTCGATGCGCACGCCGACGGCATCGAAGATGGCGTTGGCAATGGCTGGGATCGGTGGTGTGGCGCACATCTCGCCGATGCCCTTGGCGCCGTAGGGACCGTCCGCCGCCGGTCGCTCGAGGATGACGAGATCGATGTCGCAGACGTCGGCCGGTCCCGGCATCAGGTATTCGCTGTAGTCGACGGGCCGGTGNGCCCGTTCCGGATAGTAGGGCTCGGTGGTCTCGTAAAGGGCGTGCGAGACACCCATCCAGGTGCCGCCGACGAGTTGCTGTTCGACCAGTTTGGGGTTGAGGCCACGGCCGATCTCGTAGGCGCTTTTTATCGACAGCACGTCGACTTGACCGGTTTCGTCGTCAACTTCGAGCTCGACCACTGTGCAGGCGTGGGCATAGCAGGTAACCGGGTTCATGGAGCCGGTCTCGGGATCGGGGAAGGACCGCGGCACCAGGAAGATGCCGCGCCCCGAGACCGTACGGCCGAGCTCGAACTGCGCCGCCATCGAGGTCTCGGTGATGCTGATCGATCGGCCCGGCGCGCCGCGCACCTGGATATTGCCGGCACCGTCGGTCTCGAGATCGCTGGCGTTGACCTCGAGCTTTTCGGCCGCCACTTCCAGCAGCACGTCGAGCGCCTCCTTGGCGGCGGCGATGATGGCGTTGCCCACCCGGTGGGTGCCGCGCGAGGCGAAGCTGCCCATGCAGTGCGGTCCGGTGTCGGAATCGGCAAGGTCGACATAGACGTCGTCGGTCGGCACGCCGAGCGCCTCGGCGCAGATCTGGCGCATGATCGACTTCATGCCCTGGCCCAGATCGACGCTCGACAATGCCACCATGAACTTGCCGGTGGGGGTGGCGTGGACCAGCGCCTGGCTGGGGTCGCCGCCCAGATTCATGCCCGTCGGGTAGTTCACCGAGGCCATGCCCCGTCCGCGCTTTTTCGCCATGATATTTTTCCTCAGATACCTCTGCGCCCTAGCGGGACTTCGATGACATGGCCCGGTATTCCGCGGCGATCGGCCAGTTGGCCAGATCAGCCGCGGCCTGGACGCATTCCACCAGCGCCGCACCCTCGGTCTTCCTGTGGTGTGCCTTCATGTCGCCGTCGCGGTAGGCATTGAGGATGCGGAACTCCATCGGATCCATGCCAACCAGACGGGCCAGCTTGTCCATCTGGACCTCGAGGGCGAAGTCCGATCCGGTCACCCCGAAGCCGCGCATCGAGCTTGACGGCGTGCGGTTGGTGTAGACGCAGTAGCCGTTGATCGAAACGTTGGGGATGGTGTAGGGGCCGGGCATGTGAGCGGCACACTTGACCACACCGTAGGGCGAGAGCCGCGAATAGGCGCCGGCGTCGAAATACAGCCGCACCTGGCGGGCGATGATACGCCCGTCGTCCATGATGCCGTCCTTGACGTAGAAACGCTCCGCACCACGCGGTGACGAGACCTGCATCTCCTCGGCCCGGGTGAAGGCGAAGCGCACCGGCTTGTTGGTCAAGACCGAGCCAAGGATGGCCAGAGGTTCGACCACGGTGTCGTTCTTGCCACCGAAACCGCCACCCACGGTGCCACCGACGAAGTGCAGCTTGTTGACCGGCATCTGCAGGATCAGGGCGACGTTTTCGAGCGAGAAGAAGAGCGCCTGGGTGCTGGTGTAACAGGTGTAGCGCCCGTCGGTGTCGGGCACTGCGATGCAGCCGCCGGTTTCCACCGGGGCATGCTCGATGGGTGACATCTGGTAGCGTTCCTCGATGACGTGGTCGGCTTCCTGGAAAGCCCGTTCGACGTCGCCCAGGCGAACCTTCTGGTGGTCATAGCCGCTGTAATCGAAGTAGTTCTGGCCGTGGTATTCGTTGACCAGCGGCGCCCCTGGCCGCAAGGCTTCCTCGACGTCGAAGACCGCCGGCAGGGTCTCGTAATCGACCTCGACCTTGGCCGCGCCCTGGGCAGCAGCGCTGATCGAGGTGCCCAGCACGGCGACGATGGGCTCACCGACGTAGCGCACCTTGTCGAAAGCCAGCACCGGCTCGTCCAGTGGCCCGACATCGAGCAAACGCAGGATGGTCGAGACGTTCTCCGGCACGTCCTCGGCCCTGATGATGCGGACGACGCCGGGCACCCGTTCGGCCTCGGCGGTGTTGATCGAACGAATGCGGGCGTGGTGGTGCGGACTGCGCGCCATCTTCATGTGCAGCATGCCGGCCAGGTTGCGGTCGTTGTAGAACTGGGTGCGGCCGCTGACGTGGCCCAGGGCGTCGGCACGCTGACGCGTCACGCCGATCTCGTGGAAGGCGTCCTGGCGCTCGTCGGCGAAGTATTCTTTTTTGAATTCCATTGGCTTGAATTCCTCGGCGCTGCGCTATTGGCCGCCCTGGGCGGCGGCGAGTACTGCGTTGATGATCGGCGTGTAGCCGGTGCAACGGCAGATGTTGCCGGAGATGGCGTCGACGACGTCCTCGCGGCTGGGGCTGGGGTTGTGGTCCAGCAGCGCCTTGGCGGCCATGATCATGCCCGAGGTGCAATAGCCGCATTGGGCGCCGAAATGATCCATCAGAGCCTGTTGCACGGGATGGAGTTTGCCCTCGGGGCTGATGCCCTCGACGGTTTCGATCGATTTGCCTTGGCAGGTCTCGGCCAGGGTCAGGCAGGCGAGCTGGGGTTGACCGTTGACCAGCACGGTACAGGCACCGCAACTGCCCTGAAAGCAGCCGACTTTCGGCGACATCACGCCGACCTTCTCGCGCAACAAACTGATCAGCGGGGCGCCGCCCTCGACGAACTCGGCGCGCTCCTCGCCGTTAAGGATGAACTCTATGGGGATCTTGGCCATGGATTATGTCTCCCTGAACCTGAACTTCAGCCCAACAGGAGCTGCTTGAGATGTACCGGCAGCACCTCTTTGCGGTACCACTCGCTGACAATCGGGTCGCTCTGCGGGGTGCAGCCCTGGCCCGCCACGGCCAAGGCGTCGGCGATTCCAGCCTCGTCCAGGGACTTACCATTGAGCGCCGCTTCTACCGCTTTGGCCCGCATCGCCGTCGCCGCCATGGCGCCGTAGGCGACCCGCGGGGACGAGAGGCGCCGGCCGCTTTGCGGCAAATAGGCGGCGATGGTAAGCACCGACGGCCCCTGTGTACGGGTCCGCGTGGCCTTGAGAAAGCGCAACGCGCCGGCGCCATCGGGGCGGCGGAAGGTGACGCCGACGACGACGCTGCGCCTGTCGCTCTGGCGCGATTCCAAGAAGCTCTCGAGCGGGATGTCACGCGGGCTGTAGCCGCTTTGTACGGCCACTGTGGCGTCCAGCGCCAGCAGGGCGACGGCGAAATCGCCGTGCGGGTAGGGCGCGAAGAGGTTGCCGCCGACTGTCGCCATATTGCGCACCGCGGGACCACCGATCGACTTCGCTGCGACGTGGAGGTAGGCGAGATCGCCGTGCGCGGCAACCTCGGCCATTGTCACGCCGGCACCGATAAAGACCCGGCTGGCCGATGCCCTGATCTCTCGCAGGCCGCGGTCGGAGCAGCGGATCAAAGTGGGCGCCCCGAGTTTGCCCGCGAAAAGCTGGCGCACCAGGAGTGTGCCGCCACCGAGAAAGTGGGCGTCGCTGTCGGAAGCCAACGCCGCGGTGGCATCGCGAAGCTGGTCGAAGGTATTTACCTGTACCGCCATGTTGTACTCCTCAGGCCTTCGCCACGGTATTGCGAATGGCGGCAAAGCCCTGCATGTAGATGTCCTCGCCGACCACGCGCTGAAGTTCCTCTTCCCGGCCCTCGGGAGTCGTGAAACTGGAGCGCCACTGCCAGAAGGTGCGATTGCCGTCCGTCACCGGCTTGAGCGCCACATGGGCGACATAGTTGAAAAGCGGTATCGGCGTATCGAGCAGGCAGTAGCTGAAGCTGTGCTCGCGGTCAGAAAGCGCCAGCAACTGTTCGCGTAAGACGCCTCCGTCTTCGAGGCGAAAGTTGCGCACGGCGCCGATCTTGTCGGCCGGGTTTTGGTTCTCGATGCGGCTCTCGGCGACCGCCGGGTGCCAGGATTCGTGGCCGTTGAAATCGCGCAGCACGGCCCAGACCCGCTCGATGGGGGCATCGATCACCGTGCTTTTGTCGACCTTTACCATGGCCGCCGTCGCGCTCATCCGCCGAACTTCCGCTTCAGCGAATCGAAGCCGCCCTGGAATACGTTGTTACCGATGCCCTCGACCAGTTCGGCTTCGGCCTCCCTGGCGCAGTCGAATTCGGCCGACCACTCGGCGAAGGTGTGGTTGCCGTTGGTGATCGGCGTCAGCCTGAGCGTCGCCATGTAGTTCTCCACGCCCATCGACGATTCGAGTATCGAATAGGTGCAGAAATAATCGAAGTCGGAGAGCGCCAGCAACTGCTCACGGACTTGGCCCCCGTCCTGCATCTTCATGTCGCGGATGCAACCCACCTTGTCGCCGGGCTCGCCGCGTTCTATCTGGCTGCTGGCGATCACCGGATGCCAATTGGGCAGGGCGCCGAAATCGCGAATCGCCGCCCACACCCGCTCGGCCGGGGCGTTGATCACACTGGATCTATAGACTTTGGGCACGGTTCATCCTCGCTGCCTATTTCTTGCCTTTGCCGCCATCGTCGCCCGCCTCCGGATCTTCAGCCTTGCCTTCGGCGTCGACGGCCTTGCTGATGCTCTGCATGTCGCGGGCGGAGCGGATGATGTCACCCATCTTGCTGACGCTGCCGCCTTCGATGCCGACCTCCTTCAACAGGTTGTCGATCAACGGTGCCTGGACGCGGTAGCGCAGCGCCGAGTCCATTACCTCGTCGGTCATGTTCTTGCCGCCCTCGCCACCGCNGGCGAGGCCGTCGACGTGCAGTATGTTGATGCCCTCGATCTTCTCCATGGGCTTGGCGCTCTCGCGCACGATGCCCTCGACGTGCTCGAGCAGCTTGCGCCGGTAGAGCGAATCGCGGGCCTCATTGGTCAGTACGTTTTCCGCCTCGTTGACCTGGCGCTGGGCCTCGGCCATCACCGTGGCATGGACCTTCTCGGCCTGGGCCGCGATCTTCTTCGCCTCGGCCTCCTTCTCGGCCATCATGATGTCGATCGCAGCGAGGCGCTTCGTGACCTCGGATTCGCGCACCGTGACGACCTTCTCCTCGGCCTCGGCGACCTTGGCCAGGGCGGCATCTGCGGCGGCCTGTGCCGCCGAACGTTCCTTGGACTTCTGATAGAGCGCGACGGCCTTTTCCATTTCCGCCAATTCGACGATCTGCTCGCGCTCCACCTCGAGTTGCCGCAGTTCGCGGTCCCGCACGATGCGGGCCTCGTCGAGGCCACGGTCCGAGGTGATGCGGCTGCGTTCAACTTCCTCATGCGCGGCGATCTCCGCCTCCTCATAGGTCTGGCGCTTGGCAATCTCGAGCTGTTCCAGCGCCCTGGCGCTTTCCAGTCGGTCCCGGTCGAGGGCGAGATCGTGGGCCACGCGGGCCTGTTCGATGTGCTGCTGGGCAGAGATTTCGGCTTCCCGAAGTTGGCGATCGGCATCGGCGCGCGCGACCTGCTTCGCGGCCACCTCGATCTCGCGTTCGGTTTCGGAGATCTCGACGGCCTTGCGGTGATCGACGTTGAGAATCTCCCGGCTCTTGGCAAAGGCAATGCGGTCAGTCTCGATCGCCAGGTCGGTGACGATGCGAGACCGCTCAACCATGTCCTGGCGCTTGATCTCCGCCTCGTCGATCACCTGGGCCTGAACGATCTCAAGGTTACGGGTCGCCTGTTCGCTGGCGATGCGCTCGGCAGCAATTTTCTTTTCCTGGGCGATACGGGCCGCCTCGGTGGCCTCGCGGGCCGCGATATCGGCCTCCTCGATGGAGCGCTGTCGGTCGATCTCCAGGCGCTGAATCTCCTTGTCGCTGGCTATGCGTTCCGCCGAAATCGTCAGTTCCTGGGTGATGCGCGCCGCCTCGGTAGCCTCGCGAGCGGCGATTTCGGCCCCTTCGATGGCCCGGCCTCGCGCGATCTCCAGGCTTTGCGTCTCCTCTTCGCTGGCGATGCGTTCGGCGGCGACGTTCTTTTCTTGGGCGATGCGCGCTGCTTCGGTGGCCTCGCGAGCGGCGATTTCAGCCCCTTCGATGGCGCGGCCTCGCGCGATCTCCAGGCTTTGCGTCTCCTCGTCGCTGGCGATACGTTCGGCGGCGATGTTTTTTTCCTGGGCGATGCGCGCCGCCTCGATGGCCTCGCGAGCGGCGATTTCGGCCCCTTCGATGGCCCGGCCTCGCGCGATCTCCAGGCTTTGCGTCTCCTCTTCGCTGGCGATACGTTCGGCGGCGATGTTTTTTTCCTGGGCGATGCGCGCCGCCTCGATGGCCTCGCGAGCGGCGATGTCGGCCTCTTCGACGGCCCGGTTGTGGGCGATCTCCAGGCTCTTGGTTACCTCGTCGCTGGCGATGCGTGCGGTTTCGGTCGCCTGGCGGGCCGCGATTTCGGATTCCTCGACGTCGCGGGCTCGGGCGATCTCGAGGTTCTGCGTTTCCCGTTCGCTAGTGATGCGTTCGGCCGCGACTTCCTTCTCCTGGGCGATGCGCTCTTTTTCGGTAGCCTCGCGGGCGGCGATCTCGGCCGCCTCGATGGCGCGGGCACGTTCGATTTCGCGCCGCCGGGTTTTTTCCTCGTTGGCGATACGGGCATCGCTGATGGCGCGCTCCTGAGCGATGCGCGCCTTCTCGATCTCCTCGTGGGCGGCAATCTCGGCGTTTTCGATAGCCCGGGTGCGTTCGATTTCGCGCTGCTGGGTTTCCTCTTCGTTGGTGATGCGGGCTTCGGTGATGGCGCGTTCCTGTTGGATGCGCGCGGTCTCGATCTTCTCGCGGGCGGAAATCTCGGATTGCTCGGCCTCGGTTTCCTGCTCGGCGCGTTCGCGCACCAGATCTGTGCGCTGGGCGGCCCGGCGGGTTTCGATTTCGCGCTCCTGTTCGAGGCGAGCGGTCTCGCTCTCGCGCTCGATCTCGAGGATCTGCCTTTCGGCTTCCAGGTTGCGGCTTCTGATCCGCACCATGGAGTCCTGCTCGATGTCGTTGCGGAGTTTGCGCCGCGATTCGATTTCGTCGATCAGCTGGGTCAGGCCCTCGGCGTCGAACCGGTTGGAAGGGTTGAAGAACTCGAGATCGGTTTGGTCCAGCTCGGTGATGGCGACGGATTCGAGCTCGAGACCGTTCTGGGCCAAGGCCTCGGAAGCGGTCGCCCTGACGCGTGAGACGTATTCGCCGCGCTGTTCGTGCATTTCTTCCATGCCCATCTCGGCGGAAATGGCGCGCAGGGCGTCGACAAACTTGCCGGAAAGCAAGCGATGCAGCTGTTCCTGCTCCATGGTGCGTCGGCCCAGCGTCGCCGCGGCGGCGGCTACGGCTGCGGTATTGGGCGCGACGCGGACGTAGAATTCTGCCGTCAGATCAATGCGCATACGGTCCTTGGTGATCAAGGCGTGTTCGTTCTCGCGGGTCACCTCCATCTGCAGCACGTTCATGTTGACGGGGGTTGTTTCGTGGATTATGGGCAAGACCAGGGCGCCACCGTTGATCACCACGCGCTCGCCTCCCAGACCGGTGCGCACGAAGGAGACCTCCTTCGTCGAGCGGTGATAAAGCCAATTCAAAAGATAAACGACCACGACGATCACCACGATCGCCACGATCAACCAGAGAATAATGGCTCCAAACATTTGACCCGTCATAGCCTCTCTCCCACTCTTTTCGGCCACCGATGTGCGTCGGCGCGCCTTTCGTATGAGTCGTCTCAGCGCTTGCCGATCTGCTTGAATTTCCTCGTCTGTTCGGTAAGCGCAACCTCGGTCGGCAGGCGCTCCATCGACGAAGCGCCATAGAAACCGTGACAATTCTCGGTGTTCTCGAGCACAAACGCGGCGTCCTCAGGCTGCGAGACCGGGCCGCCGTGGACCAGCACGATGACCTCTTTGTTGACCCTCAGCGCCGCCTCGGCCCAACGCTCGACCAGCGCCGGGCAGTCGGCCAGCTTGAGCGTCGTTTCGGCGCCGATCGATCCGCCGGTGGTCAGGCCGAGATGGCAGACGACGATGTCGGCCCCGGCCTCGGTCATGGCGACGGCGTCGTCCTCGCCGAAGATGTAGGGCGTGGTCAGCATATCCTTGCCGCGGGCTTGGGCGATCATATCGACCTCCAGGCCATAGGACATTCCGGTCTCCTCGAGGTTGGAGCGGAAAACGCCGTCGATCAGCCCCACCGTGGGGAAGTTCTGCACGCCCGAGAAGCCGACGGACTTGAGGTCATCGAGGAACTTGTCGAACAGGCAGAACGGATCGGTACCGTTAACGCCGGCCAGCACCGGCGTGTTTTGGACCACCGGCAGCACCTCGGCCGCCATCTCCATGACGATTTCGTTGGCGTTGCCATAGGCCATCAGGCCGGCCAGCGAGCCCCGTCCGGCCATGCGGTAGCGGCCCGAATTGTAGATCACGATCAAGTCGATGCCGCCGGCCTCTTCGCATTTGGCCGAGAGGCCGATGCCCGCGCCGCCACCGACGATGGTCCTGCCACGGCGGATCATGTCGTGGAATTTCTCAAGCAGCGCACGGCGTTCGAAACCCGGCATGACTTACCTCCGCAGCTTTCCGCGCAACGCCTGGCGGCCGACGATCGAGTGGAAAGCCCCGACTACGACCTCGGCGAACTGGGGATCGTTGATATTGTGGGGCAGGCGGATGAGGCGGCGCTTGCCGGTCTGGCGCACCGTCTCCTCCAGTGCCTCAAACAGCGTGCGGTCAGCCTCGGGATCATGAAAGGGCTGCCCCGGGGCGTCGAGCAGCGAGACCCCGCCTTCGGGCAGGAAGAACTGCACCGGACCATCCATCTGGTTGAGTTTTTCGCCGATCCAGCGGCCGATGCGGTCGTTCTCCTCGGCCGTCGTGCGCATCAGCGTGACCTGGGGGTTGTGTTCATAGAAAGTGCGCCCCTGGAAGCGCGTCGGCACCGTATCACGGGCTGCAAAATTGACCATGTCGAGGGCGCCGCAGGAGCCGACATACGGCAGGCGGCTGCGAATGACGGCACCGAAGCGGTCTTCGGTGGCAGCAAACACGCCGCCCACCAGAAGGTCGCAAACCTCGGTCGTGGTCAAGTCGAGGACGCCCTCCAGCAGGCCCGATTCGACCAAGTTTTCCATGGATTGGCCGCCGATCCCGGTGGCGTGGAAGACCAGGCAGTCGAATTCGGCCTCGAGCCAGGCACTGACCTGTTGTACGCACGGCGTAGTCACCCCGAACATGGTCAGTCCGACCGCCGGCAGGTCGTCCGGCAGCGGCTGTCCGCGCTTTGCCGCCACGGCCCTCGCGATGTCATGGTTCGCTACCATGCCGCCGATGGCGTGGGCGCCGTTGGCCAGCACCTGGCGCGAGATCGAGTTGAGGCCCTGCACGTCGGTGACCGAGTACATCATCATGATGTCGCTCGGGCCGACGTACTGTTTGACGTCGCCCGAGGCCACGGTCGAGATCATCACCTTGGGCAGGCCGATGGGCAACCGCCGCATGCCCGGCGTAACCAAGGCCGTGCCGCCGCTGCCGCCGGCCGAGACGATGCCGGCGATATCGCGCTGACGGACGATCCAGTTCTCGAAGGCCTGGGCCATTTCCCGCACCGCTTCACCGCGGTCGCCGGTAAAAACGGCGTTCGATCCGCGGCGGTGGTAGGCCGCGATCTGATTGGGCGGCACATCGGCACCGGAGGGTTTGCCGCTGGTCGAGAGGTCGACGGTTCGAGCCTTGAGGCCAAGGTGGGTGACGCAGTCGCGCAGATACTTGAGTTCGCGTCCCTTGGTATCGAACGTTCCGACCACCAGCACCGCCTCGCCGCTGATCTCGTGCCGCGCCGTCGGCGCCTGGCGCAGCACCTCGGGAACATCATCCTCTGCCGCGCTGCCCGAAGCCGCCGTTATCTCGGCCAGCGCGAATGGCGGTGACCAGCGGGTTGGCAGCGAGGGATTGGAGATATGGACGCGGCCTTCTTCGGCGTCGCGGCGTGCGCTTTCCTCGTGCCCCGCGGCAACGTCGTCCTCGAACGCTTCTTCGTGACCGTGCCGCCCGACGCCCAGCAGACGTTGCTGCAGGTCGCGATCGGCGGCCAGATGGGCAGCGTCGAGGACGTGGTTGATGCGGCCGTTGACCATGATCGCGACTTGCTCGGAAACCTCGGTGGCGAAGCCGATGTTCTGCTCGATGAGCAGGATGCTGATATCCTCCTGCTCGCCGAGCGCCAGCAGCATGTCGCCGACCTGGCTGACGATGTTCGGCGCCAAGCCCTCTGTGGGCTCGTCCATGATCAGGAGTTGGCGGTTGCCGAGCAAGGCACGGGCGATGGCCAGCATCTGCTGTTCGCCACCCGACAACTGGCCACCGTAGTTGCTGCGCCGCTCGGCGAGCCGCGGAAAGGCTTCGTAGGCGCGCTCCACGGTCCAGGATGCGCGGCGGCGGCCACGATGACATAGACGCAGGTGCTCGTCGACGGTCAACGAAGGCCAGAGCCGACGGCCTTGCGGCACGTAGCCGACGCCCAGGTTGGCGATCTGGTTCGAGGTCAGGCCGCGCAATTCCTCGTTGTCGAATCGGATCGAACCCTGGGCCGGCTGGACCAGTCCCATGATAGCGTTGCACAGCGTCGTCTTGCCCATGCCGTTGCGTCCGACCAGCGAAAGGATGCCGAAATCGAGCGTCAAGTTGACGTCCTGCAGGGCATGCGAGTGGCCGTAGAAGACATGCAGATTCCTGATCTTGAGGATGGGCTCGGGCTCGCGCTCGCGGTGCCGCCCGTCCTCGCCACGCTGTCGTCCGCGCTCAGCCATGGCGATCACCCAGATAGAGCTCCTGGACTTGGCGGTCGGATTCGATTTCCTCGGGCGAGCCTTCTTTGAAGATGCGGCCGTTGTGCATCACCGTCACCGATTCGACCACCCTGAGGGCGACGTCCATGTCGTGCTCGATGATGATGAAGCCCATGTGCTCGGGGAAAGACTGAAGAATTTCGATCAGTTCGCTGCGCTCGGTCGGCGACAATCCGGCGGCCGGCTCATCGAAAAGCACGAAGCGCGGTGCCCCGGCAAGCGCCAGGGAGAGTTCGAGCTGGCGCTGTTGGCCGTAACTCAACTGAGCCACCATCTGATCACTGATGTCGGTCAAATGGACGGCTTCGACCAATTCCTCGGCCGCGTGCATCAGGGCGTCGTTGCGTCGCGGCCGCAGCATCGAATAGCGCCTGCGCGACACCCCGCGGCAAGCCAGGTAAACGTTGTCGAGAACGCTGAGCCCGTCGAACAACAGGGAAATCTGGTAGGTCCTGCGCAAACCCCGGCGAATGCGTTCGTGAGGCGGATAATGCGTTATGTCTTCGCCAAAAAACTGGATGCGGCCCGCGCTCGGCTGAAAATCCCCGGTGATGCAATTGAACAACGTCGTCTTGCCGGCACCATTCGAGCCCAGGACGGCGCGCTTTTCCCCGGCCCGGACCTGGAGATCGACCTCCGCGAGCGCCGCCAGCGCGCCAAAATAGCGGTCAACGCCCTTCAGCTCCAAGGCGTTCCCCGCACCGGCCGCCGACAGTCTGTCGCCAACCGCCGCCATCACTCGTCACCCGCCGGGTTGGCGCCAGGGCGGTAGACCGGAGCCCTGCTGCGGCGCTGGCGCCAGGTCAGCCAGCGCTGCCATAGCCCGAGCACGCCGTCGGGCGAGAAGAAGACGATGCCCAGGAAGCCAAGCCCGATGAGCAGCCGGAAACGTTGACCGTCAAGACCGATGTCGACCAGCACATCCATGGCGAAGGTGCGCAGCAGAACATAGATGAAGGCACCGATGAACGGCCCTATGGGATGGCGCATGCCGCCGACGACGGCGATCACCAGGATGTCGATCACGGCGCCGATGCCGATGGTACCGGGCGAGATCTGCCCGTTCTGCCAGCTCAGCAGGATGCCGGCGACACCGGCGATCAGGGCGGCAAAGGCATAGGCCGCGACACGATGGGCCGTGACGTTGAAGCCCAGAGCCGCCATGCGGCGGGGATTGTCGCGAATGCCCTGCAAGGTCAACCCGAAAGGCGAACGCGCGACGTAGAGAACGACGAAATAGCTTAGCGCGGCGAGAAACAGGGTGAGGTAGTAAAATGCCGTCGGGCTGCGCCAATCGACGCCGAAGAGATGCGGCGCCCTGATGAAGTTGAAGCCGCTGAAGCCGTTGAAGATGACGTAGTTCTGGCGCGCGAAGTAGAAGAAGGCGGCGGCGATGGCTAGCGTGATCATGATCGTGTAGATGCCCTCGGTGCGCACCGCCAGCCAACCCGAGAGCGTGCCGAAGACGACGGCGATGACCAGTGCCACCGGGATCGACAGCCAAAACGGCCAACTCAGGCTGATGGTTGTGACGTGGCTGTCGCCGAGTATCGCCCCCATGTAGCCGGCACAGCCGGCCACCGTCATCTGGACCAGCGAGACCATGCCGCCGTAGCCGGCCAGGAACATCAGGCTCAGCGCGATCATACCGAGGATGAAGGTCCAGCCGAAGATCTGGAACTGAATGAATTCGTTGGCGAAGCTGGGCAGGACGATGAGCAGCAGCGCCGCCAGAACGGCCGCCGGGTGGATATCCCAGAACAGGTTGGCGATTTCCAGCGCCCCCGAAGTAACGCGGCGGGGTTGGCGGCGGCCGTCGTTGGGCTGGTGGCTATTCATGGCTGCCTAGCGCGCGCCCAACAGACCCTGGGGCCGGAAAGCCAGGACCAGAACCATGATCAGGAAGGTCAATACCACCGCATAAGTCGGCATGTAGACCGAGCCGAATTGCTCCGACAGACCGATCAGCAAGGCACCCAGGGCGGCTCCAGGGATGCTGCCCATGCCGCCGACGATCACCACGACCAGCGAGGCCAAAAGAAAGCGCATGTCCTCGCCCGGGGCCAGCGACTGGAAGGTGCCGCCGACGACGCCGGCGATACCGGCGAGGCCGGCGCCAAAGGCAAACACCAGCAGGAAAACAAGCTGGATACGTACGCCACTGGCCGACAGCATGTCGCGATCGTCGACGCCGGCCCGGATCATCATGCCGATGCGCGTCCGGTTTAGCGCCAGCCACATCAACACACCGACGATAACGGCGGCGACAAAGATCACCATCCGCACCATCGGATACTTCAGGTAGACCACTTTGCCCGATGTCTTGACCGCCGTGATGAGCGGCAGCTTGACGGCACCGAAGAGCCAGTCCGGGGTTTGAATCTGGTAGAAGTCGCCGCCCCAGATCCACAGCAGGAGATCGGCCAGGACGATCGAAAGGCCGATCGTCACCAGGGTCTGACGCAATTCCTCGCGCTCCATACGGCGGAAGACGACGAGTTGCAGCACCACGCCGACCAGAGCCATGGAGACGAAGGCGGCGACGAAGCTAAGCAACCACGATCCCGTCGTGTCGGCGACGGCAAATCCGACGTAGCCGCCGAACAGGTAGAGCGAGCCGTGGGCCAGGTTCATGTTCCGCATCAGGCCAAAGATCAGCGTGAAGCCGCTGGCCACCAGGAAATAAAGCGCGCCCAGGGTGACGCCGTTGAACAAGGCGTTGAGAAACACCTTCTTGCGCCCGACCAGCGTGACGAGATCCGCCGGCCAGGGTGCTACGATGAGCCACAGCAGCAGAATTACGGCCAGCAGAATGATGATCGACCAGAAGGGGTGGCGCTCAACGAAGCGGAACATCGCACTTCCTCGATGTCCGGCGCCGACGTGACGCCAGGGAGGCACGGGTCGGCGGGCGCCGTGCCGGGCTCGAAACCGAAGCCCGCACGAAGGCGCCCGCCGAGTGCTACGCGTCTAGTACTTCTTGCAAACCGGTATCTCACGGCCGGGCAGGCCGATCTTGGCGAACTTCGCCGGGTCGATGCCCAGCGTCTGGTTCACGTTGGGTACGATCTTGACCAGTTTGTTCACCAGAATACCGTTTTCCTCCACCACTTCGGTGACGAAGTTGGTGCCAATGGCCTGGCGATTGCCGTCGAGCTTGATCTTGCCGTTGGGCGCATCGAGCACCAGCGTCGTCAACTCGGCACGGAACTTCTTATGACCGTCGCTAAGATCCCCACCGATCTTGTTGAGCACGGTAAAGGCTGCCGTGGCGGCGTTGTAATAGCCGGTGGCGAGCAGCGAAGGAGAGGGGAAGCGCTTGTCCGGCGGGAAGGCGTCTTGGTAGGCCTTGACGTAGGCCTGCCACTTGGCGTTGTCCCAGCTGTCGGCCTGAGGACCCGAGGCGGGAGTGCCGATCAGGGCTTGCTTGGCCTTGCCCTTGGATGACAGCACCGTCTGGTCAACCATGATGGTGCCGCCGATCAGGTTGGCGTCGCCGCCGGCCTGCTGGTACTGGTTGAGGAAGTTGACCGCGTCGCCGCCGCCAAGGCCGAGGTAGATGGCATCGACGTCGTCGGGCAGGGCGGCGATGACCGAGGCAAAATCCTTGGTCCCCAGCGGCACCCAGAAGCGCTCGCTAATCTTGCCGCCGAGGCCGCAAAACTCCACCGCCAAGCCGAAAACCTGGGTGTAGATGAAGGAGTAGTCCTCGCCGATGGTGGCTATGGTGCGCCATTTTTTGACGTTGTAAATATAATCGGCGATACCTGACGACCACTGAGCGCCGTCCATATTAAAGCGGAAGAAGTTCGGCGCCGGTTCTACGAAAGTGGTTTCTTGGGCACCCGATATGCCGTTGATGAACGTCACCTGGGGCTGCGATTTGGCGTAGTCCTTGACGGCGATGCCTTCGGAACCTGAAAGCGGACCGATCAAGATGTCGACACCGTCCTGCTCGACCAGCTTGCGGGCCGCGCGGATGGCCGAATCGGGGCTGGCGTCGGAGGCACCGATGGTGACCTCGATGTCGCGCCCGCCGGCCTTGCCGCCAAACTTCTTGAGCGCCACCTTGAAGCCACGCACGCCGTCTTCGCCAAGCACCGTATAGGTACCCTCCAACGTCGCCAGGACGCCGACTTTCAATTTGTCGGCGGCTACGCTCGGTAGTGCCGAAGAGGCGACGAGAAACAGCCCCGCTGCCAATGTACTGAGTGCCTTTTTCATGATGTCTTTTTCCTCCCTTATATCCGGGTCGAAATTATTGTTATCCGTCTGCCCGGCCTTGGATTCCAGAAGCGGGATTGGTATTCGTCGGAAGAGCCCGGTGCCGCGAAATCCCAGCCCACCTGGACCGGGCCCCTCGGTCACCGCAACCACCACTGCAACCACCCCCCGCACCCATCGGAAACGGCACGACAATGTCCCGTTCCCCACGGGCCGCCATATACTAGCGTGTTGTTCATATTACTGGTAAGCGCAAAATATCCGCTACGAATTCTGCTGATATAGCATGCGATGATTTTACTCCGCCCTGGTGGACTGGATTTACTCCGCCGTTGACACCCTCCAAGCGGACGTGATTGGGTACCAATAGGGTACCAAATCCATTTTTTACCAGAAGTGGGCCTCTCAAATTCCGCAGAAACCCTGGTGCCGCAGGGAGGATTTGAACCCCCGACCTACTGATTACGAATCTCCGGGATATGTCAATTCCAGGCATCACTATAGCCAACAAAGCGCAGAAATCAGCCATAATGTGGATTGCCGGGTTGCCTGCGATCAACGCTGCGTGGTACCTTGGTGGTACCTCAGAGCAAAGCGAGTCTACATCCTTGCGCCGCAAATTGACCAAACAGATCATTGCCTCGACTCAACCCCAGAACCGCGAGGTCATCATTTGGGACAGTGATGTTCCTGGGCTTGGCTTTCGCGTCACGCCGGGCGGTGCAAAGTCGTTCATCCTCAAGACAAGGATCGACGGCGGGCGTTCAGCACCAATAAGAAAGCCCACGCTGGGCAAGGTGGGCGGCCTAACCCTTGATCAAGCGAGAACCAAGGGACGGGCCTGGAAGGCGTTGGCGGCAGACGGGATTGATCCTGCCCGCCACAAGGAGGACGCCGGTCGCACCGTTGCTGATCTTTGTGCTGAATATCTGGATGTTCACGCGCCAAGGAAAAGGTCGAGCGGCGATGACAAAGCCAAGATCGAGCAGCACATACTCCCCCGCCTGGGGCGTGGACTAGTCAAGGACGTGAATTACCCAGACATTGAGCGGCTTCATCGCTCCATGAAGAAGACGCCTTACGCTGCCAATCGGACGGTATCCTTGATCTCCAAAATGTTCTCGTTGGCGATCAAGTGGGAATGGACAGATCGAAACCCTGCGAAAGGTATCGAACGGTACCCTGAGGAGCGCCGAGAGCGGTTTCTCAATCCCGAGGAAGTCAGCCGGCTATCGGCCGCACTGGTTCAGTTGGTCGAAGTGGCCGCCAGGCCCAGCGAAGCTCTAAGAGTTGCTGACGCCTTGCGATTGCTTATGCTCACCGGCGCGAGACGGGGGGAGGTTCTATCGGCAACCTGGGCGATGTTCGACCTGGAGACCGGGGTTTGGGTCAAGCCCTCCTCGCACACCAAGCAAAAAAAGGAACACCGGGTGCCCTTGTCACCGCCGACAATCCAGTTGCTTAGCGAGATCAAGAACCGGGGCGTCGGTCATGAACATGTTTTCCCTTCTCGCCCTGGGTCGAAAAACCCGCATCTGACTGAACCCAAGACTGCGTGGGCCAAAATACTCAAGCTGGCCGATTTGGAGGGCGTCCGAATACACGACTTGCGGCATACGTACGCAAGCCTTCTCGTCAGCGACGGGGCCACACTTCCACTGATTGGCGCTCTGCTTGGTCACACGCAGGTGCAAACGACGCAGAGGTATGCTCACTCGCCGATGACCCGTTGCGCGAGGCAACAACCCGCGTCGGGGCTGTCGTCACGGCAGTTGGCAACGCTGATATTATCGAGGTTCGGAAGTGATGGTGACTAATTCATTCCCCACCGGGCTTATGGCTCTCTCCCGCATCAGGGAAGGTGATTTTTCCCGGTTGATCGAAAACCTGGAGGGTGAGGATGAAGTCCCTCGCTCTGTCCGCAAACTTTTGGCTCAGATGATGAAGAGTGGCTCAGAGGAGCAAACGGGGGTGAAGTATGTCCGTCATCAAAACATTCGGGACTGTTGAGCCTATTTTTTACCGGAGGATCTGGCTCATCTTGGTTTGATGTTAAGCCGCTTGTCGTTGATGGTTC
>NZDS01000241.1 GCA_002690215.1 Rhodospirillaceae bacterium | reverse complement strand
GGGATCGGGGAAGTACCAGACCTCCTTCGTCTCCTCGAGGCCCTCGTGGATCGCGCCGGCGCCGGCCGACGCCCTCACGTCGATCTCCGGGATCGCCACCAGGCCCTCGGGCAACGATCCGTCCGGCCCAAACGTCGACGCCGGGCGCCGCGGCTTCGACCGCGGCTTGCGCGGCGGCCGCCGCTGGTGGCGCAACTCCTCCTCGTCGCAGCCGAGGAACGCCGCCAGTGCCGCGCGGTCATCCTCGGAGAGGACCTTGGGCGTGCCGCGGTAGATGAACTGGTGCATGTAGGCCGCGTTGCGGCCGAGGGCGAGCGAAGCCCCCTTCATGTCGCTCGGCGGGTCCCGGCTCTCCAGCAGCGTCAACACTTTCACCCGCACCGGATCGAGATCGACCATGGCCGTGCTCCGTTCAGCGATTGGATATAGGCAATTAACAAATCTTTCCGATTGACGCAATAGGAATCATCAGATTTTAGTAATCCTACCATGAAAACGCTCTCCCAGCAGTTCCGCGACGAGGTCGAGACCTTCCTCGAGCGCACCGGCACCAAGCCCACGGAGTTCGGCCGCCAGGCGACCGGCGATCCCTCCCTGGTCCTCAACCTCCGCCGCGGTCGCTCGCCCAGGCTCACCACCGCCGATCGGGTCCTGGCCTACATCCGGGAGAACGACCCGTTGGTTCGAGAACGATAGCCGGGAGCGCGCCAGATGCCCATCAAGCACCTCAGACAGATCGAGCTCGCGGATCGCTGGAAGATCTCTCCCCGGACCCTGGAGCGCTGGCGCTGGATCGGCGCGGGCCCACCCTACCTCAAGATCGGCGGTCGCGTGCTCTACCGAATGGAGGACATCGAGCGGCACGAGGCCGAGCAGATACGGGGCAACACCTCTCCGGTGCTCGCCATCCGGGAGGGAGGCCGATGACCGCGATGCCGATGCCGTCGATCCCGCCAGAAGCTCATGCCGATACCCGTCCCCGCGCGGCACTGATCCTCCGGGAGAATGCGTTCGCCGAGTGGCTCGCCAAAGCCGAGCCGGGTGCGCGGATCACCTACCACCGAGGCCATCTCGGCTCCGACCGCGAGCCGGGAATGAGCCCGTTCCCGGCGGCGCGCCGGCACGAGCTGGCCCGCATCGCGGATCGCGCCCTGGCGCTCGCCCTGGAGGGGCGGTTGCACCTCTTGCAAGAGCGCCACGGCGACGGCGAGACCGGCTATCTGGCCGTCATCGCGAGCGCCGCCAGATGACGGCTGCAAACCCCTTCGCGGCCCATGCCGAGACCTACACCCCGCGGCCAGTCAGGACCCGCCAGCGGCGGTGCACGGTTCGCGGGTCGGAAGCGGCCAGGCAGAAGCGCATCGACGAGCGCAACCTCCTCTCCGCCCGGTACCGGCGCGAGGAGGCACGCCGTGTCGCCGAGGCGCTGTCCTCGCCGCTGGGGCGTCGCCTGGCCGACCTGCTGGCGAGCTTCGACCGCCTCACCATCGAGGACGCCGAGGTGATGATCGACACGATCGCACTCCAGGGGTGGCTGCTCGCCGCCGATCGGGAGTTGCGCCATCTGGCGCTCCGCCTCATCGACCGGCGCATCGCCCGCATCCGGCGCGTCGCCGGATTGCCCGAGCTCGACGACCCCCTGCCCGGGGCGCCCGACACCGCGTTCCTCGTCATCAAGCGGCTGCTGAGGGTGAGCTGATGAGCAGGATCTCCATCAAGAGCATGCTCGACCGCCACGTGGCCGCCAACCCCAAGGTCTGGGACCACGATCGCGCCATGACCGTGGGCGCCAGCGAGGTCGGGCAATGCGCCCGCAAGACCTGGCTCGTCAAGACCAACGCGGCGCCCGACGCCGACCATGTCGACCGCTACGGCGCCAGGCTGCGCGGCGACCTGATCGAGATCCATCACTGGGAGCCCGGCATCCGCTCGCAGCTGCCCGAGGGCGTCCGCTTCCTGTTCGCCGGCAAGGACCAGAAGACCCTGGTCGACGGCTACCTCTCCGCCACCAGCGACGGCCTGCTGGCCGGCGTCAGCCGGAGCTGCCTCGATCACCTCGGCATCGCGGACATCGGCGCCGACTGCCTGGTGGTCGAATGCAAATCCCTGGATCCCCGCATCGACCTCAAGGAGGCCAAGGCCGAGCACGCCTTCCAGGTCCACTGCCAGATGGGGCTCATCCGGCACTGCACCGAATATCAGCCCGAGCACGCGCTGATCTCCTATACCGACGCGTCCTTCCTCGACGACGTGACCGAGTTCGCGGTTCCGTTCGACCCCGACATCTACGCCGCTGCCAGGACCCGCGCGACCAGGATCATGACGGCCGAGGCGGCCCTGGAGCTGCCAGCGGAAGGCAAGCTGGCCGGCGGCGGCGAGTGCCGGTACTGCCCGTTCCGGGGCCGGTGCGCCGGCGTGACCCTGGGCGCCATCCCGGGCGAGATCGAGCCCCTCGGCGACAACGCCATGGTGGCCTTCGGCGCCCTGGTCGATGCCGAGCAGACGGCCAGGAGCGAGAAGGAGGCTGCCGGGCGCCGGCACGTCGACGCCCAGGAGCGGATCAGGCAGTTCCTGCGCGAGCACCGCACCCGCAAGGTCGAGGGCGACGACTGGTCGGTGACCTGGTTCCCGGTCAAGGGCCGCGTCTCCCTGGACAGGAAGGCCGCCACGGCGGCCGGCGTCGACCTCTCGCCGTTCGAGAAGGAGGGCGACCCGGGCGAGCGCCTCACCATCAAGATCAAGCAACCGCAACCGAGAAAGGAGACCTGTAAATGACCGACCTGTCCGCAAGCACCGGTGGCCGCGCCGTCGCCGCCGCCGGCGACTTCAACCCCTATGCCGCCTACGCCGAGCAGGCCACCGGCGGCGCCCGCAACATCGTCAAGTTCCGCAAGGGCCGCTTCTTCTACGGCCAGGACGACGTCGAGATCCCACCCGGCACCCGGCTCGTCGCCGACATGGCGGGCGCCAGGGTCGGCTGGGTGCGCTGGCGGGACGGCCGCCCGACCGACGAGGTCATGGTGTTGATCGGCGAGGGCGTCGCCCCGCCCCGGCGCGACGAGCTCGGCGATCGGGACCGCGAGCTGTGGGAGACCGACGAGCGCGGCGATCCCAAGGACCCCTGGCAGCTCACCAATCATCTGCCCCTGATCGGGCCCGAGACCGGCGACCGGTTCCTGTTCGCCACCAGCACCCGCGGCGGCATCGGCGCCATCGGCGTCCTGGCCAGGGCCTACGGCACCCTCTATCGCCAGAAGCCCGGCAAGCTGCCGGTCGTCGAGCTCGAGGCCTCCGACTACGCCCACCCGAACAAGGCCTACGGTCGTGTCGACGTGCCGGTGCTCGAGCTGGTCGACTGGGTCGAGGAGGCTGGCTTCCTGACGCCCGCACCGGAGGCGCCCGAGCCGGAGCCCCGGCAGGAGCCCCCGAGGGCGGCCGACGCCATGCAGCAAGGGTCTGACTCCGGCGCCGGCCGCCGCACCAGGTTCTGAGGCCCGATACGTCGGGCGGGGGCGCGGTAACGCCCCCGCCCAACCTCCGCAAAACCCGCTGGAGCAGATCTTGCGCGAACAATCCTACCAGGATTCCGCCGACTTCCTCGCCGCGTTCTTCGGTCCCACGACCGAGCATGCGGTCGAGCTGCGCTCGTTCGCCAACGAGAGGGGCGCCGGCCGCGCCCGACCCCTGTTCACCCGTGACACCGACACCATCGCCGCCCACTGCGCCAGGTGGGACGGGGCCGGCCGCGGCATGTTCTTCGGCGTCTGCACCCGCAAGACCGGCTCCTACCAGGGCCGCCGGATCGATCTGGCGGAGTGCCCCTCGCTATGGGTCGACATCGACACCGCCAAGATGGGTATCGACGGCAACGGCGTCGTCGCCGCCCTCGTGTCCCTGCCGCACCCACCTTCGGCGCTGGTCGACAGCGGCGGCGGCCTGCACGCCTACTGGCTGCTCGCCGAGGCTCTCGACGTGCGTGCCGCGGCCGCGGACGAGACCGGGGAGGCCGTCACGGCCGCGCTCAAGCAGCTGGCCGGCATCTGCGCCGGCGATACGAGCGTCTGCGAGCTGGCCCGCGTCATGCGCCTGCCCGGCACCTTGAACACCAAGCCTGGCGTCATGGCGGCCAACGCCGGCGCGCCCGCCCTGTGTCGTGTTCTCGACGCCACCTGGGCCCGTCACGAGTTCCGCGACCTGGTCGAATGGCTCGACTGGCAGCGGCCCGTGGTCGAGCGCCCCGCGCCCNAACNCGGCGACCCCGGGGCCGCCGNCGACAACCCCTTCCTCGCCGCCGCCAGGCGCATGGGCTTCAAGCCGCCGCTCGATGTCGAGCAGGCGCTCGCCACCATGATCCATCTGGGCGACGGCGAGACCAGCGTTCACCAGACGCAGCTGCGGGTCTCGGCCTCGCTGGTCGCCCAGGGGGTGGGCGACGACGGAATCGTCGCCGTGCTGATGGANGCCACCCGCGCCGCCGCCGGCGCCCATGGCGCCGCCTGGAACTGGCAACGCGAGGAGGACGCGCTCCGCGACATGATCGNCTCGGCNCNNGAGAAGTTCGGCGCCGGGCACCGTGTCGTCAGCCTGGCCGAGGCCCGCGAGAAGCGATCCACCGGCACAGCAAGTACCTCGACCGGAGAGGGCGCCACCGGCACGCGGCCCGACACCCACGCCGGCGCGCCCCAGGCGCACCTGATCGCCCAGACCGGCGAGGCCGCCATCGTCCACTGGACCGGCCACCGCGGCANCCTCATGCTGACCCAGGGGCAGGCCTGGACNTACGCNGGCGGNTNCTGGCGNGCCTTCGACGACGAGCTCGACCACATCATGCGCATCACCATCCAGGGCGTGGTGCGGGCCATGGGCCGGAAGACCTCGCCGCANCTGCTGNACGCCGCCTGGCGCTACGTCATGGACCACCCCGGCCTGCTGCGCGAGGGGATCGACTGGGACGTCGCCGGCGCCATCGTCTGCCGCAACGGCGTCATCGACCCCAGGACCCGCAAGGTCCGCGATCACGCGGAGACCGATTACGCCACCTACGGCATCGAGGCGGACATCGATCCCGCGGCCGGGTGCCCCACCTGGCTCGCTTTCCTGGACAGCGCCTTCGGCAACCTGGAGCCGGCCGAGCGCCGGGCCGTCATCGACACCCTGGCCGAGTGGTTCGGCGCCGCCATGGTGCGCGCCAAGAGCAGGGAGACGACCAAGGGCCTGATCGTCCACGGCCCCTCTCGCACCGGCAAGACCCAGCTCGCCCTGGTGCTGCGCGCCCTGATCGGCGGACGTGCCACGGGCATGCGCGCCCGCGACCTCGAGGAGCACTTCGGCATGCAGCCCCTGATCCATGCTTCGGCCTGGATCGCCGACGACGCCGTCTCCAGCGGCGAGACCCTCGACGCCGAGCGCTACAAGGTCATCGTCACCGGCGAGCCTGTCAGTATCCCGCGCAAGAACAGGGACAACTGGGAGGGCCGCCTCGACATCCCGGTCTGCCTCACCGCCAACCACCTGCCCCGGGTCAGGGACCTGTCCCACGCGGTCTACAACCGCTCCATCGTGCTGCCCATGACCGTCGAGCACGACGAGACGGCGGCCGAGGATAAATCGATTTCCGAGCGGGTGGTCGAGGCCGAACTGGGTGGTGTCCTCAACTGGGCGCTGGACGGTTACGCCCGGCTGGCCGCGCGCCGCTACTTCGACCCGCCCCGGGTCTTGCGCGAGGCGGTCGGCATGTTCGAGCACGACAACAACCCCATCGGCGCCTGGCTGGCCCGCGCCGTGGAGCCGGCCGACGCCATGATGGTCGACCGACGCGATCTGCTGGCTTCGCTCAACGGCTGGATGATCTCCGAGTACGGCCAGGACGCCAAGCCCTTCGGCGGTCGCACGGTGTTCCCCGCCATCCGTCGCGCCATGCCGGGGCTCGGAGATCAGGAAAGCCATGGCCGGCGGTTCATCACCGGGGTGAAGCTGACCGAGGATGGGATCGGTCACATCCACGAGTTTGCCGACAACAACTACGGCAAGCAGGTCGGCTCCGGCGAGGCCGACAACTTCATCAACAGGCCGTTCCAGGATCCGAACGCGATTCACCCACGGGGCAAGGAGCCGAGGTTCTGATGGTCGCTCTCGTCAAGATATCGGGCCGGTCAAAGTGCACCCAAACGGTGCACCTGGGTGCACTTTGGCCTCGCCGGCCTCACCACGGGTGCACTTCGAAGTGCACCCGAATCGCGAAGTGCACCGCAAAGTGCACCCACCGCAACGACCTGGAAAACAAGGCTTTTACGGCCATGGGTGCACCTGGGTGCACTTCTTTCCCAGTTGGTCAGAAACATAAAAAAGG
>NZDS01000057.1 GCA_002690215.1 Rhodospirillaceae bacterium | reverse complement strand
CCGTTCCGCCGGCATCTCAAGGCCGTGGTCCGCTGAGTTCCGCACCATGTGCGTCAGCGGGTCCTTGATCAGCTCCAGAACCTGACGGTCACCGCGTCAAGCCGATGGATCAGCTCCTGATCATCACCCTCGGGCTCTGCCTCCGTCGCCTCCAGCTCCGCCATAATCGACTTCAGCCGATCCAGAGCCTCCAGCACAATGGTCACGATGTCGCCGCTGATCGGCAGGATGCCGTCGCGCACCTTGCCCAAAACGTTCTCAGCCGAATGCGCAACGCTCTCAAGACGCGGCAAGCCCAAAAAGCCGCAAGTCCCTTTGATCGTGTGAACCAGGCGGAAAATGTTGTCCAGGATATCCGGGCTGTCCGGGTTCTTCTCCAGCGTAACCAATTCATTGTCGATGACCTCGAGCGACTCGTTCGTCTCGGTCAAAAATTCTGTAAGTAGTTCGTCCATCTCAGATCCCCAAAGTGTTTCCCGGCACCCATTTCATGACTTGCCCGGGGTAGGTTGGATAGGGTTGGATCCGGCACCCAGTTTGAGCATGACCCAACATCTAGAGTGCCTCGTACATGTTTACCGTCTTGTTCATGGCGCGCAGCAAAGAGAGATTTCTGGCAGCCACTTCCCGCACCACCGAAGCGGCCACGGTGCTGCCCTCGATTACCTTTGCCAGTAATGGCAAGAACGAATTCCAATGCCGCTTCACACGCGCGAGCTGGGCCGCAATCTTCTTGCTTGGCGGCGGCGGCAATCCCATCTCCGCGTCACCGGCCAGCAAGCCGTCCAGCGCCCTTTCGAAGAAACCTACAGTCGCGTTCAAACGCTTTCGGTTCTTGTCCGCCTCAAAGCCGTAAACGATGAACAGAAATTCTTTCGACATCTTCTGTGTCAGCATGCGCTGACGGCCGGAAATATTGATGGCCGTGGCCAGAGCTGGGTCCACGCCACGCTTTTTGGCATCGCCTTCGAACGAATTGACGCTCTCATCCATGGCTGCGAGCAAGGGCAAATTGAACCGTGCCACCGAGGTAAATTGCTTACCGTCGATGGCGCCGGACCGGATCGTCGCGCTGATCGCCGCATCAAACTTGCTCCACAATCGTTTCACCTTGTCCAGCGATTTGATGATGGAGGGCTTCCTGGTTGGCGGCAGACCCAATTCGAGATCACCATGACGCAATCCCTTTAGAGTGCGGTCGAAAAGGTTTCGGGTCGCTCTCAGACTCCTGAGGTTCTTCGCCTGATCGACCTCCAGGGCGAAGAGCAGAAATTCCTTGGTCATCTTTTGCGTCAACATGCGTTGCTTGCCCGCTAGGTTGATTACCCGGTTGTAGTTGGCGTTAGCCGGGACCGCGCCAGCCGAACCGACAAACGAGGCGAACGCCAACACGGCAAAGACACATGCCAAGAGCCACCTGGCCTTTGTATTTGCCGCCATTGGGTTCCATAGAGTCCTCATTGGTGCGTCCCGGTACGGCAGCATGAAAGCACACGCAGGTAACGGATATATGTCTGGAATCTGCTAATTTGTAACCAAGCTTGGCGTAATGTTACGGCCAAGTTACAGGAACACCTGGGAAACATCGTTGTGGGCATGAGCGGCCACGTCCTGGCTGGAGCGAGTAGGCGGGCGAACCTTACCGAACTTGACCCGCCTTAGCCCGCATCATCGCCGCCGTGGAGCAATTCTTCGATCGCCGCCAGCAATACCGGCGGCCGAATGGGTTTTTCGAAGGAACGCACGGCGCCGAGCTTCTCGGCCAACGGCAAATAACTGTAGTTGCCGTCCCTGCCGCCTCCGGGAATAGCGATAATTCCAACGTCAGGGGCTTCCCGGTGCAGGTCCATGATGGTTTCGATACCTTCCCGGTCCGGCATGATGATGTCTGGTTGATCGGAACGAAATATTATCAATCCCTAATTGCTGCTAACCGCTTCGACGACTTCATGTCCGGCCTGAGTCAGCGAGCGCTTGAGCATCGCCCTGACCAAATCATCGTCGTCAATCACCAGAATCTTTGCCATGGTTATGTCCCTAGGCCAACCCTACGCCCCTGTGGCCGTCCAGGTCAGCCGACTGCGGCGTAAGATCGAGGACGACCCCAAACGACCCGGGTTCATCACCACGGTTCGCGGTGGCGGCCATTTGTTCGATCCCTCCTCCGCCCAAGCTTCGGCAACAAATTCGACCTGATACCGGCACGGAGAACCTGGGGGTCACACAATTACCGCGCCGGCGCCGCAAGATCGCCATGATTCGCCGACAAATCGCCACCATCGGAAGTTAATCCTGTCTCCGGGACAAAACACGAGGAGACGGAGATGACCGGATTGCGACCGCTCGCCATCGCCCTGGCGGCACTTTTTTTTGGCGCCTGCGCCCAGGAATTGACGACTTTGCAGGAGACCACACCAAAAGGCTCCGAGTTCACGCGCCATTTGACTCGCGAATACCTTTCCTTTGCCCAATTCGAAGCGGACAAAATGATCGACTGGCCCGACGCTCGCCATTTCGCCGCCAAGGGTTTGCGAACGGCAGCGGGAAATCCCGTCGAACCCGAGAACCCGGAAAAATGGAACCTGCCGGGTCAAGTGGCCCAAAGCCTGATCGAAGCGCGCCGGCGCCTTGTCCAGGCCCTGCAAAATGGCGCCGGCACGCGGCTGCCCAAAGTTGCCGCCGTGGCCCAGGCACGTTTCGACTGTTGGGTCGAGCAGCAGCAGGAAAACTGGCAACGTCACCACATCGCGGCCTGTCGCAAGGGATTTCAGGCAGCCATGGAGAAGCTCGACAAAGCCGCTTCGCACACGGTCTATTTCGCCTTTGACAGCGCGCACCTCGATGCCGCCAATCTCGACTCTTTGGCCCCCCTGGCCCGGGAGGCCAGAAAGGTCCAGGCAAACCTCGACATCGCCGGCCATGCCGATCGCGCCGGCAGCGAGGCGCATAACACACGGCTCTCGAAACGGCGAGCCGCAGCCGTCGGCGCGGTACTGAACGATCTGGGTATACCCCGCCAACGTCTGGCCTTGAGCGCCCACGGCGAGAGCCGGCCCCGCATCGCCACGTCCGACGGCATCAGGGAGGCCGGCAACCGGCGGGTCGAGATCACCGTCGCGCCCCAACCGCGCCAGCCGAACCACGTCGACGATGACAGGTTCGCCCCCGTCGGCCAGCTTCTGGCGGCGGCAAACTGAAGCCGCTGATTGACGGCCGTAGTGGCGCAAGCTAGGAATTCGGGGCGAGCACTCCACCTGTCCCGAATTTCCGAGGTATCAACATGCCCGACGCCGTTCAGAGCAACGAAACCGTCGAAGCGATGCGCGAGGAACTGATCGAATGGCGTCGGGATTTCCACCGTCATCCCGAACTGGCCTTCGAAGAGGTCAGGACTTCCAAGATCGTCGGCGAAAAGCTCGAAAGCTTCGGCCTGGAGGTCGATCGGGGTCTGGCCGGCACCGGTGTCGTCGGCACGCTGCGGGTGGGTAATTCCCCGCGCACCATAGCCTTGCGCGCCGACATGGACGCCCTGCGGATCACCGAGGCCAACGACTTCGCCCATCGCTCCGTCAACGAAGGCACGATGCATGCTTGCGGCCACGACGGTCACACGGCGATGCTGCTCGGCGCCGCCAAGCACCTGGCGCGCAGCAAAAGGTTCGACGGCACCATCCATTTCATTTTTCAGCCCGCCGAGGAAAACGAAGGCGGCGCCCGCGTGATGATCGAGGAGGGATTGTTCAAGCGCTTCCCGGTCGACGAAGTTTACGGCATGCACAATATGCCCGAATTGCCGGTAGGCAGCTTCGCCGTGCGCAAGGGCCCCATCATGGCGGCCTACGACAACTTCGAGGCGGTCATTACCGGCCGCGGCACCCACGCCGCCATGCCGCACACCGGTATCGATCCGGTGACCACCGCAACCCAGGTCGTGCAGGCCTTCCAAACGATCGTCTCGCGCAACGTCGATCCCTTGGAAGGTGCCGTCATCTCTGTCACGCAGTTGAAGGCCGGCGACACCTGGAACGTGATTCCCGACAGCGTCACGCTGCGCGGCTGCACCCGCAGCCTGGAGCCGGCGGTCCAGGACCTGATCGAAGCCGGCATGGAGCGCGTTCTCGCCGGAATTTGCGCGGCCCACGGAGCCAGCCACCAATTGACTTACAGGCGCGGCTATCCTGCAACCATCAACAGCGACGACGAAACCGCATTCGCCATCGCCGCCGCCCGGGCCGTGGCAGGGACCGACAACGTCAGCATCGACACGCCGCCGCTGATGGGCTCCGAGGACTTCGCCTTCATGCTGCAGGAGCGGCCGGGGTGTTATCTCTTCATAGGCAACGGCGACGGTGAGGGCACTTGCATGGTTCACAACGCCGGCTACGACTTCAACGACGAGATCCTGACGCTTGGCGTGCGTTACTGGGTCGAACTGGCGGAGAGGCAACTGGCGCCATGATCACGCGTTACAGCCGACCCGAGATGGTCGCCATCTGGGAGCCTGAAAGCCGCTTCCAAATCTGGCTCGATATCGAGACCTACGCCTGCGAGGCCCAGGCCGAATTGGGCGTCATTCCGGCTGCAGCCGCAGCTGCCGTGCGCCAAAAAGGCGCCTTCGAGATCGATCGCATCGACGAGATCGAACGCGAAACCAAACACGACGTTATCGCCTTCCTGACCAACCTGGCAGAGCACGTTGGCGAACCTGCCCGCTTCGTTCACCAGGGCATGACCTCGTCCGACGTCCTCGACACCTGCCTGGCCGTACAGCTCGCGCGCGCTTGCGACATTCTGCTGGCCGATCTCGACGAGTTACTGACGGTAT
The DNA here is from genome assembly GCA_002690215.1 of Rhodospirillaceae bacterium. Classification (GTDB taxonomy): domain Bacteria; phylum Pseudomonadota; class Alphaproteobacteria; order UBA2966; family UBA2966. The sequence goes on along the minus strand of NZDS01000057.1, from coordinate 2,291 downwards.
TGAAGCGGCGCGCCTTCGAGCACAAGGACACGGTCTGCATAGGCCGCAGCCACGGCATCCACGCCGAGCCCACGACCTTCGGCCTCAAACTGGCCCAGGCCTATGCCGAATTCGAACGCAACCGCCAGCGCCTGGTAACGGCCCGGGCCGAAATCGCCACCTGCGCCATTTCCGGCGCCGTCGGCACTTTCGCCAACATCGANCCNNNGGTCGAGGNNNANGTNGCAGNAAANNTGGGNCTNNCGCCNGAGNCGNTNTCGACCCAGGTNATTCCCCGCGACCGCCACGCCGCGCTGTTTGCCACGCTCGGCATCATCGCCAGTTCGATCGAGCGCCTGGCCACCGAGATTCGCCACCTCCAACGCACCGAGGTGCGCGAGGCGGAGGAGTTCTTCTCGGCTGGTCAGAAGGGCTCCTCGGCGATGCCCCACAAGCGCAATCCGATCCTCACCGAGAACCTGACCGGTTTGGCCCGTGTGGTCCGGGCCGCCGTGGTGCCGGCGCTGGAGAACGTGGCACTTTGGCACGAGCGCGACATCTCGCACTCCTCGGTGGAACGCATGTTCGGGCCCGATGCTACAGTGACGCTGGACTTCGCCTTGGCCCGGCTGACCGGAGTGATCGACAAGCTGCTGGTCTACCCCGAAGCCATGCAGGAGAACCTCGACCGCCTGCGCGGCCTGATCCATTCCCAGCGTGTCCTGCTGGCCCTCACACAAGCCGGCACAAGCCGCGAAGAGGCCTATCGCATCGTTCAGGAAAACGCCATGCAGGTATGGCAGGTCGGCGCCGATTTTTTGACATTGCTGGAAGCCGACGAACGCGTCAGCGCATCACTTCCGGCCGCCGAATTGGCGGCGTTATTCGACCTGGGCTATCACACCGCCCATGTCGACAGTATTTTCCGAAGGGTGTTCGGGGAGCTGTGAAGAGGCCGGCTAAGCCGCCCCCTCGTTGTCGATCTGCTCGCGCGCCTCTTCCAGCAGGTCCTCCATCTGGCGGCGCAGGCGATGCTCCGAGACGTCGACGTTGGCAGGGCTGAGATCGGCCCAGACCTTTTCGAAGACGTCCTCGTCACCGGGCCGGTCGAAATCGGACTTGACTACTTCGAGGGCGTAGGCGTCGGCATCGCTGCCGGTCAGACCGAGAAACTCCGCTGCCCACAGCCCCAGCAGCTTGTTGCGCCGGGCGTTGGCCTTGAACTCGGATTCCTGATCACGGGCGAATTTCGCCTCGTGGGCTTTCTTGCGCTTGTCGAAACTGGTCATTCGGCCCGAGTCCCTCGATGATACGGCGGCCCAAGGCATAGCCCCGGGAGGGGCCGGAATCAATAGCCCCTCATCGGGGCGGAATCAACCGTATTCCGGAAGTCGCGAAGGGGCCCCGTGGGGACAGGTGCAAATCATTGTACGGAGACTTCAATTCGGTTATGGTCCGGTCGTCATTTCGCGGGCCGCCTAGGGCGCCCGCAGCCTCGGGTAAGCCGCTGGCAAGTCCCGACCGCTCAGTCACGACAATCCGGACAAATTTCATGTCGCGCCGCAGACAGATCTATGAAGGCAAGGCCAAGGTGCTGTTCGAAGGGCCCGAGCCGGGCACCCTGGTGCAATACTTCAAGGACGACGCCAGCGCCTTCAACAACCAGAAGCGGGGCACCATCACGGGCAAGGGCGTGCTCAACAACCGCATCTCGGAATACCTGATGATGCGCATCGGTGAGATCGGCATCCCGACCCATTTCGTGCGCCGCCTCAACATGCGCGAACAGCTCGTCAAAGAAGTCGAAATCATCCCCATCGAGGTGATCGTGCGCAACGTCGCCGCGGGCTCGTTTTCCGAGCGCCTGGGCATCGCCGAGGGCACCGCCCTGCCACGTTCGATCGTCGAGTTCTGCCTCAAGTCGGACGAACTGGGCGATCCCCTGATCACCGAGGAACACATCACCGCCTTCGGCTGGGCCGCTCCCCACGAGATCGACGAAATGATGTCCATGAGTCTGCGCATCAACGACTTTCTCTGCGGCGTCTTTCTCGGCATCGGCATCAAGCTGGTAGACTTCAAATTGGAGTTCGGCCGCTATTTCAACAACGAAGAGCAGCGCACCATCCTGGCCGACGAGATCAGCCCCGACAATTGCCGGCTGTGGGATCTGCAAACCAACGAGAAGATGGACAAGGACCGCTTTCGCCGCGACCTGGGTGGCGCCGCTGAAGCCTACCAGGAGGTGGCCCGCCGCCTCGGCATCATGCCGGAGTCCGGGCCTCGCGATTTTCCCGGCCCGACGGCCATGC